>DATBKH010000205.1:0-8096 GCA_036555955.1 Candidatus Limnocylindria bacterium | reverse complement strand
CGTTTCGAGCAGCGGCTCGAACGTCGAGAACGGCATCAACGGCTTCGGCATCCAGGCCGCGGCGGTGGCCGGCCCGAGCGCGCGCGTGTACGGCCAGAGCCGCATGGAAGCCTTCATCGTCATCAACAACACGTCGGTGTTCTACCTGGCGCAGATCGAGGCGGCCCACGCGGGCAAGACGCTCGAGATCAAGCTCTTCGACCCGGGCGACATCACGAGCACGACCTTCAAGATCCGCGTGCCCACGACGACCGGCTTCGTCTATCCGTCCTTCACGTACAGCGCGACGGGTAGCTCGTGCGGCGCGCCGACGAGCGGCGGCCCGACGACCACGCTCACGACGTCGAGCAGCTCGTGCAACTTCTACAACAACCAGTGGGTGACGATCTCCGTGCCGATCCCCGCCACCTATACGGCCCCGACGCCCCCCGGCGAGCCCGGGCCGGGCTGGTGGAAGATCGAATACGGCACGTCGGGTACCGGCCAGGACATCACGACCTGGGAAGTGAACATCCGCGGCAACCCCGTCCACCTCATCACGCCCTAGTCGCGCGCCGTCCCGCGCTACAGGTGCGGGCGGGTACTGACCTTTCCGATCGTCACCGTCGGCTCCAGGCCGACGATCTCGCCGATGCGCGCGGCCGCGTCATCGATTGCACGGCGGCGTTTCCGATCGAGCGCGAGGAGCGGCTGCACGCGGATGGCGATGCGCCTCGCGCCGCGCGTCGACTCCCAGATCCCGCCGACGACGCCGTCGAGCAGCAGCACGGGCATGGGGCCGACCAGGTACGCCCGTCCGGACCCGAGCCGCGCCGGAAGGAGTCCGGTGGCCGAGGCGCGCGCGACGACCGCCGGTGAAGCGATGACGTCGCGGGGATGGAAGCCCACCGCATAGCAGTCGAACCGTGGGAGGAGCAGCGTGGACTCGCTGGCGCGAGGCGCGCGATCGCCTGCGATCTGCCAGGCGCGGTGCCCTTCGATACCGACCGGCTCGATCGCGTCGCCGAGCGCTTTTGCGATCTCGTTCGCGCGGCGCGTATCGAGGAACGCCCACTGCGCGAATTCGGCGGCGGTCGCGGGACCGTACGCGAAGAGGAATCGCCGCATGAGCTCCACCTGCGCGTCGGGCTCGCGAGGCGGCTTCGTCTTCCCGAGCCAGTCGGACGGCCGGACGAAGGTGACGCGGGCGCCTACCGGCGGACCGAAGATCAGGTCGCCCCGCATCGCCGCGCCGCCGATCGCGGCCTGCCACACGCGTGACTGCCCGCCGAACGCGTTCACGGTCCGCTCGACGGCCCATCGCCCGACGCGACGCGCGACCTCCTCGCCCAGGTCCTCGCGGGTGATCGGCGTCGCGCTCACCGCATCCGCGATCGCGTCGATCGTCGCGTCCATCTGTTTCTTCGTCATGCCGAGATAAGCGAGACGCGCAACGTCGTGGTCGCGGCGCCAGCCCGCTCGCAGCGCGGCGAGCCACCACCCGTACTCGCGCGCCGGGAGGAGGTGCACCGTTCCGCGGATGCCGTAGGTCTTGACGAGCTCGCGCTTCACCCAGAGCGCGTCGTGAAGGTGGGCCCGCGTGAAATCGCGGATCCGCAGACCGAGCGAGATCTCCGCGCTCGGCATGACCTGCGCGTGTATGCCACACACGTCGGAGACCACGTCGACCAGCTTCGCTCGCGGCGCGGCCGCGTCGAGGCGATGGCGCGCCAGGCGGCGCGCGATCACCGACTTCCAGCTGAGACCGCGGGTCACGACCGCGTTGCGCGAGCGCGCGGCGACGCTACTCGGTGAGCTTCTGCTCGTCACCGGCGTGATCGCGTGACCACGCCAGGAAGAGGGCGAACGGATCGGGTGGCGAGGCCACCGCGGACGAGGTCGCCGACGTCGAAAGCCGCTGGGCGACCGTGTCGGCCTCGCTCTGCCGGCCGAGCGCACGGAGCGCCTGCGGATAGCTCGACCGCAGGGTGAACACACCCTGTGCCGACCCAAGTGCGATGCCCCGTTCGAACGCGCTCACGGCCTCGCGGAACATTCCGTAGCCGTACGCGGCCTCACCGAACGCGAGCCACGCCGCCGAGGTGTCGTGCGCCGCTGCCTCGGCCTTCGTGCGCTCGTAGAAGTTCTTCCGCATCCTCGCGTCGTTCCAGTCGTCACCGACGATCGCGCGAAGCAGCGCTTCGTCCTTCGGTTCGTAGATGACCATGTAGCGATAGCTGAAGGGCTGCCAGTTGTTCTGGAACCACTGGTAGGAGAGCGAGACCATGTTGCCGAGCATCGGGTCGTTGACGTAGAAGGTCTGCGCCGCGTCGTCGTAGCCCCGCACGACGCGCCAGTGCGCGATGCGCGAGATGCTCGGATCCTGCATCCACTGCGTGACCAGCGGCGCGAAGCCGTTCGCGACGAGGCGGCGCAGGAGATCGTTCGTGCCGTTGTTCCGCCAGACCGAGTGCAGCCCGAAGTTCGAGCTCACCCAACCGTCGACGCGCTGCGGCCCCATGCCGGAAAGGATGTTCGAGCCGCGAAGCGGTACCCGAGCGAACTCCTGGGTCACGTCGACACCGAAGGTCGAGAGCGCCATGACGACCGACGCCGGCCCGCAGTTGTTCAGCGACTGCCACACGTGTTTCATCTCGGGCAGGACCGCCCGCGCCGGCGCGGCCTTTGCCTCGACCACCGGAATGGCCGCCGCGACGGCGGGCGCCGGCGCGGCCAGGGCCGCCGGCGTCACTTCGGTGTCGGTCGGAGCCGACCGGATCGCCACGTCGGTGACGACGTTCTCGGCGCGGGCCTGCGGCTCGGACGCCGCTCGCGGCATGGACGCGAATGCCGCGCCGCTGACCGCGAGGAAGACCCCTCCGGCGAGGGCGAGGAGCGCGGCGGGGCGTCGTCGGCTCACCGCTCGAAATGGTAGCCCTTGGCCACCGCCGTCCTTGGCGTCACGTGCGTAACATCCGCCCGTGCGGCAAGCGACGATCGCGCGCGGCCGACTCGCGGACCATCCGGTGTGGTCGCGGGCGCTCTCACAGACGGAGCTGACGGCGCGGACGATCCTCCCCGTCATCGTGAGCAGCGCGGTCGAGGATCGCGAGAAGGTCGACGGCGCTCCGTGGCTCGAGCGGCTCTCGGTGACCGAGCTCGTGCGCGAAGCCCGCGCCGCCGCGGCCGCCGGACTCGCCGGGATCCTCGTGTTCGGGAGCAGCGATCGCAAGGACGAGCACGCGATGCTCGCGAGCGAACGCGACCACATCGTTCCTCGCGCGATCCGCGCGGTGAAGGAGGCCGTCCCCGAGCTCGGCGTCGCCAGCGACGTATGCGTGTGCGCGTACACCTCGCACGGCCAGTGCGTCCTGTTCAGTGAGCGCGGCGCCGACGTCCCGCTGACCCAGGAACGTCTCGCGGCGATCGCGACGGTGCAGGCCGATGCCGGCGCCGACCTTCTCGTTCCCTCCGGGATGCTCGACGGCACGATCGGCGTCCTGCGGCGCGCGGTCTCGCGCGAGGAGCTGCCGATCGCCGGGATCGTGAAGCTCGAGAGCGCGCTGTACGCGACGCATCGCGCCGCCGTCCAGGCAATGCCGATCGTGGAGCGGGCGGTGCCGCTCATCGGCTCGGACGACGCGCCGGCCGCGGTCGCGCGAGCGCGTCGCGACATCGTGGACGGCGCGGACGCGATCGTTGTCAAGCCTGGGGCGCCCGGTCTCGACATCGTCGCGCGGCTCGCGGCGTTCGTCGACCGCCCGGTCATCTCGTACTTCACGGCGGACGAGCACGCGCCCTTCGAATCGGTGGAGGGCCCGCTCGATCCGCGAGCCGCGGAGCGGGAGCATCTCGCGGCGGCGCGACGCGCGGGAGCGAGCCTCGTTATCACATCGGGTGCCTGGACCGTCGCCGAGACGTGAGCTCGTCGAGCCGATGAGCGTCGCCGTACGGCTCGGGCTCTACGCCGTCCTCGCTGCGCTCGTCCTCGCGAGCTTCGCATTCGCGCCGGGGCGCGCGAACATCGCGGCGCGCCAGGCCGCAACAGCGCGCGACGACGGATCGGCCACGCGCGTCGCGCTGGTCGCGCGCGGATTTCGCGAGACCGTCGACATCCCCGCCGCGGCGCCGTCTCGTGCCGCCTCCAGCGCGCCGGACTTCCTCACGCTCGGCGAGCTCACGGCGGCGGAGCCCTCGCCGGCGCCGTCGGCGACACCCGAGCCGACGCCGTCCCCCAGCGCCGAGCCCCGATCCGCGGCGGGGGCCATCGTCACGCCGACGACGCTCGCCGCCGAGCTCCACATGCTCGGTCTCATGAACGCATCCCGAACGAAGGCCGGGCTCGTGCCGCTGGCGATGGACGCGAACGTCGCGGATGCGGCTCGTTCGCACAGCCTCGTCGAATCGCGGGTGCGGTACGTGTACCACGACGGACCGGACGGAACCGCCAGCTCGCGCGACGCCCCCGCGTGCGGGACGGGGTGGTACGGCGAGAACACCGGAAAGATCTGGAACGGCAACGTCGATGCGCTGCACATCGAGTTCATGGCCGAGCCGTGGGAGCCGATCAACCACCGCACGAACATCATGGATCCGGCATTCCGCCGCGTCGGCGTCGGCGCGGTCAATGGAGCGGACGCCATGTACATGACGATGGTCTTCTGCCGATAGCGAACGCGGCCCTCTGATAGCGTTCGGCGTCTTGGATCACCGCAAGGTCACGCTCGACAACGGCATGCGCGTCCTCGTCGCGGAGATGCCCGAGACACGCTCGGTATCGCTTGCCGTCTACGTCGGTGTGGGCTCGCGCGTCGAGACGAAGGACAACGCCGGAACGAGCCACTTCCTGGAGCACATGGTCTTCAAGGGATCGGCGAAGAGACCGACGGCCGCCGACATCAGCCAGGTCATCGAGAGCAAGGGCGGCGTCGTCAACGCCTCGACGGACAAGGAAGTCACCGTGTTCTGGTCGCGCGTTCCCGCGCGCCACTACCTCGTCGCGCTCGACGTCATCGCCGACCTGATCCGCGCTCCGATGCTCCGGCCGACCGACGTCGACTCGGAACGCAACGTGATCGTCGAAGAGCTGCGCATGTATCGCGATCAGCCGCAGGATCGGGTGCACACGCTCGTGGACGAGCTGCTCTACCCGCGTCATCCGCTGGGGTGGGAGGTCGCCGGCCGCGAAGAGGTCGTGCTCGGGATGACCGCCGATCGCCTGCGCGACTTCATGCAGCGCGGGTACGCGCCGTCACGCACCGTCGTCGCGCTCGCCGGCCCGCTGAACGCGGAGGAGGCCGTGGACGCGGTGAACGAGGCGCTCGGCGGGCTCGGTCCGCGCGAGCCGCTCGCCGCGACGCGCGCGCCCAGCGCGGGCAAGTCGCGCGCGAAGCTCTTCGGCAAGCGCGCCGAGCAGACGAACCTCTGCGTGGGCTGGCGCTCCGTCCACACCACGCATCCGGACAAGTTCAGCATCGACATGCTGAACGCCGTCCTCGGTGAGGGGATGTCCAGCCGGCTCTTCCTCGAGCTCCGCGAGAAGCGCGGGCTGGCGTACGACGTCCACAGCTACGACGCGAACTACAGCGACGCGGGACACCTCGTCGTGTACGCGGGATTCGCTCCGGCCAACGGGCCGGAGGTCCTCACGGCGATCCTCCGCGAGATCGCGCGGCTTCGCGACGAGCTCGTGCCGGACGTCGAGATCGAACGAGTCCGCGACTTCGCGAAGGGGCGTCTCGAGCTCCGGCTCGAAGACACGCGCGGCGTCTCCGGCTGGCTCGCCGGACAGGAGCTCTTCCTCGGTCGCGTCCGCTCGGTCGAGGAGGCTTGCGCGATCATCGACGGCGTGACGCCGGCCGACATCCAGCGCGTGGCCCGCCAGTACCTGCGGCCCGAGCTCGCCTATGTCGCCGCGATCGGTCCGCGCGCGTCGCTCGCAGCCATCGCTCCGCCCGCGGCACAGGAGCTCGCGATCGCCATGGCTTCATGAGCGCGGAGCGGACGCTCGTCGTCCTCAAGCCCGACGCGCTGCAACGTGGGATCGCCGGCGAGCTCATCGCCCGGTTCGAGAAGCGCGGGCTGCGCATCGCCGCGCTCCGTCTCCTCAGGGTCGAGCGCGCGATGGCCGAAAAGCCCTACGAGGTGCACAAGGGGAAGTTCTTCTACGACGACCTCGTGAGGACGATCACCGCCTCGCCGGTCGTCGCGATCGTGCTCGAGGGACCGAACGCGATCGCGGTCGTGCGCGCGATGGTCGGGTCGACCCGTCCCCACGAGGCCTCGCCGGGCACGATCCGCGGCGACTACGCGCTCGTCGGCCTGCGCAACCTCATCCATGCGTCCGACGCGCCTGAAACGGCGGTGTCGGAGATCAAGCTGTGGTTCCCCGACGGCGCCGTCGACTACACGCGCGACATCGATCGCTGGATGTCCGACGACAAAGCTCCCTCGTAGCTCCGCTTAGCGCCACCGGCGGGTCCTGTCCCGCCGGCCCGGTCACAGCGGCCGCAAGGCGCGGAGGAACTCGTCCGCGAAGGCGGCGATCGGCGCGAGAAAGCCGTCGGGCTGTATTCCGCCGAACAGCAGCGCGACGAAGATGACTCCGCCGATCACGCCGGCCACGGGACGCGGCTCGATGACCCAGCGGTCGACCCCGGCGCCGAAGAGCGAGAGGACCGCGCGGAGCTGTCCCACGATGAGCAACAGCGTCGCGACGACCAGAGCCGCCCCGGTGAGGGGGGCGAACTGGTAGGCGATGAGCTCCATGAAGAAGCGCCCGGGAAATCCGAGGAGGGGCGGCGCGCCGATCATCGCGAAACCGCCGACGACGAACGCGAGGGCGGCGAGAGGCGCGCTCCGCGCGGTCGGACGGTCCGGCGCGCTCCGGCGCTCGAGCGTTCCCGCGGCGAGAAGCTGACCCGACGCCGCGGCGCCGCTCACGATCACGCTGGCGAGCGCACCGATGATCCCGGGGCCCGACAGCGTGGCGATCCCCACGAGCGCGGCGCCGAGATTCGAGATGACCGAATAGACGACGAGGCGCCGCAGGTCCGGGGCGCCGCTCGCGAGGAACGCGCCGCCGATCGCGGACACGAGGCCGATGCCGTGAAGGAGGTCCTGGACCTTCACGACCTGCACGATGGCCGGAAGGAGCCCCGAGAGCGTGAGGATCTCGACGAACGCGATGAACGTGGTCGGCACGAGGACGCCGAAGTACAGCGCGAGCGCGGCGGCGGGGACCTCGCCGGCGAGCAGCGCGGCATGCGTGTGAAAGGGGATCGCAGCGAGGAGAAGCGCGAAGGCGACGACGATCACGACGACCAGCAGCACGAAGGTGTTCGCCGGCTGCTCGTGAGGGAGGTTCGCCGACAACGCGAGCGCACCGAGGCCCATGGAGCCGCCGAGCGCGACGAACCCGAAATGGCGGGTCGCCGCTTCGACCGAGCGGTTGCGCTGGACCTGGAACGTGAACGAGCCGACGGGAACGAGAAGTCCCAGGACGAGCACGCCGAAGATCGCGAGCGGTGATGTGAGCACGAGGACGCCGAGCGCGGCCGCGCCCACCGCGAGCGCCGTCGGGAAGAAGTTGTAGGCGGGCTCGTCCAGCCACACGTCCAGCACGAGGAGAAAGAGCGTCGCGAGGATGACGGCCGACGCGAGGCGGCCGAGTGCGCTCGCGCGCAGGTCGAGATCGAGCAGATCGCCGGTCGCATCGACCGGGCTCAGGACGACGAGCGCGAACGCTGCGGCGATCGCGAGGAGCGAGAACGGACCGACGATGCGGAGACGCTTGCGCAGCGCGAAGGCGCCGCACGCGGCGATCGCCAGGACGAGCGGAGCGGCGGCGATGCTCATCCCTCGCGGATGACCCGCTCGTTCACGATGAGGAACCCGCCGGCGAGGGCGACGACGACCTCGAGCCATCCGAGCATGAGGGAGAGACCGAGCTGCGGAACGGTGAGGAGCCGGACCAGGAGCTCGACGCCCGTGATCATGAGGACGGCGCCGACCGAGCCGCGGACCGGAGTGCGCGCCGTCACGAGGATGGCGACGCCCGACGAGATGAGCCAGAACGCCGCGACCTGCGCGGTGACGCCGCTTGGATCTTCTCCGAC
>DATBKH010000204.1:0-7627 GCA_036555955.1 Candidatus Limnocylindria bacterium | reverse complement strand
CGCGCCTCCTTCGCGAGGGTGGAGCGGACATCGCCGGCCGCGAGCTGCTGCGCATCCTGCTGCTCGGCTGGTTCGTGAACTGCCTCGTCCCCGCGAAGCTCGGCGACCTCTACCGCAGCTATCTCGTGAAGAAGCGCTTCGGCATCTCGCTCTCGCGCACGGTCGGTGTCGTAGTCGCGGAGCGGCTGCTCGACCTCTTCGTCGTGTTCGGCCTGCTCGTGGTCGACGGCTATGTGGCGTTCGGACGAACGGTCCTGCCGGACATGAACGTGCTGTACGTGACGGGCATCGGCCTCGGCCTGCTGATCGCCGCGGGCCTCGTCGCCATCTACGCCATCGCTCCGCGCGTGGCGCGGTTCTTCCCGCGCGAGGTCCAGCGGATCAGCCGGCTCTTCCGCGAGGGCGTGCTCCACAGCTTCCGCGCGCTGCCCGTCGCGGGACCGATGACGCTCCTCGTGTGGTTCTTCGAAACGGCGCGCCTCTTCTTCGTGATCCTCGCACTCGGCTTGTTCCTGCCCCTGTCGCAGGTGGTGTTCGTCGCCGTCGCCGCATCGCTCCTCACGACGGTGCCGCTCACGCCGGCGGGATTCGGATTCGTCGAGATCGCGATGGTGTACGTCCTTACCGCGGGGTTCGGCCTCGCGCAGAACGACGCGGTCGCCGTCGCCGTGGTCGACCGCGCCGTCAGCGTGTTCTCGGTGATCGTCGTGGGCGGGATCCTCTACCTCCGTTCGCAGAGCGTGGAGCGGATCGGGGCTTCGGGCTGACACGACGGTGGCTCGTCGCGATCGGCGCGAGCGGAGCGCTGTGCCTCGCGTTGGGGTGGTTCGCGGCGAGTCGCGCGCTCTGGTACGAGACGACCGACTTCTACTGCCTCTGGCAAGGGGCCCGCCTCGTCGCCGAAGGGGCGAATCCGTACGACGAGGCGCGGTGGGCCGCGGCCACCGGAGGGCTGCACCCTGATCCGAGCGGCGAGCAGCGTCCGAGCTCGTGCCCGGGTCGGTACGGCTATCCGCTCTGGACCGCGCTCGCGCTCGTTCCGTTCGGCGTTCTTCCCCTGCCGGCGGCGGCCGGCACGTGGGCCGCGTTTTCTTTCGGAGCCGCTGCGATCGGGACGATCGCGTCGTGGCGCGCATCGGGCGGCGCGACGCGTGGCCTTGCGCTCTTCGTCGCGATCGTGCTGAGCGCGCAGCCGCTGTGGCTTCTCGTGATCAGCGGTCAGATCACCGGCGTGATGCTCGGGCTCGTCGGCCTCTCGGTGTTCTGGCTCGCTCGCGGCGCCGACGCGCGCGGTGGCGCGGCCTTCGGCCTCCTCGTGTTGAAGCCGCAGATCGTCGGGGCCTTCGGACCGCTCGTCTTCGCTCGGGAGGCGCTCGGGCGGCCGCGGTGGGCGGTCGCCGCGCTCGTGACGCTCGGCGCGATGCTCCTCCTCACGATCGCCCTCATGCCGAGCTGGCCCGCCGACTGGCTCGACGAGGTGACCGGGCGGCGCGCGCGGGTCGTCACGCTCCTTCCGACCGCGTGGGGGCTGTCGCAGGACCTCTTCGGGACGCTTCTCGTCGCGCCGCTCATGATCGCGGCCGTCGCGGCGGTCGCCTGGTATCTCGCGCGCGGTCACGCGACCACGGTCGGATTCGCGGCCATCGCGCTTTCGCTTTCGCTCTTCGCCGCTCCCTATGCCTGGAGCTATGACCAGCTCGTGCTCGTCTTTCCGTGGGCGTTCGTCTTCGCGCGCGCCGCCGCGAGCGGACCCGGACTGCGCATCCGGCTGTATCTCGCGGGTGCGGTCGTCGCGTCGCTCCTGCCGTGGGCGCTCTACGCGGTCGCGTTCTCTCGCGGCTACGAGACCTTGAACGCTGCCGTTCCCGCGCTGACCGCGGTCGTCACCGCGTGGGCCGCGCGCTCCGACGAGGCGCGCGCCGTGGCTCGGCCGGCCTAGACCTCGGCGCGCCGGACCTTGCGGAGCTCGTCCATGCGGACGAGGACCGCGAGGCGGAAGAGCTCGATGAGCGAGACGATCGCGACCATCGGTCGGCCGCCCTTCGGTTCGCCCGAAAGCCGTGCGAACTGCGCCACGGTGACCGTCGCGAACCTGGCGCCTCGCTGATCCGCGCGGAAGAGGATCTCGGGAAGCAGCGTGGCGCCGTTCGGGCGCGAGCGGAACGGCATCGCGTCGAGGAGCGCTCGCCGGAACAGGAACACCGAGCTGAACTCTCGCAGGCGGATCCCCAGCAGAGAGCGCGCGATGAAGTGGAAGCCGCGAGACAGCACCTTGCGCCCGGCGTGATCCGCGCGCGATCCGCGTATCCCGACCACGATGTCGGCGTCGGATGCCTTTTCGAGGAATCGCGGCAGCTCGGCGGGTCGCGTCTGTCCGTCCGCGGGAATGAGGAAGATCCAGTCGCCACGCGATTCGCGGAAACACGTCGTCATCGCGCCCGAGAACCCGCGATTCGTCCCGTGATGGAACACGCGCACGGAAGGGTGGCGGCGCGCCAGCTCGTCGGCGAGCGCGCTCGTGCCGTCGCGGCTGCCGTCGTCGACGACGAGCACCTCCGCGTCACCGTCGGTCGTCGCACGCTCGATCTCGCGGAGCGACTCGTCGACGACACGCTCCAGATTTGTGACCTCGTTGTATGCGGGGATCGCTACGGTGACGCGCATCGGCAGAGTTTACGGATGAGAGCGCGCGAAAACTCATCCCCCGATCGGGACAGTACCGTCTCAACCGCACTTCCTGCGGCTAGACTCGCGCGCATCCAGCAGCCGTGGGTGCTCCGGATTGCCGCCCTCGCGGTCGCCTTCCTCGCGATCCGGATCTTCACCGCGGCGATCGTCGCCGTACCCGGATACACCGACGCGTATTACTACGTCTCGATCGCCGAACACGTGGCGAGAGGCGACGGCCTCGTCGCCGACTTCGTTTGGAGCCCGCTGGAAGCGCCGCGCCTCGAGGACCTGCCCGTTCCGAGCAACCGCTTCTGGATGCCGCTCGTGTCGCTCGTGCAGGCGGCGGGGATCGCGGCGCTGGGTGGACTGCTCGGACCGTTCCGGGCCGCGCAGCTGGTGAGCATCGTGTTCGCTGTGTTGGTCCCGGTCGCGTGCTACGTCGCCGCGCGGTCGCTGGGCGCGAACGAGCGCTGGGCTCTGCTCGGCGCGGCCCTCGTCGGAATGGGCGGCCTCTTCCTCCCGGCGTGGGTCACGCTCGATTCGTACGGCCTGGCGGCGATCGTCGGCACGATCTACTTTCTCGCGCTCGCGCGCGCGGCACGTGGCGAGTCGTGGTGGGGCGCGGTCGCCGGATCCGCCGTTGGCGCGCTCTTCCTCGCGCGCGCCGAAGGATCGATCCTCGGGCTTGGCCTGCTCGCGCTGGTCGTCTCGCCTCGTACGCGACGGGCGGGACTGACCGGGAGCGCGGTCGCCCTCGTCGTCGGCGCGGCGTGGCTCGCGCGCGACTCACTCCTCGGCGGCGCTGGCGACGTCTTCGCCCGCAGCGTGTTGCTCGTTCGCTACGAGGATCTGTTCGCGCTCCGCGGCCCGACCCTCGACGCGTTCCTCGCGAATGGCGCCGACGTGATGGCCGCGAAGCTGTCGGCTCTCGGTTCGAACGCGGTGACCTTTCTCTTCGCGTTCGCGATCCTGCCGGTCGCCGGCCTCGTCGCGGGCGCGCGGGCAACGTGGGGGCGTCCCGAGGTGCGCGCCTTCGTCGGGCTCGCGGTCGCCGTGTATCTGGCCGAATCGGTCGTCTGGACGCTGCACTCGACGCGAGGCTCGTACGTCCACTCCCTCGCCGCGTTCCTGCCCTTCGGATTCGCGATCGCGGCCGTCGGCGGCCAGACCTTGCTCGCGAGCGCGAGCGCCCCGGCCCGCGGCCTCGCCGTCGCGGTCGCCGTCGCGATGTGCCTCGTGATCTCGGTCGCGGCGCTGGCGCAGTTCGACCCGACCTTCGGAGCGAGCGAGCGATCGCGGAGAGCCGCGGTCGACGCGATCCCCGCCGGCCCTTTCCTCGCGCTCGACGCCTCGGCGTGGCATTGGATCGCCGGCCGGCCTGTGATCGTGACACCGTCCGATGGGCCGGATGCGGCCGCGTGCCTTGCCGCGCGCTACGGCGCGCGCTCCCTCGTTCTCGAGGCGGCGCATCTGGGCGCGTACGACGCGCTCTACGCATCAGGCGGCGGTGTGGCGTGGCTCGACGCGCCCGTCGATCGTGGCGCGATCCGCATCTTCCCGGTCCGAGGGGATCTGGTGTGCGCGACCGCACGGTGAGCGCGGTCACGATCACGGCGGGTCTCTTCGCGACGGCGGCCGCGGCGCTCGCTCTGTTGTCGGCGCCGGCCGACTCCGATCTCTTCTGGCATCTGGCGAGCGCGAACTGGATGCTCGATCACGGAGCGCTGCTCGACCGCGACGTCTTCTCGTTCACGCGCGCCGGCGTGCCGTACCAGACGGGGCAGTGGCTCGGGGAGCTGATCCTCGGGCTGGTCTTCCGCGAGTGGAGCTGGCTGGGACTCGTCGTCCTGCGCGCGATCATCGTGGGCGCCGCGACCTTCTTCGCGTGTCGAGCGATCGGCAGGATGCAGCCGCACGTCGGGTGGGCGACGCTTCCCGCGATCCTCGTGATCCTCGAGTCGCGTGCCATCTGGGGTGATCGCCCCCAGCTCTTCAGCCTCGCGCTCTTCCCTCTCGTCTTCGACGTTCTGCTCGCGACGCGGCTCGATGGAAACGCCCGTCGCCTCCTGGTGATCCCTCCGCTGTTCCTCGCCTGGGCGAACCTTCACGGTGCCTTCACCGCGGGTCTTGCGCTCGTGGTCGTCTTCGTCGTCGAAGCGCTCATCCGCCGCGACCGAACGCTGCTCCGAGGCTTCGGCAGCGTCGGCCTCGCGAGCGTTCTGGCGAGCTTCGTGAATCCGGCGGGGTTTCGCGCGATCGCGGCGGGCGCGTCGTATGCGTCCGCAGCGGGATCGCTCGTGGCGGAGGAAGGCCCGCTCGATGTCCTCACGGCGCGAGGAGCGATCTTCGCCGCGTTCCTGCTGGCGTCGCTCGGCGCGGCGCTGCTTCTCGGTCGCGAGGGCATCGACCGGCGGGTCGGGCCGTCGGCCCTGCTGTGGACGGGCCTCATCGTTCCGTTCGCTCTCCTCGGGCTCGCCATCCAGCGGCAGGCGCCGTTCGCCTGCATCGTCATGGCACCGTTCGTCGCATCGGCGGTCCCCACGGTCCTGGGCCGCGTCACCGCCCTGCCACCGCGCGTGCCGGTGCTGGCCGCCGGGGCTTTCGCGGTGCTCGCGATCTCCGCGCTGGCTCTCGAGGCCGCGCTCGCGGCGCCTCGCGCACCCGATCTGGCGCGCTACCCGCAGAGCGCGCTCGCTCCGCTGTCGGGGACCGCCGGGAACCTGTTCAACGAGTACGACTGGGGTGGCTACCTCATCTATGCGGCGCCCGACCGCCCTGTGTTCATCGACGGTCGTGGGGGCATCCTCTTCGTTCCCGACGTCCTCGCCGATTTCCAGGATGCGGTCCGGTTGCGGCCGAACTACCGCGATGTCCTGGCGAAGTGGGACATCAAAGTCGCGCTCGTGCGGCCTGACCGCCCGCTCGCCGTCGCACTGCGCGAGGAGGGCTGGCGCGTCGTCGCGGAGCAGAGCGACCTGTGGGTCCTTCTCGAGCGCCCGCGGTGAGGACCCCGCTCGCCGTCCCGCTCGTCGTCGCCGGAGTGTTCGGCGCGCTCGCGTCGGTCTCGGCGGTGAGCGATACCGACTTCTTCTGGCACCTTTCGAACGGCGACGAAACGATCCGGCACGGTCTCGCGCGGGTCGACCTGTTCTCGTGGACGATCCCCGGCGGCCCCGTCCTACTCGACCAGTGGCTCGGCGACGTCGTGATGGCCGGTGCGTATGCGCTCGGGTCGTGGCGCGGTGTGATCACGGTGCGCGCGGTCGCGGTCGCGGCGATCGTCGGGCTGACGCTCTTCTCGGCGCTCGCGGCGTCGCGCCAGCGCCCTCTCGCCGCGGTGGTCGGAAGTCTCCCCGGGATCGCGCTGAGCCGGTTCATCTGGACGGATCGCCCCGAGCTCTTGGGGTTCGTCGCTTTCGCGGCGCTGCTGGTGCTGCTCAGGGACGGCAGGACGCGCGCGCTGTGGATCGCGGTCCCCCTGCTCGCGCTCTGGGCCAACCTCCACGGGTCCTACGCGCTCGGTCTGGGCCTGCTCATCCTCGTGTGCGCGGAGCGCGCGTTCACCGAAGCTGGGAGGCGGCGCGAGCTGGCGCTCATCGGGCTCGCCGCGCTCGGCGCGACGCTCCTGACGCCGTCGGGCCTGCTCACGTGGACGTCGTCCGGCGGACACTTCCTCGCGCCACCGCGGTACATCCAGGAGGAGACTCCGCCGGACCTCCACAGCTTCCCGGGCATGGTCTTCGCGGCCAACCTCGGCCTGCTGCTGATCGCGGCGCTGCTCGGGCGGCGCCTCGGCGCGCGCGAAGCCGTGATCCTCGTGCCGATCGCGTTCGTCTCACTCACCGCGGCGCGGCACACACCTTTCCTCGGCATCGCCTCGGCTCCGTTCCTGGCGTCGTGGGTCGCCGACGCGGGCGACACCGTGCGCCGCGTCTTTCCGGCGATGCTCGTATCGCGCGCCACCCGCACTCCGGGGCGGCGCAGCGATGCCGCCGCGGCCGTCGCCGCGCTCGGGATCATCGCCGGTGCGATCGCGTTCTCCCCGCCCGAGCCCGACGAGCGTGCGTTTCCGGTCGCTGCGCTCGCGGCGCTTCCCGACGGCCCGGGCCTGCTCAACGCGTACGACTGGGGCGGGTGGCTCACCTGGCGCGCGAAGACGTCGCCCGTGTTCGTCGACGGTCGTCTCTTCCCGTACGTCCCCGAAGTGCTCGACGACTACCGCGCGATCGTCGGACTGCGCTCGAGCTGGCGCGACGTCATCGCGCGGCGCGATGTACGGACGCTGCTCCTGAGGCCGACCGATGCCGCCGTAGTGCGCGCGAAGGAGGTCGGCTGGCGCGTGCTGTCGGCTTCGGACGACTACGTCCTGCTCGAGCGGCCGTGACGCGCGCGTCGATATCGCTGGCCGTCCTCGTGGGCGCGGCCGTCGGGGCCGCGTCGGCGGCACGACCGGCGGGCGACCCCGATATCTACTGGCACCTCGCGACCGCGCGTGACGCGCTCGCCCACGGGCTCGTCCGGGCCGACCGGTTCAGCTGGACGATCGCGGGGGCGAGCGTCTCGACCGACCAATGGCTCGGGCAGCTCCTCTTCTTCGCCGCGTACAGCGCCGACGCGTGGTCCGGCGTCGTGCTCCTACGGGCCCTCGCGGTCGCGGCGATCGTCGGACTCACGTTCGCGAACGCGTCGCTCGCGTCGCGGCACGAGCGGCCGCTCGTCGCCCTCCTCGCGACGGTCCCCGCGATCCTGCTCTCGCGCTACGTCTGGTCTGAGCGGCCCGAGCTTCTCGGAGTGGCGTGCTTCGCGGGGCTCTTGCCGCTCCTGCGTCTCGGCCGGTCGGGATCGGACCGCGCGCTCGCGCTCACCGTTCCGCTGCTGTGGTTCTGGGCGAACGTGCACGGTTCGTTCGCGCTCGGTGTCGTCCTCGTCGTCCTCGCGTCGTTCGAGGGTGCGTGGC
>DATBKH010000203.1:0-5083 GCA_036555955.1 Candidatus Limnocylindria bacterium | reverse complement strand
TCAACGTGTTCAAGATCCCCGAGCTGAGGAACAAGATCCTCTTCACGCTCGGGATGATCCTGGTCTTCCGCTTCCTCGCGCACGTTCCGCTTCCCGGCGTGAACCAGGACCAGCTGAACGCGCTCCTTCAGTCGAGCGCGTTCGTGAACCTGCTGGACCTCTTCTCCGGCGGCGGGCTCGCGCGGTTCTCGATCGTCGCGCTCGGTGTGAACCCCTACATCAACGCCTCGATCATCATGACCCTGCTGAATCAGACCATCCCCGCGCTCGAGCGGCTCTCCAAGGAGGGCGAGTACGGGCGCAACCGGATCAACCAGTACACGCGCGTCCTCACCGTGCCGCTCGCGCTCCTCCAGGGCATCGGCGTCGCCGTCTTCATGCAGAAGCAGGGCGTGCTGAACAACTTCGGCCCCGGCGACTTCGCGGCGACGGTCTCGATCCTCGCATCGCTCACGGCCGGCACGATCATCCTCATGTGGCTCGGCGAGCTCATCAGCGAGCGCGGGATCGGCAACGGCATCAGCTTCATCATCTTCGCCGGCATCGTCGGCCGGCTGCCGAACACCATCGAGCAGACCCTCCAGGTGCAGCAGAACGCGATCGCGCTGGGCTCCATCGCGGTCATCGCGATCTTCGTGATCGCGGCGATCATCTTCATCCAGGAAGGCCAGCGCCGCGTGCCGGTGCAGTACGCCAAGCGCGTGCGCGGCACGCGCATGTATTCCGGCGGGAGCACGTTCATCCCGCTGCGCGTCAACAGCGCCGGCGTGATCCCGATCATCTTCGCGATCTCGATCCTGCTGCTCCCGAACCAGATCGCCCAGTACTTCACCGCGAGCGACACGGAGTGGCTGCGGAACGTCTCGACCGCGATCGTCTCGGCGTTCCAGAACGCGTTCTTCTACAACATCGCGTACTTCATCCTCGTGGTCCTGTTCACCTTCTTCTACACGGCGTTCACGTTCGTGCCGAACGACGTCGCCGACAACATCAAGCGGTACGGCGGCTTCATACCGGGCATCCGTCCGGGCCGCCCGACAGCGGATTTCCTCCAGCGCGTGGTCACGCGCATCACCATCGCGGGCGCCCTCTTCCTCGGGCTCGTCGCGGTCATGCCGACGCTCATCGGTGACCTTACGGGCGTGCAGACGCTCCGCCTCGGCGGTACGAGCATCCTCATCGTGGTCGGCGTCGTCGTCGAGACGATGAAACAGCTCGAGGCGCAGCTGCTGCAGCGAAGCTACGAGGGCTTCATCCGGTAGTGACCGAGAGCGTGTCCGCGGAAATGGGTGAAGGGACCGCCAGCGCCGCGGGTGACCTCATCATCATGGGACCACCCGGCGCCGGCAAAGGCACGCAGGCGAAGGCGCTCGCGCAGGAGAACGGCTGGATCCAGCTCTCCACCGGCGAGCTCTTCCGCGATCACATCCGCCGCGGCACCGATCTCGGGCATCGCGTGAAGGGGTTCCTCGATCGCGGCGAGTACGTCCCCGACGACGTGACGATCCGCATGGTCCGCGCGAAGCTCGAGGACGTGTCGCCCGCGACGCGCGTGCTCTTCGACGGATTCCCCCGCACGGTCGCGCAGGCCGAGGCGCTCGAGCGGCTCTTCGACGAGATGGGCCGCCGCGTCGGCGGCGTCCTCCTCCTCGACGCGCCGCGCGAGGAGCTGGTCGCGCGCCTGAACGGACGCGCCACCGCGGAGCATCGGACCGATGACTCGCCCGAGATCATCGCGAACCGTCTCGACGTCTACGAGGAGCAGACGCGGCCGGTCATCGAGTACTACGAGGGCCGCGATCTGGTGAAGCGCGTGAATGGCGTCGGACCCGTGCGCGAGGTCACCACGCGCCTGCGCGAGGCGGCGGAGTGATCACGCTGAAGACGCCGGCGCAGATGGAGAAGATGCGCGAAGCGGGTCGTGTCGTCGCGGCGATGCTCGATGCGTGCCGCGCCACGGTACGCCCGGGCGTGACGACCGCCGAGCTCGACCGCGTCGCCGCCGACGTGCTCCGCCGCGCGGGGGCGACGAGCTCCTTCCTCGGCTACGGCTCGCCGCCGTATCCGGCGACGATCTGCACGTCGGTGAACAGCGAGATCGTCCACGGCATCCCTTCGAAGAAGCGCACGCTGAAGGAGGGCGACATCGTCGGCATCGACGCCGGCGCGATCGTCGACGGCTGGCACGCCGACGCCGCCATCACCGTCCCCGTCGGCACGGTGTCGGCGGACGCCGAGCGGCTCATCCGCGTGACGCAGGAGGCCCTCGCCATCGGTATCGCCGCGGCGAAGGTGGGCGGGCGCATCGGGGACATCGGCGTCGCGGTGGAGGAGTTCGTCCGCGCCCAGGGCTTCAGCGTGGTCCACAACTACGTGGGGCACGGGATCGGGCGGGCCATGCACGAGGACCCGCAGGTCCCGAACTACCGGCCAACGAAGGGCCAGCCGAACCCTCCGATCAGCGAGGGGCTGTGCATCGCGATCGAGCCGATGGTGAACATCGGCGGGCCCGAGACCCGCACGCTCGCCGACCAATGGACCGTCGTGACCGCCGACCGGAGCCTGTCGGCGCATTTCGAGCACACGCTGGCGTGCACCGCGGCCGGCCCGGTGGTCCTCACCCGTGCCGGCGAGGGCGGCGCGGCGGTCGCCGCATGACCGCCGTTGCCCAACGCTGGCCGCTCTTGGTACACTTTTGGTTCCCGTGGGCGAATGCCGCGGGTAACCCTGTGTCTGGAGCGTAATTGGCGAGTAAGCCGAGCAACAAAGAAGTCATCGAGGTGGAAGGGACCGTCGCGGAAGCCCTTCCGAACGCGATGTTCAAAGTCGAGCTTCAGAACGGGCACGCGGTCCTGGCACACATCAGCGGCAAGATGCGGATGAACTTCATCCGGGTCGTGCCGGGCGACAAGGTCCTCGTCGAGCTGTCGCCGTACGACCTGAAACGAGGACGGATTACAAGGCGAGTGAGGTACTAGTGAAGGTCCGCGCGTCAGTCAAAAAGCGTTGCGACAAGTGCAAGATCATCCGGCGCGAGCGGCAGATCCTCGTGATCTGCTCCGAGCCGAAGCACAAGCAGCGGCAGGGGTAGGAAGATGGCTCGAATCGCCGGCGTGGACATCCCGCGCGAGAAGCGCGTCGACGTGTCGCTCCGCTACATCTTCGGCATAGGCGCGACGGCCGCGCGAGACGTGCTCGAGCAGGCACGGATCGACGGCGGGACGCGCGTGCGTGACCTCACCGAGCCTCAGGTCGCGAAGATCCGCGAGATCATCGATCGCGGCTTCACGGTCGAAGGCGACCTTCGTCGCGAGATCGCTCTGAACATAAAGCGCCTCCAGGAGATCGGCAGCTACCGCGGTCTTCGTCACCGGCGCAATCTCCCGGTCCGCGGGCAGCGCACGCGCACGAACGCGCGCACGCGCCGCGGGCAGCGGAAGACGGTAGCCGGAAGGAAGAAGGCGGTGGCGAAGACCTAATGGCGCAGGAGAAGAAGCCGGAGCGTCCACAGCGCGCCGAGAAGGCTCCCGAGAAGCCGGAGACGACGGATGCCGCGGCGACCGCGGAGAAGGCGGCACCGCGCCGTCGCCGCGAGAAGCGCGTCGTGCCGCGCGGCGCCGCGCACGTGAAGGCGTCGTTCAACAACACCATCGTGTCGCTCACCGACCCGGCCGGGAACGTGATCGCGTGGTCGTCCGCCGGCGCCGCCGGATGGAAGGGCTCGCGCAAGAGCACGCCCTACGCGGCGCAGGTCGCCGCGGAGACGGCCGCGCGAAAGGCGCTCGACCTCGGGCTGAAGACCGTCGAGGTCTTCGTGCGCGGTCCGGGCGCCGGACGCGAGGCCGCGATCCGCGCGCTCGAGGCGACGGGCCTCGAGGTCACCGCGATCACCGACGTCACCCCGATCCCACACAACGGCTGCCGGCCACCGAAGCGGAGGCGCGTGTAATGGACAGTCGAGCGACGAGCGGTTCGCTTTGCGCTCAGGAGCCCCTACCCCTGCCCGCGAGGAGCGAGTCATTCCTGCCGGAGGCGTGTCTCCGGCGCAGCCGGAGATCGAACTAAATGGCCAGATACACCGGTCCGGTCTGCCGGATCTGCCGTCGCGAGAGCATGAAGCTCTTCCTCAAGGGTGAGAAGTGCTTCACGAAGTGCACGTTCGAGAAACGGTCGTCGCCGCCGGGCATGCACCAGCAGCGCCGCCGCAAGGTCAGCGACTTCGCGCTGCAGCTTCGTGAGAAGCAGAAGGCGCGTCGCATGTACGGAGTGCTCGAGCGCCAGATGAAGAACACGTTCGATCGTGCCGCCGAAGTCACCGGCGCGACGGGCGAGACACTGCTCATCAACCTCGAGACGCGCCTCGACAACACGGTCTACCGCTCCGGGTTCGCGAAGTCGCGCGCGCAGGCGCGGCAGCTCGTCGCGCACGGCCACGTGACCGTGAACGGCCGCGTGAGCAAGACGCCGAGCTACTCGGTGAAGGCGGGCGACGCCATCGCGATCGCCGAGTCGAGCCGCGGCTCCAACTATTTCAAGGAGATGACGGCCTGGGCGAAGACGCAGACCCGTCCCGGCTGGCTCGAGGTCGATCCCGACGCCTACACCGCGAAGGTCCTCGCGGCGCCGAGCCGCGACCAGATCGAAGCGCAGATCAATACCCAGCTCGTCGTCGAGCACTATTCGCGCTAGCCCCGCGCAGGAAGGAACCGAACCATGACCCTAGTAGAGCTTGAGTACCCCAAGATCGAGCGCATCGAGGGAGACGAGCGCTACGCGAAGTTCGCGTGCGAGCCGCTCCCGCCCGGATACGGCACGACGCTTGGGAACTCGCTGCGGCGCGTGCTGCTGTCGTCGCTCCCGGGTGCCGCGATCACCGCGGCGCGCGTGCGCGGCGTCGCGCACGAGTTCTCCACGATCCCCGGCGTGAAGGAGGACGTCGTCCAGCTCGTTCTCAACCTGAAGCAGATCCGCCTGCGCTCCTTCGCGAGCGAGCCGGTGACGCTCACGCTCGAGAAGACGGGACCGGGCGAGGCGACGGCCGCCGACATCATGACCACCAGCGAGATCGAGATCGTGAACCCCG
>DATBKH010000202.1:0-4334 GCA_036555955.1 Candidatus Limnocylindria bacterium | reverse complement strand
GTAGGACCAGCGCGCCGCGCTCGGCGACCGTGACGATGACCGGCGCGACGGCGGACCAGCCGCGGGCGACGTCGAGGTCCCCTTCGATGTCCTCCTCGCTGACCACCGCGACGCTGACATGTCGGAGGACCGTGGCCGCCTCGTCCCACTCGCGCCGGCGGACGGTGCCGTCGGCGTCCCACGAGCGCAGGTAGCCCTGCGCCGCGAGCACGCGGGGGATGGCGCTGTAGAGCTCGAAGAGCGAAGGCTCGATCTCGTGGGCGATCGACGCGAACACCACCGCGCGCGTCCGTCGGAGGGCGTCCGGCACGTCGCGCGCGCCGATCGCGCGCGCGCGCGCACGCAGCCGCAGCCGCCGGCGGCCGTCGACGTAGCGGAACGAGAACGTGGTGGTGGCCGAGCTCTCGAGCGAGTGCAGCTCGATGCCGAGCTCCGCGCACCGCGCCGCCAGACGCTCCAGCTCGCCGCGGGCAACGCGCGTGAGCAGCGCGACGCGATCGCCCAGCCGAGCCGCGGCGGCGGCCGCGTACGTCGCCGTGCCGCCGATGCGCCAGTCGGGCTCGCCCTCGAATTCGTCGCGCGCGGTGTGACCGATCGAGACGAGGTCGAACATCAGACGTTGAACAGCACGTGAAGGACCTCGCCGTCCTTCACCGGGTAGGTCTTCCCCTCGGTCCGCATCACGCCCTGCTTCTTCGCGTTCGCCTCGCTGCCGGAACGAAGGAGCTCCTCCCAGCCGATCACTTCGGCGCGGATGAAGCCGCGCTCGAGATCGGTGTGGATCGCGCCCGCCGCCTGCTGCGCCGGCGCGCCGCACGACACCGTCCACGCGCGCACCTCGTCCTCACCGACCGTGAAGAACGAGCAGAGCCCGAGGAGCTCGTACGTCGCGCGGACGAGCCGGTCGAGCGCCGGTTCGGCGAGGCCGAGCTCCGAGCGGAAGGACGCCGCCTCGTCGGGCGGGAGCTCCGCGATCTCGGCCTCGAGCTTCGCCGAGACGGGAATGACCGCGCTCGCCCGATGCGCCGTCGCGGCCTCGCGGACCGGCCCGATGATCGGCTCGGGGTTCCCCACATCCGAGTCGTCGAGGTTCACGGCGATGAGGACCGGCATGCGCGTGAGGAAACGGAAGCCGCGGATCGCCTTCTCCTCGTCGGCGTCGAGATCGAGATCGCGGAGCGGACGCTCCTCCGCCAGCGCGGCGAGCGCGCGCTGCAGCACCGCCTTCTCGCGCTCCTTCGCCTCGCGCTCGGCTCCCTTCGCTCCGCGGAGCTCGGGCTCGATGCGCTCCAGACGCCGCTCGACGATCGCGTGGTCGGCGAAGAGGAGCTCCAGCTCGACGCTGCCCAGGTCCCGGACCGGATCGACCGTGCCGTCCACGTGCGGGACCGACGGATCGCGGAAGCCGCGGACGACATGAACGATCGCGTCGGCGGTGCGGAGATCCCCCATCTTCTGGGTCGAGATGCCCTGGCCGGGCTTCTCTGAATGCGCGAGCCCGATGTCGCGGTACATGACCTCCGCGTGCGTCGTCTTCTTCGGCCGGTACAGCGCCGCGAGACGCTCGACACGCGCGTCGGGCACCTTCGCGACGCCGACGTTCGTGTCCGCCTCGGCGCCCGAGAAAGACCCGGTCGCCGCGTGCGCGCCGGTCAGGAGGTTGAAGAGCGTGGTCTTGCCGACGTAGGGCAGGCCGGTGATGGCCGAGACGACGTTCATGCGCCGAGCTGCGTCTCCTGCACGGGCGGCGGATCCTCGCGAAAGATCTTGCGCGCGATGTCGCGGAAGCGCTCGACCGAGCCGGTGCAAAAGAGCGCGTGCTGCGACGGGCCGGATCCGCGAGACAGCCTGTGAGACGCGAGCACCTCGCGCACGGCGAGCGCGGTCGTCGTCGCGGAGTCGACGACACGGACGTCGCGGCCCGCGACTTGTTCGATCGCGTCCCGCAGCAGCGGATAGTGCGTGCAGCCGAGGAGCAGCGTGTCGACGACGGGACGGACGACGCCGCCCTCCGTCAGCAGCGGCTCGACGTACTCGCGCACCGCGGCGAGCGCGGCCGGTGTGTCCGCCTGTCCCGCCTCGACGAGCGGCACGAGCTTCGGACACGCCTGCTGCGCGACGTCCACGAGCGGGTCGAGGTCGCGGAGCGCACGGATGTACGCGCCACTGCGAACGGTGAGGACCGTCGCGAGCACCCCGATCGCGCGGCGCGCCGTGGCCGTCAGCGCGGCCGCGGCGCCGGGGCGGATGACCCCGATGGTGGGAACGGCCGACTCCTCGCGCACGACCTCGAGCGCGACCGACGTCGCGGTGTTGCACGCGATGACGACGAGCTTGCAGTCGCGTTCGGCGAACCAGCGCATCGCTTCCCGTGTGAAGCCCACGACCTCCGCGGGCTCACGCGGCCCGTAGGGCATGCGCGCTTCGTCGCCGAGGTAGGTCGTGGACTCGCTCGGCAGCTGGCGGCGGAGCTCTCGCAACACGGTCAGCCCGCCGACGCCCGAGTCGAAGACGCCTATCGGCCGGTCGGCGGCCTCGCTCACGGCGGGCTAGCGGCGCTGCTGCTGGACGAGCGAGTTCGCGAGAGCGTCGATCGCCTTCGAGACGGCGGAGTTCGGCGATGACAGCACGAACGGCTGCTGCTTGTTCAGCGACTCACCCACGGTCTTCAGATCCGTCGGGATCTCCGCGACGACCGGGAGATTCAGGGTGTTCTCGATGCCGCCCTTCGACAGGCCGGCGACCGTATCCGCCTGGTTGACGACGAGCAGGATCGGCTTCTGTCCCTTGTACCCGAGCGCCTCGAACGTGTCGACGGCGGCGCGCGAGTTCGCGATCGACGCCTGCATGTACGTGACGACAAGGAGGATGACGTCGGCGACGTCGAGCACCGCGAGCGTCTCGTCACCGAGCTTCGAGGGCGCGTCGACGATGACGTAGTCGTGATCCTCGGCGAGAAGCTGCATCGCGGTGGCCACGTCGGGGGCGGCCATGAGCTCCGCCTCCTCCGGACGGGCGGGCCCGAGAAGGACCTCAACGCCGCTCGGTCCTTCCCACAGGACTTCGGAGAGCGACGTGCGCATGCCCTGTCCCGTCGGAAGGTCGACGATCGAGCGCGTGGCCGGCGGGACCTGCAGCACGTGGCGCACCGAGCCGAACTGCATGACGCCGTCCATCAGCGCGACCGAGTGCCCGCGCCGGCGCAGCAGGGTCGCGAGGTTCACGGCGATGGTGGTCTTGCCGGAGCCGCCCTTGGGCGAGAAGCAGACGATCATCCGGCCCTTGAGGCGGACGTCGCGCTTGCCGATGGCGAGCGCGCTCGCGAGCTCGTTCGCGCCGCCCGGCAGCACGAAGACCGCGTCGATGCCGTCGTCGGGCTTTGGATCGATCGGCCGCTGCGGGACCGTGACCATGATGACTCGCGACCCGGGAGAGGAAGCGCGCACGCGCTTCGCGAGATCGAAGCCACTCGACTTCCCCTGAAGGAGAGCGTCGATGAGCACGGCGTCCGGCTTCTCGGTCGTGACGCGGATGAGCGCGGCGTCGCCGTCCTTCTCGACGCCGACGAGCTCCGCTTCCTTCTCGCGGGAGAGCATTTGCTGGAGGTGCTGCGCGACCTGCGGGAGGTCCTCGATCAGGAGAACTCGTTTCATGCGGCGCGAGTGTATGTGGTCGCGCGGCGGCGGAGCACCGCGTGCGACAGCGCCGCGCACAACAGGGCGAGCGCGATGAACGAGGCACCGACGCCCGCCGTTATGCCCTCCCAGTACCACTCCGGGTACAGCCGGATGAGATTGCTCGTCGCCGGGTCGAACAGGAAGTTTCCCTGCGGGAAGAACACGTCGTGGAACAGGAGGAAGAGCGGCTCGAAAGCCACCGCGGCCGCTACCCCGATGACAGCCACGATCGCCGCGGCGACGACGGCCGAGTCCCGCGCGAGGCGCAGGCCGCGCTCGAAAAAGCGAGCGCGGTTCAGGCGGAAGACCACCACGATGAAGGCGAGCCCCGCGGCGAATTGGGCCCCACGAAAGACGTTCCGCACGTCGTCCATGTGCGCGTACTCGTCCGCGTCGAACGTCCCCAGGCCCTCCGGTACCGCGCCCACGCCGATGACATAGGTGGCCCACCGCCGATGCCACCGCAGCAGCGCACCGAGGTCGACCGGGATCTCCGCCGGCGGATTGGTGAGCGTGCTGCGAAAGGTTGTCCCGGTCACGCCGTTCAGATTCGCGAGCCCCTGGTACGCCCAGTCGCCGCTCCACACGATGGCCAGGACGACCAGCCCGAACACGGTGAGCGCGACGGCGCTGATCGCGACGTCGACGCGGTGAGAG
>DATBKH010000201.1:0-9847 GCA_036555955.1 Candidatus Limnocylindria bacterium | reverse complement strand
CGAGCCTCTGGTCGGGCGCCGTCGGGCGGCATTTCGCGCGCCCTGGGAACCGCTTCTGGCGCGCGCTCCACGAGGCCGGGTTCACCGAGCGCCTGCTCGATCCCGCTGAAGGCGATGCGCTCCTGCGCCGGCGGATCGGCGTGACGAACCTCGTGAACTACGCGACCGCCAGCGCGGACGAGCTCAGCGTCGCGGATCTCGAGCGAGGCCGTCGCCGCATCGAGGCGAAGGTCCGGAAGTACCGCCCGCGCGTGGTCGCGTTCGTGGGCATGGGCGCGTACCGCATCGCGTTCGGACGACCGCGCGCCGCCGGGGGCCTCCAGGAGGAGCGGATCGCGGGATCGGCGATCTGGGTGCTCCCCAATCCCAGCGGCCGCACGGCCGGTTACCAGATGCCGGCGCTCGCGCGCGCGTTCGGTGACCTGCGCCGGGCGCTGCGAGACGGCACACTCAGACGAGCGGGGAGGTGAACATGGCGAGCACCGTCATCGTCACGCGCGAGCCACCCATCGCGACGGTCCAGATCGACCGTCCCGACGTCCTCAACGCGCTGAACGAGCAGGTGCTGGACGAGCTCGTCACCGAGCTCACGCGGCTCGACGACGACTCCGAGATCCGCTGCATCGTCCTCACAGGCAGCGAGCGCGCGTTCGCGGCGGGCGCCGACATCAAGGAGAACTTCGTCACGGCGACGCCGGTGTCGATGCTCGAGCAGGACCTCACGTCGCGCTGGGAAAAGATCCGGCGCGTGCGCACGCCGATCATCGCGGCCGTCTCCGGCTATGCGCTCGGGGGCGGGTGCGAGCTCGCGATGATCTGCGACATCATCGTCGCGTCCGAGACCGCCCAGTTCGGGCAGCCCGAGATCAACCTCGGCATCATCCCCGGCGCCGGCGGGACGCAGCGCCTCACCCGTACGGTGGGGAAGTACCGCGCGAACGAGCTCATCCTCACGGGCCGGCGTGTGAAGGCCGACGAGGCGAAGGCGCTCGGCCTCGTCGCGCAGGTCTATCCCGCGGCGTCGTGGCTCGACGATGCCAAGGGCCTCGCGCGCACCATCGCGGAGAAGCCACCGGTCGCGGCGCGTCTCGCCACGGAAGCCGTCGACCTCGCGTGGAACTCGACGCTCGACGCCGGGCTCGAGTTCGAGCGGAAGGCGTTCTACCTGCTGTTCGCGACGGAGGACAAGCAGGAAGGCGTCGACGCCTTCGTGAACAAGAGGAAGGCGACGTTCAAAGGCAAATGAGCCGGAGAGGGACGTGACGACCCTCTCGCCGCTGCGCGTCGAGCGCGATGGCGCTGTCGCGATCCTCACGCTCGATCGCCCCGAAGTGCTGAACGCTTTCGACGAACGCCTGACCGAGGCACTGAACGCCTCTCTCGCGGACAGCGCGGCCGACGTCGCCGTCCGCGCCGTCGTCATCACGGGGTCGGGCCGGGCGTTCAGCGCGGGTCAGGATCTCGACGATCGCCTCGCGATGATCGAGAACGGCGGCGACCTCCGGCTCGGCGACGAGCTGCGCCGCCGCTACCACCCCGCGATCTCCGCCATCCGCGACATGCGCAAGCCGGTCGTCGCGGCGGTGAACGGCGTCGCCGCCGGAGCCGGCCTCGGCCTCGCGGTGGCATGCGACATTCGCGTCGCGGCCGCGTCGGCCACGTTCCGAGCGGCGTGGGCCCGCGTCGGTCTCGTGCCGGACGCCGGCTCCGCGTTCTTCCTGCCGCGCCTGGTCGGATGGGGCCGCGCGCTCGACATGGTGCTGACCGGCGATCCGGTCTCCGCCGACGAGGCGCACCGCATCGGGCTGGTGACCCGCGTCTGGCCGGACGCGGAATTCGGGTCTCGCTGGCGCGAGCTCGCGCAGCAGCTCGCCGCCGGCGCCACCGAGGCGTACGCGCTAACGAAGGAGGGCTTCAATTGGGCCATGGGCCGCGGGTTCGCGGAGTTCCTCGACATCGAAGCCGGGCTGCAGGACCGCGCGGGCCGGACGCGCGACTACCCTGAAGGCGTGCGGGCATTCAAGGAGAGGCGCGCGCCGCGGATGGAAGGACGATGAGGCGTCCGGGGCGCGCTGAGGTGATCGGATGAGCCGCCACCCGCGCGACGCGATGGTCCTCGGCTACGTGCGCACTCCGTTCGGACGCTACGGCGGCGCGCTGGCTCCGATCCGTCCGGACGATCTCGCGTCGCACGTCATCCGGGCCGTGCTCGAACGCACCGACATCGGCGATGCGGACGTCGACGAGGTCATCTTCGGCGCCTCGAATCAGGCCGGCGAGGACAACCGAAACGTCGCGCGGATGGCGTCGCTGCTCGCGGGACTTCCCGACACGGTGCCGGGAGTCACCGTGAACCGCCTCTGCGGCAGCGGGCTCGAGGCGGTGAACGACGCGGCGCGGCGGATCCGCTCACAAGAAGCGGACGTGGTCGTCGCGGGAGGGGTCGAGAGCATGACGCGCGCGCCTCTCGTCACGCTGAAGCCGTCCGAGGCGTTCCCCCGCGGCGAGCGCAGCCTCGTGGACACCACGCTCGGCTGGCGCCTGGTGAATCCGCGCATGGTCGACCTCGGCTACCACCCGATCTCTCTCGGGGAGACTGCCGAGAACGTGTCCGTGAGGGAGCAGGTCCCCCGCGCGGAGCAGGACGCCTACGCCGCGCGGAGCCAGGAGCGGTACGCGCGGGCGAGGGCGGACGGCTTCTTCACCGGCGAGCTCCAGCCGGTGCACAACGGCACCGCGCTCGTCACGGCAGACGAGCACCCGCGCGCCGACAGCACGATCGAGAAGCTGGGCAAGCTTAAGCCCGCGTTCAAGGACGGGGGAACGGTCACCGCGGGGAACTCCTCCGGGATCAATGACGGCGCGGCCGCGCTCCTCATCGCGTCGCGTGAGAAAGCGGAATCGCTCGGTCTGGCCTCGCTCGGTCGGATCGTCGCGAGCGCTTCGGCGGGCGTTCATCCCGACTACATGGGACTCGGACCGATCCCCGCCGTGCGCAAGCTCGTCGAGCGCACGGGCATCACGCCCGCGGAGTGCGACGCGATCGAGCTGAACGAGGCGTTCGCTGCCCAGGTCATCCCGTGCATCCGCGCGCTCGCCCTGCCCGACGACCGCACGAACCCGAACGGCGGTGCCATCGCGATCGGTCATCCGATCGCCGCATCGGGCGCGCGTCTCGCCGGCACGGTCCTGCGCGAGCTCGCGCGTCGCGAAGGCCGGTACGGCATCGCGACGATGTGCATCGGCGTCGGTCAGGGGCTGGCTACTCTCTTCGAGCGCGAGCCTTAGCCGCCTCCGGCAGCCGGCCGGCCTCGCGCAGCGCGCGCCGCAGCACGAACTCGATCTGCCCGTTGACGCTTCGGAGCTCGTCCGCGGCCCAGCGCTGCATGGCCTCGTGCAGATCCGCCTCGACGCGGAGGAGGTAGGCCTTCTTCTCGGCCACGGCCGCTAGCTGTAGAGCGAGCCCGTGTTCACGACCGGCTGTGTGTTCTGCTCGCTGCAGAGGACGACCAGCAGGTTGCTCACCATGGCGGCCTTGCGCTCTTCGTCCAGCTCCACGACGCTGCGCTTGGATAGCTCCGCAAGGGCCATCTCGACCATCCCGACCGCCCCCTCGACGATCCGCGTACGCGCCGCGACGACGGCGCCGGCTTGCTGCCGACGCAGCATGGCCTGTGCGATCTCGGGCGCGTACGCAAGGTGGCTGATCCGCGCTTCGATGGCCTCGATGCCGGCCTTCGCGAGCCGATCCTGAACTTCGGAGCGGAGCCGCGCGTTGATCTCGTCGCTGCTCGTACGGAGCGAGAGCGCGTCGTCACGATGCGAGTCGTACGCGTAGGTGGTCGCGAGATTGCGGACGGCGGCCTCGGTCTGGACCTTCACGTAGTTCTCGTAGTCGTCGACCTGAAAGACGGCTTCGGCGGTGTCGGTGACGCGCCAGACGACGATCGCGGCGATCTCGATCGGGTTGCCGTCGTGGTCGTTGACCTTCAGGCGCGAGCTCTCGAAGTTGCGGACGCGCAGGCTGACGCGCCTCCGCGGGAACGCGAATGGGTTCGTCCACCAGAACCCCGCGTCGCGCGCCGTGCCGACGTAGCGCCCGAAGAACTGCAGGACGAGCCCCTCGTTCGGGCTGACGACGAGCAGTCCGGCGAACGAGAAGCTGACGATCATGATCGCGACGACGGAGCCCGCGATGACCCCGCCGTTCGCGTTGGTCGCTCCGTAGATCAGGCTCGCCAGCGACAGGATCTCGAGTGCGATGAGGACGAGCAGTACGAGGCCGCCGGTCACGACGAAGGGACGCTCTTCGCGGATCACGTTCTCCCCAACTTTCCGCCGGGCCACTTCCGTCGGGCCTGGCTAGCAGAACAATATCAGAGTGATATCTGCCACCGAAATTGTCTGCAGCAAGATCGGTGACCCGCTTGGGTACGCGCGCCGGTTGCCATACTTACGCCAGGCCGTACGACGACGGGGGAGGATGACAATGGCTGGTTTCGTGCGGAATGAGCTCGCAGCGAGACGTAGCTACACGTACCGGCTGACGCGCCGGCAGTTCCTCGTGGCGACATCCGCGGCAGCGCTCGCGGCGTGCAGCCCCGGAGCCGTGACTCCAGGCGCCAGCGGATCCGCCGCCGCCTCGCCCGGAAAGCCCCTCAAGATCGGCCAGCTCCTTCCGTTCACCGGTGTGTACGCGGAGCTCGGCAACTCCATGCGCCGCGCCACCGAGCTGTACCTCAAGCTCAACGACCAGAAGCTCGCGAACCGGCCGGTCACGATCATCTACGGCGACGACGCGAACGTGACCGCCACCGGTATCCAGGTGACGCAGAAGTTCATCGACCAGGATCAGGTCGACGTGATGATGGGCGTGGTCCCCACGCCGCTGGCGTACGGCATCCGCAACGCGGTGCACGCGGCGAAGCTGATCTTCATCGACACGAACGCCGGTGGGAACGCGCTCACCCGCGACACCGCCAACTGCACGCCCGCGTGCAAGAGCCCGTACATCTTCCGGGCGTCCTTCTCGTCCTACCAGATCTCGTATCCGATCGGCGACTACCTTTCGGCGAAGGGCACGAAGGACTGGTTCCTCGCGTACGCGAACTACGGCTTCGGCACGGAGTCGGCGGCCGACTTCACGACGGGCATCAAGAAGAACGGCGGGAACACGACCGGCAACGTCGCACCACCGCTCGGGAACAGCGACTTCGCGCCGTTCGTGACGCAGATCAAGAACCAGCCGACGAAGAACGTGTACTCCTTCTTCTCCGGGGCCGACGCGATCGGCTTCATCAAGAGCTGGAACTCGCTCGGGCTGCCCGCGGCCGGCTACAAGATGTATGGCGCGGGATTCCTCACCGAGCAGGACGTCCTGCGAGAGGTGAAGGACCTCGCCAACGGCGCCATCACGTCGCTCTTCTGGGCGGTCGAGCTCGACAACGCGGAGAACAAGAAGTTCGTCGCCGACTTCCAAAAGCAGTACCCCCTCCTGCCGGACGTCTTCGCGGTCCAGCAGTACGACGGCATGCGGGCCTTCGACGAGGCGCTGAAGGCGATCGGCGGCGACACGTCGGACAAGGACAGGCTGGTCAAAGCGCTCGAGGACGTCAGCTTCAAGAGTCCTCGGGGCGACTTCGCCTTCGACAAGACGACGCACAACCCGGTCCAGGACATCTACATCCGCGAAGTGAAGACGCAGAACGGGCAGACCGTGAACACGATCACCGACAAGATCGCAAAGGTGACCGACCCAGGGAAGTAACCTCTCGGTCGTGAGCCTCGAGCTCGTTTTCCAGCAGGCGCTGAACGGTCTCTCGTTCGGCGCCTTGCTTTTCATCCTCGCCGCGGGGCTGTCGCTCGTCTTCGGCATGATGGACGTGGTCAACCTCGCGCACGGCGCCTTCTACATGCTGGGGGCGTACATCGCGCTCTCCGTGGTGCAACTCACCGGCTCGTTCTGGATCGCGATGGTCGGCGCGCCGGCCGCGCTCGCCGTCGTCGGGCTGGTCATCGAGCCACTGCTCCTCCGACGGTTGCGCGGGCGTCACCTCGATCAGGTCCTCCTCACGATCGGCGTGTCGCTCGTGATCGTCGATCTGATCGGACAGCTGTGGGGTCGCGAGGTACGGTCTCTCTCCGCGCCGCCGGGTCTCGCCGGTTCGATCGATCTGGTGGGCGGCGCCTACCCCGTCTACCGCCTCTTCGTCATCGCATTCGGCGTGCTGCTCGCGGTCGCGATGGGCCTCGTCTACCGGCGCACCTCGATCGGTACCTTGATCCGCGCGGGCGTCCAGGACGCCGAGATGCTGAGCGCCCTCGGTGTCGACATCGATCGCCTCTTCGCGCGCACGTTCGCGGCCGGCGCCGCGCTCGCCGGCCTCGCCGGTGTGATCGCGGCGCCCGTGTTCGGGGTGCAGCCGGGAATGGACACCGACCCTGGTCTTCTCTACTCGCTCGTGGTCGTCGTCGTCGGCGGGCTCGGTACGCTGAGCGGCGCGGTCGCCGGGAGCGCTCTCGTCGGACCCGCGGATACCTTCGGGAAGGTCCTCTTCCAGGACGTCGCGCTGGCCGTGATCTTCGCGATCGTCGCGCTGATCCTCTTGCTGCGGCCGACCGGCCTCCTCGGCCGGATCCGCCTCGCGCGGTGAGCCGGATCGCGTCCACGTTCCTCGTCGCGATCGGCGCCACGCTCCTGGTGACCTTTCCGTTCTGGAGCGCGGGTTGGGAATCCTCGCGCTTCGCGACGACGGTCATTCGCGACGCGCTCATCCTCGCGATGTTCGCTCTCTCCCTCGACCTACTGGTGGGACGGAGCGGCATGCCGTCGCTGGGCCACGCCGCCTTCTTCGGATCGGGGGCGTATGCCGCGGGGATCGCCGGGCAGCGTCTCGCGACGGACCAGCTCGCGGTCACGATGGGATCCGCGATCCTCGTCGCGGCCCTGCTCGCGCTCGTCATCGGCATCCTCGTCGTGCGATCCGAGGGGATCTTCTTCCTCATGCTCACGCTCGCGCTCAGCCAGATCGTTTTCGCGATCGCGTTCCAATGGACCGCGGTGACCGGCGGCTCGAACGGGCTCGCCGGCGTGGGCCGACCGCTCGTCGGCGGTCTCGACTTCAGCGCTCCCGAGCAGATGTACGTGCTCGTCGCGGTCGCATTCCTCCTCACCGCCGCCGTCCTCTGGGCGATCGCGCGTTCGCGCTACGGCCGCGCTCTCGCGGGCGTGCGCGAGAACGAGCGGCGCATGCGGGCGCTCGGCTACGACACCGCGCGTCTTCGCCTCTCGGCGTTCGTGCTCGCCGGCGCGATCGCGGGCATCGCCGGCGCGCTCTCGGCGTACGCCACCCGATTCGTCTCCGCGCAGGACGCCGGCCTCGGCACCTCGGTGCGGGCGTTCGTGACCGTGCTCGTCGGTGGCAGCGGAACGGTCGGCGGTCCGATCGTCGGCTCGGCGCTCGTGTCGCTTCTGGAGCGCGTCGTGCCATCGCTCCTGCCGCCGGAGCTCCGGGTCTCGCAGGCGATCCTCGGAGTGCTGTTCATCGCCTTCGTGCTGTTCGCTCGCCAGGGGATGGTGGGGCTCGGGCGCCGGCTGATCGCGGTCGCCGCACGGCGATGATCGAGATTCAAGACCTGCGCCGATCGTTCGGTGGCGTGGTCGCGATCGACGGGGTGTCGCTCCGCGTAGCGGAAGGCGAGCGGCGGGCCATCATCGGACCGAACGGGGCCGGGAAGACGACGCTCTTCAACATCCTGTCGGGCGAGATCGCACCGACCGCGGGGAGGGTCCGCCTCGCAGGCGAGGACATCACGCGCCTGCGGACGTGGCAACGCGCCCGGCGGGGCCTCGCGCGCGTCTATCAGCGCACCGAGCTCTTCGCGCCGTTCAGCGCCTTCGAGAACGTGGCGCTCGCGCTCGCCGCGCGAGCCGGGCCGTTCCGCCCACTCCCTCGCCGCGGGCGTTCCCAGGAGTCGACCGCGGGGGAGCTGCTCGAAAGGGTCGGACTGCCCGATCGCGAGGCGGTTCCCGCGCGCGCGCTCTCGCACGGAGAGCGCCGCCAGCTCGAGCTCGCCGTCGCGCTGGCGCAACGTCCGCGCGTCCTCCTGCTCGACGAGCCGACGGCGGGAATGTCACCCGCCGAGACCGCGCGCATCACCGAGCTCATCGCGGGCCTGGACCGTACGCTCACGCTGCTCATCGTCGAGCACGACATGGACGTGGTCTTCCGCCTCGCCGATCGGATCAGCGTCCTCCACGAGGGCCGCGTCATCGCCGATGGGACCGCAGCCGAGGTCCGCGGCGATGCGCGCGTGCACGACGTGTATCTCGGCAAGGCCGTGACCGTCGCATGAGCGCGCTCGCGGTCGCCGGGCTCCACGCCTACTACGGGCCGAGCCATGTCTTGCAAGGGGTCGACATCGACGTCGCGGAAGGGGAAGCCGTCTCGCTCATCGGTCGGAACGGCGCCGGAAAATCGACCACGATCGCCGCGATCGCCGGCCTCCTTCGACCGCGCGCAGGGACTGTGCAGGTCGGTGGCGTCGATGTGACGGGCGCTCCGCCGCACCGCATCGCCCGAGCCGGCGTCGCGCTCGTACCGCAGGGCCGCCGGATCTTCGGAGATCTCACGGTCGCCGAGAACCTGAGCGTCGCCGCGAAGCCGGTGTCCGGCGGATGGGACCAATCGCGAGTTCTCGACATCTTCCCCGGCCTCTCGCGGCGCCGCGCGGTCCACGGCGATCAGCTCTCCGGCGGCGAGCAGCAGATGCTCGCGATCGGCCGGGCGCTCATGCGCAATCCGACGGTGCTCCTTCTGGACGAGCCGTCCGAGGGTCTCGCTCCCACGCTCGTGGAGCAGGTCGGCGATGTGCTCGGCTCGCTTCGCGCGACCGGGATCGCGATCCTTCTCGTGGAGCAGAACCTGGCGCTCGCGACGAAGGTCGGCCAGCGCGTCCTCGTGATGAACAAGGGAACGATCGTGTTCCGCGGGACTCCCGCCGAGCTCGCCGCGGCGGCGGACGTCGAAGCGCGGTACCTCGGCGTATGAGGGAGCGGCCTCACAGCGGAACGCCGTTCGCGCAGGACACCTCCATCGCGCGGCCGGGTGACGACGATCGGTTCATGCGGGACGCGCTGGACGCGGGACGCGCGGCGGCCGAACACGGGGATGTGCCGATCGGGGCGGTCGTCGTCCGCGACGGCGCCGTCATCGCGCGCGCCGGGAACCGCCGTGAGGTGGACAACGACCCGGCCGCCCACGCCGAGCTCATCGCCATGCGCGACGCCGCGCGCTCGCTCGGCCGTTGGCGGCTGTCCGATTGCACGCTGTACGTCACCGTCGAGCCGTGCGCGATGTGCGCCGGCGGTGCGGTCCTCGCGCGCATCGCGCTGGTGGTGTTCGGAGCGCCGGACGAGAGGGCCGGAGCCGTGCGGTCGGCCGCGGAGCTTCTCGATGCCCCGTGGACGAACCATCACCCGCGCTGGCGCTTCTATCCGCTGATGCGTGACGAGATCGAGCGCGTCATCGGAGAGTTCTTCTCGCGCCAGCGTGAGAGTCGCTAGCCGCCGACCGTCACATCGCGCGCGCGAAGTCGCCAGTAGCTCAGCAGCACGAAGATGAGGACGTACGCCCCGAGGACGATCGCCGCCTGCGTCGGGTCCGGAAGCGTCGACGCCGTCGGGTCCTGCGCCGCCGGACCGGAGGCCGTCCGCGTCAGAGCCGAGACGTTACGGCTGATGCCCCAGTTCACGATGTCGGCGTACTCCTTGTTCAGCGACACGAGGATGCTCGCGACGACGCTCTCCGCGAAGTACACGACCAGACCCACGGCGATCCCCGCGCCC
>DATBKH010000200.1:0-27147 GCA_036555955.1 Candidatus Limnocylindria bacterium | reverse complement strand
ACGACGGCCAGGCCTTCACGAAGGACCTGGGCTACGCACCGTTGCCGGCGGACGTGCTCAGCAAGACAGAAGCGAAGATCCACGCGATCACGAGCGGCGGAACGCCGGTCCTGCCCGCCAACTGACGGACCGAAATGCGCTCCAGCCGCGGCGACCGCATCTTCGCCGGCGGCGTGACGGGACTCGCGCTCGTCGTCCCGCTCACGCTCGCCGGCATCACGCTGCTCATGATCGAGGCAGCCTGGCCCGCGATCACGCGATACGGCGCCGGCTTCCTGACGAGCTCGACTTGGGATCCGGTCCGCGAGGTGTTCGGGGCGGCCGCGTATCTCTACGGCACCGCCGTCACCACCGCCATCGCGGTCCTGCTCGCCGCACCCGTGGCGATCGGCGCGGCGATCTTCCTCGTCGAGTACGCACCGCCCCGGATCGCCGGCGGGCTGTCGTTCCTCATCGAGGTGCTCGCCTACATCCCGAGCATCGTCTACGGACTGTGGGGCCTGTTCGTTCTGGTCCCGGCCTTTCGCGAGGTGGTCGAGCCGGCCCTTCAGGCGCTGCTCGGACCGATCCCGATCATCGGCGCCGCATTCGCCGGCCCGATCGTCGGGCGTGATCTGCTCGTCGGCGGCGTCATCCTCGCGATCATGATCCTGCCGCTCCTCGTCGCGGTGACACGCGAGGTGATCGCGGCGGTGCCGACGGCCCAGCGCGAAGGAATGCTCGGGATCGGCGCCACGAGGTGGGAGATGGTCCAAGGCGCGGTCCTTCCGTACGCGCGCACCGGCATCGTCGGGGCCATCGTGCTCGGCGTCGCGCGGGCGTTCGGCGAGACGATGGCCGTCACGCTCGTCGTCGGCAACAGCTCCACCGTGATCTCTCCCTCACTCTTCGTGCCCGGCTACACCATGGCCTCGGCCATCGCGAACCAATTCGTCGAGGCCACCGGCCAGCTGTACTTCAGCGCGATCGTGGAGATCGCCGTCGTGCTGCTGCTCGTGGCGCTCGTCGTGAACGCGCTCGCGCGGCTCCTGATCCGGCGTGTGTCGGCGGCACCGCAAGGATTCGCGATATGAGCGCCGCCGCTCTGGCAGTCCCCACCTGGCACGTCCGGCGGCGCCGTCGGGTCGCCGGTGTGGTCATGGCCACCCTCGCGACGGCAGCCACCGCGCTCGCCGTCGGGCTGCTGGCGCTCATCCTCGGGTACGTCGTCGCGAAGGGGATCCCGGCCTTGAACATCGCGTTCTTCACCGAGCGGCCCAAGCCGTTCGGCGTGGAGGGCGGCGGCGTCGGCCCGGCGATCATCGGAACGCTCATCGTCTCAGCCGTCGCGGGGATCATCGCGATCCCTATCGGGATCGCCGCGGCCATCTTCGTGACGGAGCTTCGGCCGGGCCGCTGGTCCGCGGTCGTCCGGTTCGCGGCCGAGCTCATCGCCGGGCTGCCGTCCATCGCGGTCGGCGTCTTCGTCTGGTCATTCCTCGTGCGCGGGCTGCTGGGCAGATACAGCGCGCTCGCGGGCGGCGTCGCGCTGGCCGTGATCATGATCCCGATCGTCGCGCGGACGACCGAGGAGGTCCTCCGCCTGGTGCCCGGATCGCTTCGCGAGGCCGCGCTCGCGCTCGGCGCGCCGCGTTGGCGCGTCATTCTTCGCGTGGTCCTCCCTACGGCACGGGCCGGCGTGGCGACGGCGGCGGTGCTCGCGCTCGCCCGCGCTGCCGGCGAGACGGCACCACTTCTGCTCACGGCGCTCGGAAATCTGTTCTTCAGCACGGACCTGCTGCGGCCCATCGCCGCCCTTCCGCTCCAGATCTATCAGTACGCGGCCTCGCCGTACGACGACTGGCACGCGAAGGCGTGGGGCGCGTCGCTCATCCTCGTCGCGGTCATCGCTGTCGTCAGCCTCGCGCTTCGTGCGCTCGCGCCGCGGAGCAGCCGATGACCATGACCGTCGCACGGCCGCTGGCGGCTCAGCCGGCGGCGACGCCTGTCGAGGCCGCGCGGCCGGACCCGGCGATCCGTGTCGAGCGCCTGAACGCGTGGTACGGCGCCGCGCATGCGGTCGGCGACGTCACGCTCGAGATCCCGGGCCGCTCCGTTACGGCGATCATCGGCCCGTCGGGCTGCGGGAAGTCAACGCTCCTCCGCTGCCTGAACCGTATGCACGAGATCACGCCGGGGGCGCGGGTCGCCGGTCAGGTGTTCCTCGGCCGCGAGGACATCTACTGGCGAGGCGTGGACGCGGTGGAGGTACGCGGCCGCGTCGGCATGGTCTTCCAGCGACCGAACCCGTTCCCGATGATGTCGGTCTACGAGAACGTCGCCGCCGGTCCGCGGTTGCGCGGCTGGAAGCGCACGCGTGCCGACATGGACGAGCTGGTCGAGCGCAATCTCCGCCGCGCCGCGCTCTGGGACGAGGTGAAGGACAAGCTGCGCCGCTCCGGCGCCGCGCTCTCGGGTGGACAGCAGCAGCGTCTGTGCATCGCGCGAGCGCTCGCGACGGATCCCCAGATCCTGCTGATGGACGAGCCCGCGTCGGCGCTCGATCCGATCGCCACGTACAAGATCGAGGAGCTCGTTCGCGAGCTTGCGGACGAGCTGACGATCGTCATCGTGACGCACAACATGCAGCAGGCTTCGCGTGTCTCCGCGCGGACCGCGTTCATGCTCGCCGGCGAGGACGGAGTGGGTCGCCTGGTCGAGTACGGCCGGACCGACGAGCTCTTCACGACCCCCAGCGATCCGCGGACCGAGGCGTACATCACCGGGCGGTTCGGATGAGCGCCGTCTCACACGTCGGCAGATCGCGGGCGGCGCTCGACGAGAGCATCGACCGGCTGCGCACCGACCTGCGCCGGCTCGCGAGCCTGGTCGATGTCGCCATCGATCGAAGCGTTGCGGCACTGGCTCGGCTGGACGAAGGCGCGGCGCGGCAGGTGATTCGCGACGACGCCGCGATCAACGACCTTCGCTACTCCATCGAGCAGGACGCCGTCCACCTCATCGCCACGCAGCAGCCCATCGCGTCCGATCTTCGCTTCATCATCGCGGTGCTCTCCATAGTGAGCGAGCTCGAACGCATCGGCGACTACTGCGTCGGGATCGGGAAGATCGCGTTGCTCCACGAGGGACGCGCGCTCCTGAAGCCGCTTGTCGACGTTCCGCGCATGGCGGCGCTCGTCCGGCAGGGGTTGCGGTCGACCCTCGATGCGTTCATCACGAAGAACGAATTCCTCGCGCGCGCGATCGCGGCGCAGGACGACGAGATCGATCGCCTGTACGACCAGATCTACCGCGAGCTCTTGACCTACATGCTGAACGACCCGAGCACGATCGACCGTGCCACCTGGCTGCTCTGGGCCGCGCACAACCTCGAGCGGATGGGCGACCGGATCCAGAACATTTGCGAGCGCACCGTGTACGAGGTGACCGGAAAGGTCGTGGAATTCAGCGGGACGCCGCCGACGAGCGCCGCCGAGCGCGAGGCAGCCGCGGACTTCTAGCGCGGGCTCTAGCCCGTTCGGACACCATCCGGCATCAACCTCGCGCCGTATCCTCTAGAGAAGTGCGCCGCGTACTGCAGGTAGCCATCTTCTCGGTCGCGGCGGCCAGCGCGTCCTTCGCGGGCTCCGGGCTGGTCGTGGCTCCGCACGTGGATCCGCCGGGCACTCCCCTCTTTCACGACCACGTCCTCGCGGCGTACCGCTTCCCGATCTTCATCATGCGGCTCCAGCAGCTGTACGACCGCGCGCCGAAGTTCAGCCTCGTGACACCCCTCGAGGTGTCCCTCGCCGCGACGGTGATCGGGCTGCTCGTGTTCCTCTGGCCGCGCCTGCCCCGTCCGGCACGGCGGCCGATCGCCTACGTGCCCGTTCCCTTGATCTCCCGCGCTCTCTGGAGCGCCCCGCTCCTCCTCGGCCCGCCCCGCTAGGGACTCGCGCCCAACCGCGATCCAAGAAACGACCGAGGAGGGTCACATGCCGCGTCTGCTCGCGGCGGTGGCGACGCTCGCCATCGTCCTTTCGAGCTTTGCTTTCACGTCCAACGTCGCGCTCGGCCACGAACGCCGCAACGTCGGTCCCTACACGTTCGTGGTCGGGTGGATCAACGAGCCCTCGTACGTGAATCTGCTCAACTCGCTCGACCTCACCGTGACCGAGACGAACGGCGGCAAGGCCGTCGAGGGTCTCGACAAGACGCTGAAGGCCGACCTCACCTTCGGCGGGAGCACTCAGGCGCAGCCGCTGACGCTCGCCGCGCGTTTCGGCCAGCCCGGTAAATACACTGGCTACGTCGTTCCGACGAAGGTCGGCGACTACATCTTCCACATCACGGGCACGATCGGCACGATGAGCATCGACGAGAAGTTCGAGTCGGGACCGGGACGCTTTGGGAACATCGAGTCCACCGACGCACTTCAGTATCCGCAGAAGCTGGTCTCGAACACCGACCTCGCCGCACGCCTCGATCAGCTCCAGACATTCGTCATCGCGGGCATCGTCGTCGCGGGACTGGCGCTCTTGGCGTCGGTCGGCGGCCTGGTGATGCGGCGGGCGTGATCCGCCTCGCCGCGCTCGCGCTCGTCATCCTCGGCGGCGTCGGCCTTCTGGCCGGCGCTGCCGAGGGTCACGCCAACTACGTGAGCTCGAATCCGGCGGCAGACAGCCGGCTCGTGAAGCCGCCGACGGAGATCCGGATCGTCTTCAGCGAGCCGCCCGACCCGAAGGGCAGCGACATCGAGCTCCTCGACACGAGCGGCGGCAGACACGACAAGGGAGACGTCGGTCCTTCCGGCGATCCGAACGGCCTCCGCGTGTCGGTCGACTCGATCGGCGACGGCGGCTACGTCGTGGCTTGGACGACAACGAGCGCCGTGGACGGCCACACCACAAAGGGCAACTTCGCCTTCGTCGTCGGCAGCGGACCCCTCCCCACCCCGCCGTCCGTCCCCGATGCCGCGCCGCCGCCGACTGCGCTCGAGATCGCCGGACGGGCGCTGTCGTATGGCGGGATCGCGCTCGGTCTTGGGACCGCGTTCTTCGTCCTCTTCCTCGCGGCGGGTGTCGATCCGCGCCGGGAGTCGAGCTTGTTCGCGATCGCGGGGTCGCTCATCCTCGCCGGTTCACTGGCGCTCATCGTCGACCAGGGCGCGAAGCTGCCGCCGCGGCTCGGCGCGCTGCTCGCTGCGCGCGCCCTTGCGGGTGCGGTCCTCGCCGCCATCGCGATCGCGCCGCGTCTCACGATCCTGCGGCCGCTCGCGGCCGTGGCCGGCGGTGGCGTGATGAGCGTCGGACCGTTCCCCACGTTCGCTCCGGGCCGGATGGTCGCTTTCGCGGCGGCCCTCGCGGCCGCGATGACGGCGACTTTGGTGTCGCACGCCACCGCGCTCGCGAACCTCAAGGACATGGCGCTCGACTTCATGCACGTCCTCTCGATCTCCGTCTGGACCGGAGGCGTCGTCGCGCTGCTCTGGTGCGTCCTCCTCACGAAGACCGACGAGCGAGCCGATGACGCGCGTGCCCTCGGCGCCACGGTCTGGCGGTTCTCGCTCACCGCGATGATCGCGACGGCGGTCCTGCTCACCAGCGGCGTTCTTCAGGCGCTCGACCGGCTCGTGCTCATCAACGACCTGTACGAGACGCCTTATGGCATCGCCCTCGCCGTGAAGATCGTCCTCGTACTCGTGGCGCTCGCGATCGGCGCGTTCAACCTGCTCCGATGGGGCCCACGCCTGCGCGCCGGTCTGCGCGCGCGAGCGGCGTTGATCCGCGACACGCTCGCCGAAACGGCGATCTTCGTCGTGATCATCGTCGCGGCTTCCTTCCTGACGGCGTCCGCTCCGCCGGCCCAGCCCTCCGCGGCTGCGTTCGATCAGACGCAGCACGTCGCCGGGCTGCGCCTCGAGATGCTCGTCGCGAGCGGCGGTGCCGGCCGCAACACCTATCTCCTGCGCGTCCACGAAGGGCTCACGCCGGTGACCGGAGCGGAGAAGGTCGCGTTCCGCTTCACGATGATCGAGCACGACATGGGAGAGCAGGAGCTCGTCGCGACCGAACGCGCGGCCGGGGACTACGTCGCGACCGGCAGCCCCACCGCGATGTACGGCACGTGGCGCATTCACGCCATCGTGCGTCTCCCCGGCCGCGAGGACGTCAGCACGGTGTTCACCTTCCCGGTCGGCCTTCCCGCGGGCCCGGGCGCCACCGCGGCGCCCCCGCTCACGATCGGGCCGTACACGGTGATCGTCTTCACGGATCCGCCGGCGGTCCAGGCCGGCGCGCCGGTGACGTTGTTCGCGGTCGTCATCGGAAAGGACGGCAATCCCGTGACCGGGAAGGCGCTCCGCGCGACGTTCAGCGGACCGGCGACGCAGGCGCCCCTCGACGCGAAGGAGGATGCCGCCGCGCTCGGTCCGGGCCGGTACGAGTTCGCCGTCGCCGGCCTGGACGCGGGCCGCTGGACGATCACGATCGCGGTCGGAACTGAAGGGACCGCTCCGTATAGCCTCGATGTATCGCGATGATCTTCGCGTCGGTATCGACGCACGGTGCGACCGGGACCTGGCTCGACGAGATCCTCGAGCTCGGGGTACCGCTTCTCCTCTTCGTCGGCCTGTGGTGGTGGTCGACGCGGAAAGAGAAGAAGAAGGGAAAGGCTGAGCCAAAGAAGTGACGTTCCCCATCTCCCGCCAGGGCCTCGAACAGATCGCCATCGTGCTCGTGGTCGGCGCCGCGCTCTTCGGCCTCATCGCGCTCATCCGCTGGCGCCGCAAAGACGAGTGGCGCCGGTTCGCGCAGAGCAGTGGATTTCTTGGCGCGCTGACGCTCGTCGCGCTCGGCATCGGCTACACCATCGCGCCGAACATCCCGACGCCGCCCGTTCCGCTCTTCGCCCGGTTCGCGCAGAACCCCACGCCGGACACCCCGGCGACGGTGGCCTTCGGGCGCGCGCTCTACCAGGCGAACTGCGTCGTCTGCCACGGACCCCAGGGTCTCGGCGACGGCCCGGCGGCGCTGACGCTGAACCCCCGGCCGTTCAATCTGCAGGTGCACGTCCCGCAGCACGCTCCGGGTGAGCTGGAGTACTGGATCGCGAACGGCATCCCGTTCACGGCGATGCCGGCGTGGGGCGCGATCGACCCCGAGACGAACAAACCGAAGCTGAACGAGACCGAGCGCTGGGAGATCATTCGCTTCCTTCAGGCGCTCGCCGCGGGGAACGCCAGCTAGGTACGTCTCGTGCATTCGCGGCGGCCGTGGCGGCCACCGCTCGTGACCTTGCTCGCGTCAGCCGCCGTTTCGCCCATGTCTGGGAAGGCGTCACGTGGCACGCGCTCGCCGTCAACATCGGCCTGCGCCTGGCGATCCTCGTGTTCACGGTCGACGCCCTCATCAACGCGGCCGACGACCGCTTCGCCGGCAAGGCGCTGGGCCCGCGGAACGTCGGCATCCTCCTCGGCCTCTCGCTGCTCTTCCCGCTGCTGCAGGCCGTGCGCGGCCAGTGGAAGCGCTATCCGATGTGGTACGACAACCTGTACCTGTCGATCTTCGCGCTCGACATGGCCGGAAACTCGCTCAATCTCTACAACACCGTCGAGTGGTGGGATCACGTCCCTCACTTTCACGGCCCGGGTGCGCTCGCCATCGTGCTCATGGGCGCGTTCGGCATGAGCGTGCTCGCGGCGGCCGGGCTGACGACGATCCTGCACACGGCCCTGGAGACGCAGGAGTACTACGGCGACGTCCTTCTCCACACGCACAACGTGAAAGGGATCGCCGACACGGTGAACGACGAGCTCTTCGCGCTCGCCGGAGTGCTCGTCTACCTCTTCGTCTTCACGAGGTCGCTGTATCTGCGCCGCCGGAGAGCGCCGAAGCCGCGGGGATGAGCGGCTAGAGCGGGCTCGATCCGGTGATCGTCGCGCGGCTCACCTTCATCGGCGGGACCAGGCAGAGGATCGATCCCATCCCGTTCGAGCTCCACCAGTCCCGCGCGAGGCGCTGCGGCCCGAGGAGGTCGATCCCCGCGAACAGGTCGAGCGCGCTCATCGTGTAGCGCACGTTCGCGAGAGCGCGCGTGATCCTTCCATCCTCGATGAGGAAGGTCCCGTCACGCGTCGTTCCGGTCATGGCCGCGGCGCGCGGGTCGGGTGTGTTCGTGTAGTGGAACCGCGTGATGAGCACGCCGCGGGACACCGCGCCGATGAGCTGGTCGCGCGTCGCCTCGCCGCCGACCATGCTCAGATTCGCGGCATGGCCTCCGGGCGCGTACCGCGTTCGATCCGCGGCGTGGCCGGTCGAGCGCGTGCCGGCGGCCTTCGCGGACGCGCGGTCGTAAACGGGACCGACGGCGACACCCTTTTCGACGAGCGCGACGCGCCGCTTCGGCGTGCCTTCGACGTCGAAGGGGATGGCGACGGTGCGCGCGTCGAGCGCGTCGTCGTACAGCGTGAAGCGATCGCCCGTGACGCGCTCGCCGATGCGGCCGGCCATGAACGAGCGGCCTTCGCGGACCTGCTCGCCGCCGAGGCCGGTGATCGACAGGATCCGCAGGATCTCCGCGACGGCGAGCTCCTCGAACACGGCGGCGTAGTCGCCGGGCGGGAGCTGGACGCGGTCGCGATCGAGCTCGGCCTTGCGCACCGCGCGGCCGGCGATGGCGGCCGGATCGAGCGCGGTCGCGCGGGACGCGAGGTCCTCGGCGTAGCCCGAACCGCCGCGCTCGGTGAGGACGAGCGCCCGGAGGTACGCCATGGTCGAGGGCGCGTACACGGCGACGCCATTCGTGTTGGCGACGGCGTCCTCGGTCGTCTCGAGCTGATGCGTTCCGGCGGCGCGCATCCCGGTCGGGACCGCGGCGCAGATGTGGCCGATCGCCTCCGCCTGCGTGCGCGCGTCGGCCGCGGCCGTCGCCTCGTCGAACGTGGCCGCGGCGGTCACCTCCTCCCGCTCCGCGATCCCCGGCCACGCGTCGTCGGGACGCCCGGCGCGCGCGAGGTCCGCGGCGTCGGCGAGCGCGCGCCGGAGGTCGTCCGGCGCGAGCGAGTTCGTCGTGAGCATGCCGACCGCGCGACCGACGATCGCGCGGACCGTCGCATGGGTCTCGTCCGACGCCGCGTTCTGGTGGATCGAGCTGTGCGAGTACCGGGTGATCGCGGCGCGGCGGCGATGCACGTGGATGTCGGCCTCGTCCGCGGGCACGTCCGCGAGCGCTTCGCGCAGCGGCGCGAGCAGCCGGTCCGCGCCGAGCAGCGTCATTCGCGCACCTCGATCGGGACGTCGCGAAATCGCGCGTGCGCCGCGCCGTGGCCGACCCGCATGAGCTGCAGCGGCTCGCCTTTCGCGCAGGACAGGAATCCATGCAGCTCCCAATCGTCCGCGACGCCATCGCAGCGGCCCCAGAAGTCCGGCGTGAGCGATTGGAAGGCGACGCCACGCACGTAGCCGTCGAGCTGGCCGTCGCGAATGACGCGAGCGGACTGCGTCGAGAAGTGGAAGTTCTGCCGCTTGTCGTCGAGCGAGTACGACGCCGGAGCCTCGAGCAGCAGCCCGGACTCGACGCCGCGGAGGAGGTCCGGGTACGGCGTGGGACCGGGATCGAGGCTGACGTTCACCATGCGGACGATCGGGAAGTGCTGCCAGCTCTCGGCGCGGGCCGAGCCGATCGCGACGGGCACGCCGAGCGTTCCGGCGGTCTCGCGCGACGTGAGGTACCCGACGAAGATCCCCTTGTCGATGAGCTTCGTGCGCAGTGCGGGCACGCCGTCGTCGTCCCAGCCGAACGTCCCCATCCCGCCCGGCACGGTCGCGTCCGCGGTCATCGACACGTGTGGCGACCCGTACCGGAGCTTCCCGCGATCTTCCGGCCACATGAACGTCGTGCCGGCGAACGCGACCTCGTGCTCCAGCAGCCGGTCCGCCTCGGTCGGATGCCCGCACGACTCGTGGACGAGGAGCGCCAAGAACTCGGGCGCGAAGACGAGCGTGGTCGGCCGCTCGATCGCGAGTGGAGCATCGAGCGTCGCCTCGGCGTCGTCGCGATAGCGCTTCGCGCGCGCCACGAGATCGAGATGCTCGACGTACTCCCACCCGGCCTGCCGGACCAGACGCGAGTCATAGCGGCTCGCGGGCTTCCGGCCGGCCTTCACCGCCAGCACCGAGAGGCCCGCGCCCGCCTCGACGATCTCCTGCGACACGTCCGTCCCCTCGCTCGTCACGAGGCGCTTCCGTGTCCGATACGCGGCCACCGACGAGCGGCGCGTCCTGATGTTCGGCCCCCTCGACGCGTCGTCGACCGCGCGCAAGTGGTCGATCCGCTCGCGCACCGGCACGCCGAACGGGTCTCGCCGCAGGGTCGTGCGGTATTCCCCGCGCTGCGGCGCGACCGGCGCGAGCGTCACCGCACGCCGCTGCACGGCGGCGGAGGCGTCCGCGCGCCCGATCGCTTCGTCGACGAGCGCACGCACAGCGGCACCCTCGGTCCGGTCGGTCGCCGCGAACCCCCAGGCGCCGCCGCGGATGACACGGAAGCCGATGCCGCGATCGGACGAGCCGGTCACCGATTCGACGGCGCCGTCCTTCATCGAGACCGACTCCTGCTCACGCTCTACCACCCGCGCGTCCGCGTACGTAACGCCGCGCGCGACCGCCGCCCCGACCAGGTCCCCCAGAAGCCGTTCGCGCACCGCCGAAAGCGTACGTCGCTCGCCGGACGCAACGGCACGACGGGTGCTCAGGAGGAGGACATGACCGGGGCCCGCGACGACCGCCGCGCGCTGCGAACGCTGGAACAGCTGCTTCAGATCGAAGCGCGCGACCTCCACCACGCGCTCGATGAAGCGACGACCGTCCTCGCCGACGTCCTCGACGCGGAGAAGGTCGACGCGTTCCTCCGTGACGCGGATCTCCTTCGCGCGCGCGGCACCAGCGAGACCCCGCTCGGGAAGAAGCAGCAGGAAATGGGTCTGGACGTCCTCCCGATCGTCGGCGGGGGCAGGACCGCCCAGATATACGAGAACGGCACCGAGTACCTTCACCACCGCGTCGACGAAGACGAGGGCGAGATCGCCGGGATGAAGGAGCTGGGCGTGCGCTCGGCGATCGGCGTCCCGCTGATCGTCGGCAGCGAGCGCCGCGGCGCGCTGCTCGCGGCGAGCACACGATACGGTGCGTTCGACGAAGATGACCTGGCGTTCTTGCGCAGCGTCGCCCGATGGGTGGGCGTCCTCGCGCATCGCGTGGAGCTGACGGAGGGGGCGACGCGATCCGCCGTGGAGCGGGGTCGCCGTCTGGCCGCCGAGGAGCTCGTGACGGTCCTCGCGCACGATCTCGGGAACTACCTCACGCCGCTGCGCGGCCGGCTGGAGCTCCTGCTGCGATCGGCTCGGCGCGAAGATCGCCTCGAAGCGCAGCGCGGGCTCGAGATGACGATCGCGAACGTGGACGCGATCACGGCGTTGACCGCCGACCTACTGGACGTGAGCCGCATCGAAGAAGGTCTGCTGAAGCTCGCGCCGGCGCCGCTGCCGGTGCGCGAGCTCCTCTGGGAGGTCGTGCGCGGTCTCGAGACCGGCACGGTCCGCATCATCGTCGACGTCCCGCGCGACCTCACGATCTTCGCGGACCACGCCAGGATCCGGCAGGTGCTCTCGAACCTGCTCGCCAACGCCCTCCACCATTCACCGGTCGGGACGACGGTCACGCTGTCGGGGGCCCGCGAGCCGGATGCGGTCGTTCTGCGCGTCACCGATGAGGGACCCGGCGTACCGAGCGACATCATGCCGCGCGTGTTCACGCGTTACGCGCGGGGACCGCGGTCGACGGGCCTCGGGATCGGTCTCTATCTGGCCGAGCGCATCGTCGCCGCGCACGGCGGGACGCTCGTGCTCGACTCGACACCCAGTGGCGCGACGTTCACGCTGCGGCTGCCCGGGCCGTCGGAGGGGACGGTCGCAAAGACCGATGCAGACGCCGAGCGCGTTGCTGAGTACACTGACTGAAAACGGCGCGCGCGACGACTGAAGCGTTCGTGATGGACGCGCTCACGGCCGAGCCTCGATCTTCGGGGTAGCGGGCGAGGGAGAGCAGAAGCGCGAGATCGCGGTGGAATTCCGCGATCCGCGGACGAGTCAGGCGGCGTGCGAGGCCCATACGGAGAACGCTATTGCCTGACGTTGCTCTCCTAATCGACTGGGAGAACGTCTACTACACCCTTCGCCAGCACACGACGGGACCGCTGCCGTCAACGCTTTCGATCCTGCAGGCGATCCTGCAAAAGGCCGCCGAGTTCGGGCCGGTGCGCGTGAAGCTCGCGATCTTCGGGCAGGAGGTCGCGGCGCAGGACGAAACGCTGCTCATGGCGCTCGAGTTCACGGGGATGGAGCCCATCGCCGTCGCGCAGCGCATGAGCGGTCGGCTCTTGAAGGGCCGATCCGACGCCGTCCTCATCACGCGCGCCCTCAAGCTCCTCTACAAGGAGCGGCAGGACCTCGACTACTGGTTCATCGTCTCCGGCGACCGCGACCTGAACGCGCTCTGCAAGGCGATCAAGGACGAGGACAAGCACGTGTACCTCATCGCGGGCGATCGGTCGCTCGCGAACGAGCTTCGCGACTCGCCGTACCTGCGCGACGACGTCTTCCTGCTCGAGGACCTGATCCCGCAGGCCCGCTGGACCCGGGCGGCCCTCCGCGCGGACGACACGCAGGTCGACAAGCCGCAGCCGCCCGAGCCGGCGCGACGCGCGCCGCCGCGACGGGCACCGGCGCGTGGCGGCCACGCGCGTGCCGAGCCGCACGTCCCCGCGGTCGTCCCCACGGCGTCGCCCGAATCGGACAAGGAACAGCGGCGTCTCGCCGTCCTGCTGCTCGATCAGCTCGTCGCGCTCCACGCGCGCGCGATGCCGCGAGGCGATTTCGTCACGAGCGTGGTCCCGCTGTCGCAAAAGGAAGCCTCGAGCGTGCTCGAGCAGCGCATCGACGCGGGCATCGAACAGGGCACCGTCATGGCGAAGCTCGAGGGCCGCGCGCGCGCGAAGGCGAAGCAGATGCTCGCGCCGAACATGTCCGCGCCCCTCGTCGCCGAGACCTTCTTCCACCTGGTGCGGGTGGTGCGGCGCATCGACACCGTCACGAGCAAGGACACGCGACGCATCCCCGCGGTGGAGGCGGTCCTCGATCCGCTCTCGCGCGCCGATCAGCCGGGTGGCCTCGCACGTGGCCGATCGCAGCGGCGCCTCCTCCTGGAAACGCTGTTCAACATCGCCGAGGAGCGGGGCGCGATCCAGACCGAGCAGGTCGAACGAGAAGGGCGGCAGATCACGATGTGCTGGCTCGCGGAGGGACATCCGCTCGTCGTGTACGCCCGTCAGCCCGCCGGATCGATCGTGCATCTCTTCAACTTCGTCGCGTCGACCCGCGCGAAGGGCGAGCGGATCGACTGGGTCAATCAGGCGCTGTTCGCCGAGCTCCTCTCCCGCGTCGAAGGCGACGCTCTCGAGTCCACGATCCGCCGCGCGGTCGAGCGCGGCGTGATGCGGCCGGAGGAGCATGGAAAGAAGTCCGGTTACGTCGTCGACCTCGAGCACGAGGAGGCCCGGACCATCCTCGGCGAGTTCGACCGTTTGAACGGCGAGGCTCGGCCCACGCCATCGGCGCCACCGCTCGCGATCCCAGCGCCGACGACCTCGGAAGCGGCCGCCACGGAAACCGAGGAGCCGGCGCCGCCGACCGCGGACGGCACCGCCGCGCCACGGAAACGCACGCGGCGCGGGCGCCGCGGAGGCCGCGGACGCCGGGGCGGACGGACGAAGAAGACGGCCGCGGGAGAGGCAGCCGACTGAGCCGAGACTTCTGGAAGTACTGGACCGGGGAGACGATCTCGAACTTCGGCAACTCGGTCACCCAGTTCGCCTTTCCGCTCATCGTCTTCAAGCTCACCAACTCCGCCCTGGCGCTCGGGGCGACCCTCGCCGTGAACATGGCGCCGCAGCTCTTCTTCGGATTGGCGATCGGCGCATGGACCGATCGCACCGACCGCAAGCGCCTGATGATCGTCGTCGACCTTCTCGCCGCGGCGACGATCGCGTCCGTCCCGATCGCCGCCGTGGCCGGGGTTCTTTCGGTCTGGTGGATCTACGCCGTGGCCTTCCTGGCAGCCACGCTTTCGATCTTCTTCGCCTCGGCGGAGTTCGGTGCGATCCCGAGCCTCGTGGACTCGAGCGAGCTCGTCACCGCGAACGGCCGGATCCACGCGAGCTTCGCCGCGGCTTCGGTGCTCGGGCCGCTTGCCGCGGGCGCGCTGCTCGTCGTCGTTCCCGTCGAGACGATCCTCATCCTGGACGCCGCCTCGTTCCTCGCATCCGCGGCGATGCTCGCGCTCGTCCGGCGGCCGTTCAACGCGCCGATCACCAAGCGCGCGACCAGCATCCGGCAGGACGTCGCGGAAGGCCTCCGGTATGTCCTGTCGCACCCCGTGCTGCGGAACATCTCGCTGATGATGGCCCTCATCAACCTCGTTTCGGCGACGGTCTTCGCGCAGCTCGTGCTGTTTGCCAAGAGCGCTCTCGGGGCGACGGACAGCGAGGTGGGGCTGCTGTTCGCGTCGAGCGGCGTGGGGATCGTGATCCTGTCGCTCGCCGCGGGGCCGCTCCGCAAACGATGGTCGTTCGGCAACGTCGCGCTCGGCGCGCTCATGCTCGACGGGATCATCACCGTCGCGTTCGCTTCCAGCACCTGGTTCCCGCTCGCCGCCGCGCTCTTCGCGATCTCGTCAGGACTCGGGATCCTGTTCAACATCAACACCGGATCGCTGAGGCAGGCGATCGTGCCGAACCACATGCTCGGGCGGGTCATCAGCATCGCCGCCGTGCTCGCGTGGTCGGCCACTCCGATCGGGGCGCTCGCCGGAGGCTGGCTCGTCCAAGAGACCGGAGACGTGCGGCTCATCTACGCGGCCATCGGGATCCTGGTCTTCGCGATCGCCTTGTTCTTCCGGATCGCGAGCCCGCTCGGTCACGCGGAGCGATATCTGGGTGGGAGCGAAGTCGCTGCCGCTAAATGAACCCAATGTTGACCTGCACATGCCCGTTTCCGGTGACGGGTTTCTCACGAATCGATGACGCCGTGTGCGACGGCACCGGAGGTGCTGCGCCTTCTGGAACTGGAGGGACGCGGTGCTGGATCGGAACAAGCGACCAGAGGCTCGCAAGGTCGTTCTCGTCGTGGAAGACGAGCCGGCCATCGGCGAGCTGATCGCGGAGGCGATCTCCGACGAGCCCGGCTACTGCGCGATCCACGTGAGCGCTCCCTCCGCGGCGCTGGAAGCGACGAAGCACGTGACGCCCGACGTGCTCGTCGTCGACGTTCGCCTTCCGGGAATGTCCGGCTTCGAGCTGTACGACCGGCTCCAGAGCGATCCGCGCACGAAGAAGATCCCGGTGCTCTTCGAGACGGCGAGCGCGACGGAGAACCTGCCCGAGTTCCGGCGGCGCGGGATCGCGACCTATGTGAAGAAGCCGTTCGACCTGAACGTGATCATCGGCTACGTGAAGCGCCTGGCGCCGCTGAAGGTCAGCCGCCCCGCGACCGCTGGCTCCGCTCTGCCGCGACACGCCTGACCTCCGCCTCGGTCGCCTGCGAGCTCTGCATGAGCCGGGCGAACGTGCTCTGGTCGAGCGCCAGAACCTCGAGGGGCGTCTTCGCGCGCACGGTCGCCTGGCGCGGCGCTTCGTTCAGCAGGCCGATCTCGCCGAAGTAGTCGCCCGGTCCGAACGTATTCAGCAGGATCTCGTTCCCATCCGGCTCGCGGTGCGAGGCGGCCGCCTCGCCGCGAACGATCATGTAGAAGCGATCCGCCCGATCGCCCTCGGAGATGACGACCTCGCCGGGCGCGAATCGCAGGACGTCGGCCCTCCGGGCGGTCTCGGCCGCGACGGCCTTCGGCTCCGCGGGGAACGCACGCTCGATGTCCTTCAGCTCTTCGATGTACCGCTCCGCGTGCAGGACCGCAGTCGTCGCGTCGCCGACCGCCGTCGTGATCTGCTTGGCGAGCTGCGCGCGCGTGTCACCGGCGGCGTAGACGCCCGGGATGCTCGTCCGCATGTACTGATCGGTGATGAGGTAGCCGTCCTTGTCGTGCTCGATGTGCTCCTTGAACAGGTACCGGCCGACCGGCTTGAAGCCGATGAATACGAAGACGCCTCCGACGTTCAGCCGCTGGCGCTTGCCGCCTCGCTCGACATCGATCCATTTGACATCGCCGTTCCCGCCGATCTCCCTGACCTCGGCGGGCGTGATCGGCTCGACCTTGTCCATCCGGAGGAGGCGGTCCTGCAGGATGGCCTGCGCACGGAACTCGTTCCGGCGGTGCACCACGTAGAGCTTGTTCGCGAACCGGGTCAGGAACAGGCCCTCTTGGAACGCGGAGTCGCCACCGCCGACGACCGCGAGGTCCGCGCCCTTGAAGAACGCTCCGTCGCAGACGGCGCAGTAGGACACGCCGCGTCCGTGGTATTCCTTCTCGCCGGCGACGCCGAGCTTCGTCGGCTCCCCGCCGACCGTGACGATGACGGCGTACGCCGAGAGCTCGGTGCCGTCCTCGAGCGTCACGATCTTGCGATCGCCGTCCGAGCGGACCTCCTTCACCGGCTTGTAGGTCTCGATTTTGAGACCGAATTTGAGGGCATGGGCGGACATCTTCTGCGCGAGCTCGGTGCCGGTGACCGACTCGAATCCCGGGTAGTCCTCGATGAGCTCGGTGTTGAGGATCTCGCCGCCGGTGTCCTTCGCGTCGAGCAGGACGACCTTCATGTTCGCGCGTGCGGCGTAGAGGCCCGCGGTGAGGCCGGCGGGTCCGCCGCCGATGATGATGAGATCGAGGTCGGTCAGCTGAGGGGTCCTTTCGTGGCGTGTCATCTTTGGGGTCTCTCAGACTAGAACACGTGGGCATTCCCGAAAGATTCCTCGCCCTCGGCGACTCGTTCACCATCGGGACAGGCACGACACCGGATCGCTCGTTCCCCGCGCTCCTCGCGGAATCGTGGCGTGCGGCGGGACGCGACGTGGTGCTCGAGAACCCCGCGGTGAACGGATTCGCCACCGACGATCTGATCCGCGAAGAGCTCCCGCTCGTCGCGCGCTTCAGACCCGCGCTCGTGACGCTGCTCATCGGCGCGAATGACATCGTTCGCGGCTCGTCCCCGGAGTCCTACCGCCGAGCCCTCGCGGCGATCCACGAGCGCATCCGCGCCGACGCTCCCGGCGCGAAGGTGTGGGCGTTGCCCCAACCCGACTGGTCGCTCGCGCCCGCCGGATCGGCGTTCGGCGCGCCCGCGGCCGTCGCGCGAACGATCGAGCGCTTCAACGACATCGCGCGCGAGGAGGCCGACCGTGCCGGGGCGCGCTGGATGGATCTCTTCCCGTTGATGCGCGAGCAGGGCGCGAGGGGGATGTTCGCCCCGGACGGCCTTCACCCGTCGGAGGCCGCGTACGCGGAGTGGGCGCGCGAGCTCGCTACGAGAGCGTCGGCTTCGTGACCATCAGGAAGACGATGACGACGACGATCACGGCGAGGAGGATCCCCACGAACCGCGCGTTCGCGGCGTGATGCCGGTAGTCCTCGCTGTCCGGCCCGGCGGTCTCGAGCGCGCGGATCTGGTTGCGGAGCATCGGCGTGTAGACGAAGAACCCGAGCGCGACCGCGATCGCCCAGAGGACGAGGCCACCGGCGATCCAGAACGTCCGCAGGTCGAGCTGGCCCACGAAGACCATGGTCACGCCGGTCACCGCGAGTAGGACGTATGCCGGGTTCGCGAACCAGTCGTCGAGCCGCTTGATGCCGCGGAGCACGAACGCCTGCGTCGGCACCTGCTCGCGGGCGACACGGGCGAGCCACACGCCGTACGTCGCGTTGAATCCGACCGCGATGATCGCGAGCAGCACGTGGAAGAACTTCACGATCACAAAGAGCGACATCGGCGGCGGAGTCTATGCCGCGACGGCGTCAGACGCGGGCGCCGATCGGGATGCCCGCGCCGGTGACCCCGCTCGACTCCTCGCTCGACAGGAACAGGATCACCGCGGCGATCTCGGCCGGTGTCGCCCACCGCGACGGATCGCTCTTCGGCATGGCCGCGCGGTTCTGCGGCGTGTCGATGATGCGGGGAAGCACGCAGTTCGCGGTGATGCCCTCACGCTTCGTCTCCTCGGCGAGCGCCTCGGTCCAGCGGAGCAGCGCCGCGTTCGCCATCGCGTAGCCCGCCGCTCCCTTCTCGGCCTTCAAGGCCGCAGCCGACGCCACGTTCACCACGCGGCCATAGCCACGCGCGCGCATCGGCCGCAGACACGCCGCCGTCACCGTGACGACCGGCGCGACCTTCTGGTCCCAGGACTCGCGATACGCGGCGAGGTCGCCGTCCGCCCCGGTGGACGATGCGTACCCGCCGACGAGGTTCGCGGCGACGTCGATCCGCCCCCAGGCGCGCAGGACACGCTCGACGAACGCGTCCATCGCCGCGCGATCGGCGAGATCCGTCGTGAGCACGAGCACCCGCGGGTCGTCTTTCGTACCGGCCAGGTCACCGAGCGAGTCGCGCAGCGCCGAGCCCTTGCGTTCGTCTCGGACGGGCATCGCGACGTGCGCGCCTTGCGCGAGATAGGCCCGTAACACCTCGGGACCGATCTGTCCGGTGGCCCCCGTAAGTATTACGGCGCGCTTAGAGAGATCGAACATCGAGGCTAGTATCGCGAGGTGACCGTCCTCGAGCGCATTCAGCAGCCGCGCGACCTACGCGTCCTGCATCGCGACGAGTTGCTCCGTCTCTGTCAGGAGATCCGCGAGTTCACCGTCGAGAGCGTGCAGAAGACCGGCGGTCACATCTCCTCGAGTCTGGGGACCGTGGAGCTGACGGTCGCGCTCCATCGGGTGTTCGATTCGCCGCGCGACAAGCTCGTCTGGGACACCGGCCATCAGGCCTACGTCCACAAGATGCTCACCGGCCGGCGCGAGCGCTTCGACACGCTGCGCCAGTTCGGTGGCATCTCGGGGTTCCTCGCGCGAAGTGAGTCCGAGCACGACCATTTCGGCGCCGGCCATGCCGGAACCTCGATCTCGGCCGCCCAGGGGATGGCCGTCGCGCGCGATCTGAAGGGCGACGACAACCACGTGGTCGCGATCATCGGAGACGGTGCGCTCACCGCGGGCATGGCGTTCGAGGCCATGAACAGCATCGGACACATGCACACGCGCGTGATCGTCGTGCTGAACGACAACGGCATGAGCATCGCGCCGAACGTGGGTGCCGTCTCGCGGCTTCTCGAGGCGCTCCGCACCGCGCAGCCCTATCGCGACGTGAAGCACATCGGACGTCAGGTGCTCGAGCACATGCCCGGCGGCGAGCTCGCCGACGAGGCACGGCGTCGCATCTTCACCAGCCTCAAGGCGCTGTTCATCCCGAACATCCTCTTCGAGCAGCTCGGCTTCACGTACTTCGGCCCGGTCGACGGGCACGACCTCTTCGCGGTCGAGAGCGTTCTCGAAAAGGCGCGCGACTTCCGCGACGGCCCCGTATTCGTGCACGTGCACACGCAGAAGGGGCATGGCTACGGCCCGGCGGAAGACGACAACGTGAAGTGGCACGGCGTCTCGGCGACCGGCGCCGCCAAAGGGAGCGCACCGCAGTACACCGCGGTCTTCGCCGACACGGTGCGCGAGGTGCTCCACGCCGACGAGCGTGCGGTCGCGATCACCGCCGCCATGCCGGGCGGGACCGGCCTTCTCCCGCTCTTCAAGGAGTTCCCGGGTCGCCTCTACGACGTCGGCATCTGCGAGCAGCACGCGGTGACGTTCGCGGCGGGTCTGGCCACCCAGGGGATCGTTCCGATCGTCGCGGTGTATTCGACGTTCCTGCAGCGCGGCTTCGATCAGGTGCTGCACGACGTCGCGGTGCAGGAGCTGCCCGTGGTGTTCGCGATGGATCGCGCGGGCATCGTCGGCGACGACGGGCGCACGCATCAGGGGCTGTACGACATCGGGTACCTCCGGATACTGCCGGGCATGACGCTCATGGCCCCGAAGGACGAGGGCGAGCTGCGGCAGATGATGTGGACCGCGTACCGCCACGCCGCCGCCGGACGCGGTCCGGTCGGCGTGCGCTTTCCGCGCGGAACGGGGGTCGGCGCGGCACTCGACGCGCCGCTCGCCGAGATCTCCATCGGATTGTCGGAGACGCTCCGCGAAGGCGACGGCGTCGTCATCCTCGCGTACGGCCAGCCGGTGGGCGCGGCGCTCGAGGCGGCGGACATGCTCGCGCGGGACGGCGTCGAGGCGACGGTCGTGAACGCGAGGTTCGCGAAGCCGCTCGACGAGCAGCGGATCCTCGCGCTCGCTGCCCGCGTTCCCCGTTTCGTGACGGTGGAGGAGCACGTGATCGCGGGCGGTTTTGGATCGGCGGTCGGCGAGCTGCTCGCGGAACGCGGTGCGCGTGTCGACCTCGAGATCCTCGGTGTGCCGGACGAGCACGTCGACCACGGCTCGCAGAAGCTCTGGCGCCGCCACTACGGCTTGGACGCCGAAGGCATCGCGGCCGCCGTTCGCCGGCGCTGGCCGCGCCTCGCCCCGGTGCGAACCCCGCGGGAGAGCGCCGGCTAGAGGCTCGCGCGCCGCGGCGTGCTTCGTGCAGCGGGCAAGCGGGCGTGGAAGAGCTCTCGAGTCACGTCGCGAAGGCGGTGAACGCCGCGATCGCCAGCTCGTGGGCCGTGTTCATCGCGGCGACGGTCGCGCTCTTCCTTTTCTTCTTCGGCGACACCATCGGACTCGACCGGCAGCGTGTCGATCTGCACTTCCTCGTCGACGCAGCGACGTTCCTCATGGTGTTCGTGATCGAGCACACCCAGAGTCGCGAGGTCGCGGCGCTGCACACGAAGCTCGACGCGATCATCCGCGCGCTCGACGCGGACACGAGTACGGTCGGCATCGAGGAGCTGTCGAAGAAGGAGATCCAGGAGATCCGCGACCGCCGGCGCGAGCGCACGCCGGACGCGAGCGCGCGCGGTTAGGCGACCTTCTCCGAGCGCGCGAGGAGCATCTCGACGCGTCGCGCGAGCGCCTCACCGTCGAACGGCTTTCCCATCACGTCGCTGACCCCTACGGTGGCGAACGCGTGCTCCGCACGGTCGGGCTGCGCGGTGAGAAAGAGGACGGGGACGTCGGTGTGCGGGCCGCTCCCACGAAGGAGATCGAAGACGTCGAGGCCGTTCAGACCGGGCATCGCGACGTCGAGGATCACGACATCGGGTCGCATCGCGGCGATCTGGTCGAGGACGAGCGCCCCATTCGTGACGTGATCGACGGCGACCTGAAGATGCTCCTCGAGCGTCGTCCTGATCGCCGCGGCCGTGTCGGGGTCGTCCTCGGCTACGAGGACGCGCCTCACACGACGAACAGGAGCGCCAGGACCCGGAGGAAGATGCGTTCGTTCGTGCAGAGCTTGCAGCGACACATGCCGGACTGTCTAAGCACCCGCCGTGCCAGCGCCGGTGCCCCGGCGCGTGCCTACTTTTTGGGCGTTTTTGCGGGGGGTCCGTTCGACCGGCCGTTGTCGCCGCCCTGGCCCCCGCCCTGATTTCCGTGGCGCTCGTCCCCGTTCGGGGCGGTGCGCTGCTCCTCGTCCTCGATCACGCGGTCGACGTCCGGCTGGAGATCCTGCGGCAGCCCTTCCTTGACGGCGTCGAGCACCGCTTTGTGCTTCGCGCGCGCCGCTTCCGCGAGCGCCTTCGCAGCGTCGCGTTTGTCGGCGCTGTCGGCGGTGCGCAGCTTGTCGAGCGCTTCGGCGAACCGACCGACGGCGTCGGCGTACTCCTGCGTCGCGGTCGGCGCGCCGGAAGGCGTGCGCCTCGCGATCTCGGCGAGCTCGGCCAGCCGGCGGTCGGCGATATCGGAGAGGAGCTCCATCCGTGCGAGGTCGTCGAAGGTGAAGGCCACGACGACGTTCTCGCTCGCGCGCTTCACCGAGTAGAGCGCGTCGCCCGGAAGACTCGATGCGGCGGCGCCCGTCGCGCCGACGACGATCAACACGAATGCCGCGGCTGCCGCGAGCACGGGGCGAAGCACCCGCAACGAGGTCCAGCGGCGCGGCGCGGGCGCGAGAGCGACCGCCGCCTCCGACAGGAGACGGCTGCGCAGCTCGCGACGGAACTCGTCCCGCATCACCGGACGCTCGAGGAGCGCGGAGCGGCGGTCGGTCATGCGAGAGCCTCGCGAGAAGGTATGAGCGTGCGCAGCGCCTCGAGCGCCCGGAACTGGATCCCGCGGACCGTTCCTTCGCGTTTGCCCACGAGGTCCGCGATCTCCTGAGTGCTGAACCCCTCGACGAAGCGCAGGACGATGACTTCCTGCTGCAGCGGCGTGAGCTTTTCGAGCGCGGCGCGGACCGACTCCTTGTCGGACAGCGCGAGGATGGTCTGCTCAGGCTCGACGATCTGGTCGACGCCCGGATGGGCGAGGGCGTCCTCGAACGAGATCTGCGTCCGCGCGCGGCGAGCCCGATCGATCACCGCGTTGCGCGCGATGCGGTAGAGCCACGCGAGGAACGCCACGCGCGGCTCGTATCGCGGGATCGCGCGGAGCGCGCGCGTGAACACGTCGCTCACCAGATCTTCGGCGTCCGCGTCGTTCCGCACCCGGTAGTACACGTAGCGGTACACGGCCTCGACGTACCGGTCGTACAGCACGCCGAACGCGGCCGCGTCCCCCTTTCCAGCGCGTAGCGCGAGGCTTCGGTCCTCGTCGCCCGCTCCACGGGGGCTAACGGGTGCCTGTTCGGTGGCGTTAGGCGCCGGTCTCACCGCAGAGACAGAAGGTAGGCGACGAGGTCATCGAGGTCGGTAGGCGATAGGTCTCGGCCCAGATCGCGCGGCATCGAGTCCTGGTAGCCGGGAACGACATATGCGCCGGGATCGACGATGGACTCGCGCAGGTAATCCGCGGCGCTCATGCCCGCACGGCGCGTTCCCGCGAGGGTGCCCGCGTGATCGAGAGGCGGACCGAGCCGCCGGCCGAAGAGGCCCGGCTCATGGCAGTTGGCGCATCCGACGGATCGATAGAGCTGACGACCGCGCCCGATCGGATCCGTCGCCGGCGGCTCCGGGGCGCACGCGAGCACGAGGAGCAGGAGCGCGCTGCACCCGAGGAGAACGCGTCTCATCATGCGGATGGTGCAGGGGGGCGCATCACTCCACGATGCCACGGTCGTGCTGGACGACCGCGTGATCCTCCGTGCGATCGACATCGAGATCGCGCCGGGCCTCACGCTGATCCGCGGGCCGAATGGCGCCGGGAAGACCACCCTCCTGCGCGCGCTCGCGGGCCTGCTCCCCCTCGCACGAGGACGCCGCGATGGCGGCGAGACGCTGTACATCGGCCATCGACCGATGCTGCTGCGGGGTCTCACGGCCCGCGAGAATCTCACGTTCTTCGTGCGCTTCCGCGGCGGCGACACGCGAGCGATCGACGGCGCGCTTCGCGCTTGGGGCGTCGCCGAGAAGATGGATCGTCCGATCGAGCGGCTCTCGGCGGGCGAACGCCGGCGTGCCGCGCTCGCGCGCATCGAGACCGAGCCCGTGCCTCTCGTCCTGCTGGACGAGCCGTTCGCCGACCTCGACGACGCGGCGGCGGCGCGTCTGCGCGAGCGCATCGCGAACCTTCCGCGGGACGGCCGAGCCGTCGTCGTCGCGACGCACGGACACGGCGAGCTCGATGCGCTCGCGAACCGGCGCGTCGACCTCGACGGCGGCGTTCTGCGGGCGGCGTGATGGAGCGGATCGGCCTGGTCGCGATGCGCGAGCTCCGTGCGGAGCGGCGCCAGCCTGACGGCGCGGTCGCGGCCATCACCTTCATCGCCGTGCTCGTGCTGCTCGAGAGTCTCGTCGTGGGCCCGCAGATCGCGCGCGACAGCGACGTCGCCGCGGCGCTGTTCTGGATCGCGCTCGCGTTCGCGACGATCCTCGCGACGATGCGCTCGTTTGATCGCGAGCTCGAGGACGACGCGCTCGAAGGCCTCGTCGCGCTGCCCGGCGGGCGGGACGCGCTCTTCGCGGGGAAGGTCCTGTCCCTGTTCGCGCTACTCGCGCTCGTCGCCGCGGTCGGCGGTCTGCTCTCGCTCATCCTTCTCGATCTGCCCGTCGCGCTGCCGCTGCATCTGGTGCTTGTCGTGCTGCTCGGCGTCGCCGCGCTCCCACCAGTCGTGGTCGTGGATGTCGTGCTCGCGCTGCGTCTTCGCGCACGCGCGGCGCTCGTGCCGATCCTCGCCCTGCCGGTCCTCGTTCCGCAGCTCGTCGCGGCGACACGCGGCGCGAGCGCCGCTCTGTCCGGCGACGCGGTCGCCGCGTTCTCGTGGGCCGGTCTGCTGTTCGCGTTCGCGGTTGTGTACACGGTGGTCGGCCTTACCATCGTTCCAGCGGCCATCGAGTGAGAGAGACCACCATTCAGCGCGGAATTCCGTTGCCGCGCGTCCGCCCCTGGCTCGGCATCGCTGCCGCCGCGTCCTTCGTCGTGGCGAGCGCGATGGCGCTCTTCTGGGCGCCCACCGACACGGTGCAGGGTGACGTCTATCGCATCCTCTACGTGCACGTACCCCTGGCCTGGCTCGCGTATCTCGCGTTCGTGATCGTGTTCCTGGCGTCGATCGGATGGCTCTGGACGAAGAATCCGCTCTTCGACGCGATGGCGGTGTCGTCCGCCGAGATCGGCGTGCTGTTCACCGGCCTGTTCCTCGTCGCGGGCTCGATCTGGGCAAAGCCCACGTGGGGGGTCTGGTGGACCTGGGAGCCGCGCCTCGTGACCACGGCGATCATGTTCGTGATGTACGTCGGTTATCTGCTGCTGCGCGGCCTGTCGACGGACGTCACCCGGCGCGCCACGCGCGCCGCGATCTTCGGCGTCGTCGCGGTGATCGACGTCCCGATCGTGCACCTCTCCGTGCTGTGGGCGAACTCGCTCCACCAGCTCCCGACGGTGCTTCGCGCCGCCGGTGCTCCGGCGCTGGACGCGCCGATGCTCCTCACGCTCATGGTCTCGCTCGCGGCGTACACGCTCATCTACACGTACTTCATGTCCTCGCGCGTGGCCATCGAGCTCGTTCGCCGGGAGCGGCTGTGGACAACCTGATCTTCATCGTCGCCGCGTACGCGATCGTCTGGGGCGCGCTGCTCGCCTATCTCGTGTCCCTGCGCGCGCGACGTGGTTGAACGTGTCGGAGCGCGCCGGATCGTTCTGATCGCAGCCGTCGGCGTCGCCGTGCTCGTCGGCGGCGTGGCGGCGGCGAACCTCGCGCCGAACACCGTCTACTACCTCACACCGTCGGAGGTCTTCGCACGCAAGGTCCAGACCGGTCAGACCGTGCGCCTCGGCGGTCTCGTAGAGGTGGGCTCGCTTCATTCGCCGCCGGTCGGGCGCGAGGCCTTCACGAACGAGTACGAGTTCGTCATCACCGACGGCAACGCGAAGGTCCGCGTGCTCACGAACGGCGCGATCCCAGGGCTGCTCCGTGAAGGAGCCGGGGCGATCGTCGAAGGGTCCTTCGCCGCGGATGCGACGTTCGTCGCGACACAGGTGATCGCGAAGCACGACGAGGTGTACACGGCGCCGACGGCCGGAGCGACGCCGGCGCACCGGACGGGACCGTGAGCGCGGCGGATCTCGGCTCGGCGGCACTGCGCGCCGCGCTGTTCCTGGCGCTCTGGGGCACCGCGGCCGCGGTGTACGCGGCATGGCGCCGGGACGCGCGGGCGCTCGTCTCGTCGCGGATCGCGGCGGCCGTCGCGTTCGCGCTCATCGCGATCGCCGCGGTATCGATGATGTTCGCCCTGGCGACCCACGACTTCTCGATCCTCTACGTGGCCGAGAACAACGCCAGAGAGACGCCGCTCTTCTACTCGATCATCAGCCTCTGGGCCGCGCTCGAAGGCTCGATCCTCCTCTGGACCGCGATCCTCGCGGGCGCCACCGCGTTCGTCGCGTTCCGCGGGACGGCGTCGCTGCCACGTCTGGCGACGACCGCGCTCGCGGTCATGTTCGCGATGCTCACGTTCTTCCTGCTTCTCGTGACGACGCCGGCCGCCGATCCCTTCACACGGCTCGCCGCCGCCCCCGAGAACGGCAACGGCCCGAACGCGCTCCTGCAGAACCATCCGCTGATGGCGCTGCATCCGCCGCTCCTGTACCTCGGGTACGTCCTCACCTCGGTGCCGTTCGCGTACGCGATCGCGTCGCTCATCCTGGGGGAGGGCGGCGACCGGTGGCTCGTCGCGACACGGCGGTTCGCGCTCGTGTCGTGGGCGCTCCTCGGCGTGGGCATCGTCGCGGGAGCCTGGTGGAGCTACGCGGTGCTCGGCTGGGGCGGGTATTGGGCCTGGGATCCGGTGGAGAACGCGGCGATCATGCCGTGGCTCACCTCGACCGCGTACCTGCACTCGGTGATGGTCGAAGAGAAGCGCGCGCTGCTGCGCACCTGGAATCTCGCGCTCGTCGTCGCCACGTTCGCCCTCACGATCCTCGGCACGTTCTTGACGCGGAGCGGCGTCGTGAACAGCGTGCACTCCTTCTCGCTGTCGGCGATCGGTCCGCTCCTCCTCGGGTACCTCGTCGCGGTCCTCGTCCTTTCGGTCGGCCTGCTCCTGTGGCGCTCCGCGCGCCTGCGCGACGCCGCGACGATCGGCGCTCCGCTTTCCCGGGAGGCGATCTTTCTCTTCCAGAACGTCCTCTTCATGGCCGCGACGCTCACCGTCCTCCTCGGGACGCTGTATCCGCTCATCGCCGAAGCGATCTCCGGCGCGCAGCTGTCGATCGGCGGTCCGTATTTCGATCGCGTCGAGATCCCGCTCGCGCTGGCGCTGCTCTTCCTCATGGGCATCGGCCCGCAGCTGCCGTGGCACGGCGCGTCGCGCGCGACGCTCGAGCGGCAGTTCGCGCTGCCCGTCGCCGCGGCCGCGCTCGGGGCCCTCGTCGCGCTCGTCACCGGGACATTCGCGCTTCCGGCCGTGCTGACCTACGCCCTCGGGGCCTTCGTCATCGCGACGGTCGTACAGGAGTTCGCGCGAGGCACGCGCGCGCGGCGCGCGCTGCACGGCGAGCCCGCGGTCGCGGCGCTGACGAATCT
>DATBKH010000199.1:0-4303 GCA_036555955.1 Candidatus Limnocylindria bacterium | reverse complement strand
GGCGATCTTGGCGGCGGAGAAGAGGTACGGAAGGCTGTTCGGAAGACGGAGGCGGAAGAAGACCTCGAGGCGAGACGCGTTCACGGAATGCAGGACCTCGAGCGCGTTCTCGTCGACTGACTTGAACCCGGTGACCGCGTTGATGAGCGTCGCGTAGAAGAGCGTGAGCGCGGCGATCACGACCTTCGGTCCGGCGCCGAACCCGAGAGCGATGATCAGCACCGGCGTCAGGACGACCGACGGCGTCGTCTTCACGAGGACGAAGAGCGGTATGAGGGCGCGCTCCATCAGGCGGAACTCGGCCATGAGGACCGCGGCGGTAAGCGCGAAGGCCCATCCGATCACGAAGCCGAGCGCGGCCTCCGAGAGCGTGACTCGCGTGGCGTTGAGATAGAAGTCCGGAGCGCTGAAGATCTCGCCGAAGATCTTCGACGGCGGCGGCAGGTAGATCACCGCGATCCCGCGGGACTGGACGATGAGCTCCCAGCCGCCGAAGACGATCGCCAGGAGGCCGATCCCGGGCCAGGAGCGCACGATGCGCGCCGCGATCTTGCGGACCCACGGCACGTCGCGGCGCTCGACGCTCGTGTCTTCGGCGCGCGGCAGCGCGACGGCGCCGACGCCGTCCAGGCCGACCTCGCCGGTGGCTCTCACTGCTTCCAGCCACGCCGCAGCGCGGCGCGGATGACGCGAGCGTGCTCGACGAACTCGGGAGAGTCCTCCATCGTCTCGACCCTGGGACGCGCCAGCGTGATCGGGACCGTCTCGATGATCCGGCCGGGCCGTCCGCCAAAGACGAGGACGCGGTCCGAAAGCATCACCGCCTCGGCGATGCTGTGCGTCACGAAGATGACCGTCTTGCCGCTCCGCTCCCAGATGTCGAGCAGCTGGTAGCGCATCGAGCTGCGCGTGATCTCGTCGAGCGAGGCGAACGGCTCGTCCATCAGCAGGATCGGCGCGCCCAGCGCGAAGGCACGTACGAGCGCGACGCGCTGCTGCATCCCGCCCGAGAGCTGCTTCGGGTACGAGTGCAGGAACGGCTCGAGGCCGACGGACCGGAGCAGCGCGACCGGATCCGCGCTCTTCGCGCTCTCGCTATCGGCTCGGCGGTTCACCTGCTGCAGCAGCCGCACGTTGTCGATCACGCTGAGCCACGGCATGAGCGCGGGCGACTGCGGCACGAGACCGAACCGCTTCTGCGCACGATTCTCGCGCGGCGTCCGCTGGCCCACGACGACCTTGCCTCTGTCGGTGTCGAGCAGCCCGCCGATGATTCGCAGCAGCGTCGACTTGCCGCAGCCGCTCGGGCCGATGAGCGTGACGAACTCGCCGGAGGCGATGTCGAGGCTGCACCCCGCGAGCGCGTGGACGACGCCACGCTGGTGCGCGAAGCTCTTTGCGACATCGGAAACGCTGATGAGCGGTGTCGTGTTCATCCTCCTGGATGCGCTTCCGGCCTGTTTCGAATCGCGGGACATCGTATCAGCGTCCGAGACGGTGAAGCTGTCGAAAAATAGTGGCGCCTATACTGACGCGCGCCCAAAGGCCGGAGGGCACGAGGTCACGGCGGACCGAGCGATCGGAACGGCGGACCGGGGACTGGGAGGAAGCGCGTGACCAGCGAAGTTGAATACGGTGTGTTCCTGCCTGTCTCCGACGGCGGCTTCATCTTCTCGTCGACCGCACCGCAGCTCCCTTCGACGTACGAATACAACAAGCGCGTGACGCAGCTCGCCGAGGAGCTCGGCCTGGGCTTCGTCATCTCGCTCGCGCGGTGGCGCGGGTTCGGCGGTCAACGGTCGAATCCGACGCGCGACGACGCCCTCGAGGCGGTCGCGACGACCGCGGGCCTCGCCGAGTGCACGAAGCGGATCCGCGTCTTCTGCACGATGCACACGATGGCGTTCCACCCCGCCGTCGCGGCGAAGATCCTGGCGACGATCGACCAGATCTCGAACGGGCGCGTCGGCATGAACATCGTCGCCGGGTCGAACCCGATCGATCACGGCCAGATGGGCATCTGGAACGACGGCGACCACGCCGAGCTGTACAAGCGCGCGGCGGAGTGGATGACCGTCGCGAAGAGGCTCTGGACCGAGGAGCGCGTCGACTTCAAGGGCGACTACTACACGCTCGTCGACTGCCTCTCCGATCCGAAGCCGGTGCAGCGCCCGTACCCGACCATCATCTGCGCGGCGGTCTCCGACACCGGCTACGAGTTCACGATGCGGCACGCCGATGCCTCGCTGGTGAACGGAAGCGATGTCGAGGACCTGAAGCGCAACGGCGTCCGCAACAAGGAGAAGGCGAAGGAGCTCGGGCTCGACGCACGCACCGTCGGCCTGGTCATGGTCGTTCCCGGGAAGACGGACGCCGAGGCGGAGGAACGCGTTCGGCTGTACGACCAGGGCGCCGACGTCGAGGCCCTGGCCGCGCGCTCGTGGCAGTACAACCAGTCGGCGCGGGAGTGGTCGCGCGACGAGCAGATCCGTCGCGAGCAGCGCAAGCTCTTTCCGGACGGCAAGACGCCCGCCGCGGTGACGCGCAACACGGTCGCGGGAACTCCCGAAACGCTCGCCGACAAGATCGAGGACGTCATCCGGGGCGGAGAGTTCGACTGGCTCGGGTTCTACTTTCCGGACTACATCGCCGATCTCGAGATCTTCGGCCGCGAGGTGCTGCCGCTCCTGACCAAGCGCGGCGTCGGCCGCAGCGGAACGGCCAAGCCGACCCTGGCGGGCCGCAGGATGGCGGTTCCGTCCGCCGGCTAGGCGACGCGAGTGCGCGCCGAGCCGTTCGACCTCATCGAGCCCGCGACCTACGGCGAGCTGCTTGCCGCCGCGCGCCAGCACGCGGAGGACGGAAAGCTCATCGCCGGCGGGCAGAGCCTGCTGGCCATGATGAATCTGCGGCTCGTCCGCCCGGCGGTGCTCGTCGCGGTCGGCGCGCTCCTCGACGGCGAGATCCACGCGGACGCTGGCGACCTCGTCATCCCGGCCGGCACCCGTCATGCCGCGCTCATTCGCGATCCGCTCGTGCGGAGGCACTTCCCGAGCCTCGCGGACGCGGCGTCGCACATCGGCAACATTCGCGTCCGCAATCGCGGCACGATCGGCGGAAGCCTGGCGCACGCCGACGCGACCGGCGAGCTCCCCTGCGTGCTGGCGGCCCTCCGCGGGCGCATCGTCGTCGCCTCGCTCGATGGCGAGCGGGAGATCGCGGCCGAGAAGTTCGTGATCTCCTGGTTCACCTCCGCGCTCGAGCCGGGTGAGATCGTGCGAGAGGTGCGCATCCCGATCCGGCGGTCACCGCAGGCGTTCGCGGAGTTCGCGCGGCGCACCGGGGACTTCGCCCTCGTCGAGGTCGCCGTCGCGATCGAGCGTGCGCAGGACGGCGCAGGCCGGACGGCCCGCGTCGCGCTCGGTGGCGTTGGCGAACGTCCCGAGGTGTTCGACCGCGACGTCACCGCCACGCCGGACGCCGTGAGCGAGGCGGCGGAGGCGATCGCTGCGGCGGTCGATCCGCCGGACGATCATCGCGCGACTTCGGCGTTCCGTCGCGAGCTGGCGGCGGTCCTCGTTCGCGGCGCGATCGCGAAAGCGCTGGCCGGCTCGACGTGAACGCCGAGCGGCGCGAGATCACGCTCGTGGTGAACGGCGCTCCGCGCGCGGTGGCCGTGCCGCCGCATCAGCTGCTGATCGACACGCTGCGCGACGAGCTCGGCGCATACGAGGTGCGCTACGGCTGTGGCGAGGGCGTCTGCGGGACATGCACCGTGCTCCTCGATGGCGCTCCGGTGAGCTCGTGCCTGGTCCTCGCGGCGCAGGCCGACGGGCAGCGCGTCACGACGGTGCGCGGACTCGAGACCGGCGACGGCCTGCACGGTCTTCAGCGTGAATTCCTCGCGCGCGGCGCGGCGCAGTGCGGCTTCTGCACTCCCGCGATGCTGCTGACGCTGACGGCCGCGATCGAAGGCGGAGCCCGGCGGCGGGACGATCTGCGCGCCGCGATCGGCGGGAATCTGTGTCGCTGCACCGGATACAGCGCCATCCTCGACTCGGCGGAGGCATTCGCGAGCGAGCGCGCGACGCCGGGAGGCCGGCGATGAGCGACACCCGCGCGCGACCGGACACGATCCCGCGGCCCGACACGAGCGATGTCGATGGCGCGTGGCGCAACCCACACACGAGCCGCGCGGTGATCGGTCGGCGCCTCCCCGACGGTGAGTTCGTCGACAAGGTCCGCGGAACCCTCCGGTACGCGGACGACTGGCGCGCGGCCGGGATGCTCGTCGGCACGGTCG
>DATBKH010000198.1:0-10240 GCA_036555955.1 Candidatus Limnocylindria bacterium | reverse complement strand
GACGCGCGCGAGCGGAGGTCTCAGAACAGATGAGGACGCGGCTCAAGCCGCGTCCTGAGAGGGGTCGCGGGGGATACCTCCCCTGCGATCACTAGATGCTCCGGTTGCCGCGATTCCGCGTGCTGTTCCCCGCCGAGTACGACGAGGCCGCGGAGCTGCTCGCCGAGCTCGGCGCGGGCGAGCTGGATCGCGCTCGCGGAACCCCGAGCCTGCGCGTGATGCTCGTGGCCGGCGGGACGGATCTCTTCCCGAACATGAAGCGGCGCCAGTTCACGCCCGAGACGCTCGTCTCGCTCGCGCGCGTGCGCGACGCCTCGCGCATCGCGGCGAACGGCCGTCTCGAGATCGCGGCGGGAGCGACCCTCTCGCAGGTCGCCGCGCACCCGCGCGTGCGCGAGCGCTACGCGGCGCTCGCCGAGGCCGCGGGCCTCGTGTCGACGCCGCAGCTGCGCAACATGGGGACGATCGGCGGGAACATCTGCCTCGACACGCGCTGCAACTGGTACGACCAGTCGCTCTTCTGGCGGACCGCAGAGGGCTTCTGCATGAAGACCCATCCCGACGTCGTCTGCCGCGTCGCGACTTCGAGCCCCCGCTGCCTCGCCGTCGCGAGCGCCGACACGGTCCCGGCCCTCCTCGCCCTCGGCGCGGAGGTCCGGTTCGCGACGGCCGGCGGCACGCGCTCGCTCCCGCTCGCCGAGCTGTATCGCGAGGACGGCATCCGGCCGACCACCGTGGGGCTCGATCACGTGCTGACGTCGGTGACGCTGCCCGACGCGGCGGGCTGGCGCAGCACGTACCTCAAGCTCCGCGACCGCAACTCGTTCGACTTCCCCATCGCCGGCGTCGCGGCCGCGGTGCGCTGGGACGGCGCCACCGTCGCCGAGGCGCGCGTCGCGATCACCGCTCTGGCGTCGCGTCCCGTGCTCGTCGACGCCGCGGCCGACGCGCTGCGCGGAACGCGCCTCGAGCCCGACGCGGTCGCGGCGGCCGCGGACGCGGTGCACAGGGCGGCGCGTCCGATGGACAACACCTCGGGCACGATCCCGCAGCGCAAGGTCGCGTCGCGCGTGCTCACGGAGCGCGCGATCGCCGCGCTGCGCGCCTGAGCGGGTGCGCGCCGTCGCCATCGTCACCGCGGCGGGCTCGGCCGAGCGTTTCGGTGGGAAGAAGCTGCTCACGCCCATCGACGGCGAGCCGATGCTCGATCACACCATCCGCGCGCTGCTCGAGGGCGGCGCCTCGGAGGTGATCGTCGTGGTCGGCCGCGACGCCCGCGCGGACCTGGAGCGCGACGTGAACGCGATGCTCGATCCGCGCGTCCGTCCGGTCGAGAACCCCGATCCGGCGCGCGGCATGTTCAGCTCCATCCAGGAGGGCGCGGCGGAGGCGCAGGGCGATGCGATCCTCGTCATGCCGGGAGACATGCCGTTCGTCTCACCGGAGACGGTGGGCGCGGTCATCGCCGCGTACGAGCGGCGGCCCGCGATCATCTCGCCGCGCTACCGCGGCAAGCGCGGGCATCCGGTCGCGCTGCCGGCCTCGCTGCGTGACGAGATCCGCTCCGCGGAGTCGACCCTGACGCTCCACGACGTGATCCGCCGGCACCAGGATCTGCGTCTCGACCTCGACCTCGACGACCCCGGCGTGGTCCGCGACGTCGATCGGCCGGAGGACCTGAAAACCCCCTGAATCCGGGCCTCCCCGGCCGGAGGCGGATACTGGAGCCATGCGTGAAATCTTCGTTCGGATGGCCGAGCTCGAGCGCGAGGGGCGCCGCTTCGCGGTGGCCACCGTCGTCCGGACGAGCGGAAGCACGCCGCAGGTCGTCGGGGCGAAGCTGCTCGTCGACGATCTCGGCCGGCTCGTCGGCACGCTCGGCGGCGGGTGCGTCGAGGGCGACGCGTTCGTCGAGGCGAAGCGCGTCATCGAGACGGGCGAGCCGTCGCTCCGCGAGTACGAGCTCACCGAGGACCTCGCGTGGGACACCGGCCTCGTGTGCGGCGGGACGATGTGGATCTCGATCGAGCCAGGCGAGCGCGTGCTGCGCTTCGCCGGACGCGACCTCCTCGGCGACGTGCTCGCGGCGTCCGCCGGCGGGAAGCCCGTGGCCGTCGCCACGCTCATGCGCAAGCGGGGCAAGGACGTCGTCGCCGCGGGCAAGCTCTTCGTCGAGACCGACGCCAAGGGCGGCGGCACGCTCGGGGACAACGCGCTCGACGCGAAGGCGCGGGCGGTGGCGATCGAGGCCTTGCGCCAGGGAACGGCGCGCTCGGTCGTTCTGGACGACGAGACCGAGCTCCTCATCGAGCCGGTCATGTCGCGGCCGCGTCTGGTCGTCGCGGGCGGCGGGCACGTGGGTCTCGCGATCGCGAAGCAGGCGGTGCTGCTCGATTACGACGTCACGGTGATCGACGACCGCGCCGAGTTCGCGAGCCGGGAGCGATTCCCCGGCGTGAACGAGGTCGTGAACATGGACATGGTGAAGGCGCTCGAGACCATGCCGATCGGCTGGAACACCTTCATCGTGGTCGCGACGCGCGGGCACAAGCTCGACTCGCATTGCCTGCGCGCCGCGATCAAGACGCAGGCGCGCTACGTCGGTCTGCTCGGGTCGAAGCGCAAGACGATCCTCATCGCGCAGATGCTCCGGGCCGAGGGCGTCTCCGAGGAGCGCATCCGCGCGGTGCACGCGCCGGTCGGGCTCGACCTCGGCGGGCGCACCCCGGCGGAGATAGCCCTGTCGGTGCTGTCGGAGCTGTCGCTCGAGCGGTACGGCGGGTCCGGCAGGCCGCTCCGCTTGCCCGACGAGCTCTTCGAGCGGACGGTCGGCAAACGGGACTGACCACGACCGCGCTCCGCCCGGTGCGGAGCGAGCGCCTCGACCTCGTGCTCATGCCGATCCCGCTTCTCGACGCGATCATCGCGGGCGATCGCGCACGCGCGCGCGGGCTCGCCGACTACCGCATCCCCGCGGAGTTCCCCGACGCCGATGCGCTGAAGCTCGTCCGCTACCGCCGCGACCAGATCGCGAACGATGACGCGTGGGCGCCGTGGTCCCTGCGTGCCATCGTCCTGCGTGAGGCGCGCGCGATGGTCGGATACGTGAATTTCCACGGGCCGCCGGGCATCAACGACACCGCGACGCCGGAAGCGGTCGAGCTCGGCTGGACGATCTTTCCATCCCACCGGCAGAAGGGCTACGCCACGGAGACGGCACTCGCGCTCATGCGGTGGGCGACGGCCGAGCACGGCATCAAACGCTTCGTCTCATCGACGACGCCCGAGAACGCGGCGTCGCTGCGCGTCCACGACAAGCTCGGCTTCGCGCGGACGGGCGAGGTCGTGGACGGCGAGATCATCTTCGAGCTCCGCCGCTAGCACTCAGGGCTCGGATATCTCGTTCACGTCCTGGGGATGCGGTGGGGTGCCCTCGGGCTTGTCGCTCGGTGCGGGCGGGCTGCCGCGACGCGCCTCGGACATGCCCTCGGAACGCTCTTCGTCGCGCTCGGTCTCGAGCTTCTTCGCCTTATCCATGCGGACGGGAGGCGCACGCCGCGTGCCATCTCACAGGCGATGTCGCGCGACCGTTCTATCGTCGTGAGATCGCACCGGTGACGTTCGGCGACCTTCTGGAGCGGCACGAGCGGGAGATCCTCGCGTACGCGCTTCGTCTGACCGGCAGCCGTGCCGACGCCGACGACCTCTTTCAGGAGACGTTCCTCGCGGCGTTCAGGGCCTGGCCGCCGCCGCGCTCGGGAAACGAGCGCGCATGGCTCTACCGGATCGCCACGAACAAAGCGGTCGACCGCGTCCGCAAGGACCGGCGGGTGGTCCCGCTCGCCGATCTGCGACTCGCGGCGCCGACGCGCGACGGCGTCACGCTGCTCGACCTCGCCACGGCCGTGCGCGCGCTGCCGACAGGACAGCGCGCGGCGTTCGTGCTGCGGAAGGTCGAAGGACGCTCCTACGCGGAGGTAGCGGACGTGCTCGGCTGCAGCGAGGAGGCGGCACGCTCGCGTGTCGCGGAAGCGATGAAGAAAGTGAAGGAGGCGGTTCGATGAACGCGTTGGATCCGCTCGTCGACGACGCGCGCGAGCGACTCGTCGCGCGTGTGCGCAAGGAAGGCCTGCTGAAAGTGGGATACGACGTCATGGACTCGCCGCTCGGTCCCTTGTGGATCGCGGTCGGGCCACGCGGCGTCATCGCCATCCACTACGGCGCGAAGCCGGACGATCGCGAGATGCATCGGATCAGCGGCGCCTACGGGCCGGGGATCCTGCCGGACCGTCAGAGCTGCGACGAGGTGCTGACCGAGCTCGACGAATACTTCTCGGGCCGCCGGCGCTCGTTCGACGTCCCCGTCGATCTGGCGCCGCTCACGCCGTTCCAGCGGCGGATCCTCGCCGCGACGGCTCGCGTGCCGTTCGGCGAGATGACGACGTACCGCGAGGTGGCGCGCCGTGCCGGCAACGAGCGGGCAGCCCGCGCCGCCGGCGGCGCGCTCGGAGCGAATCCGATCCCCATCGTCGTGCCGTGCCACCGCGTCGTGGCGACGGACGGCAGCCTCGGCGGCTACGCCGGCGGTCTGCCCGCGAAACGGCGGCTCCTCGCGCTCGAACGGGGGACCGGGAACGTGCCGGCCGGCGGCTGGCCACCCGCGCACCTGACGCGCTAGCGTCGCCTGTCGAACCGGGAGCGTGCCGTTCGTCGTACTCGCAAAAGAACGGCAAGGGAGGCCGGGGTCGTGAGCAAGTACGCATTCCTCTACATCGACGATGGCGTGGACTACCAGGGCGCGCCGACGCCGGAGCAGCAGCAGGTGTACGGCGAGATCTTCAAGTGGTTCGAGACGAACGGCGACAAGATCACGAGCGGCGGCGCCGAGCTGCAGCCGACGCGCACCGCGACCACGATCCGGAACGCGAACGGCAAGGTCACGGTCGTCGACGGTCCGTTCGTCGAAGCGAAGGAGTCCGTCGGCGGCTTCAGCGTCATCGAGGCGAAGGACATGACCGAAGCGGTCGAGCTCGCCAAGACGTGGCCCGGATACGGGGTGGAAGTCCGGCCGATCCGCGAGGGATAGCGAGATGGCGAAGTACGTCTTCATGTTCGTGAACGACGAGACCCTCCGCGATCGACCGAAGCCGGAGGTCGACGCCGTGTACGCGGACATCGCGAGGTGGTCGAAGGATCTGGAGAAGCGCGGCGTGCTGAAGAGCGGACTCGAGCTGCAGCGGAAGGACACCGCGATGACCGTGCGGCGCGTCGGCGGCGCGATGCGCGTGTTCGACGGACCGTTCCTCGAGACGAAGGAGCACGTCGGCGGATTCGCGATGGTCGAGGTCGCCGATCTTGACGAGGCGATCCGCATCGCGAAGGCGTTCCCGGGCAGCATCGAGATCCGCCCGATCGTGGAGCACTGACCGCGACGGCCGTCACGAGCGACGCCGTCGCCGCCGTCTTCCGCGACGAAGCGGGCCGGCTCACCGCGGCGCTCGTGAAGGCGCTCGGCGATTTCGACCTCGCCGAGGAGTGCGTGCAGGACGCGCTGGTGGCCGCGCTCGAGCACTGGCCGACCGAGGGCCTCCCGCGCAACCCGGGCGCGTGGCTCATGACGACCGCGCGCCGCAAGGCCATCGACCGTCTGCGGCGCGAAGCGCGCTACCAGGAGAAGCTCGCGCAGCTGGAGGAGACACCCGTGAGCACGCCGAGCGCGCTGCCGGACGATCGCCTCGATCTCATCTTCACCTGCTGCCACCCCGCGCTCGCGCGCGAGGCGCAGATCGCGCTCACCCTGCGTTCCGTCGTGGGACTCACGACGCCCGAGATCGCCCGGGCGTTCCTCGTCCCCGAGTCGACCATCGCGCAGCGGCTCGTGCGCGCGAAGCGGAAGATCGTCGACGCGAAGATCCCGTTCCGCATGCCCGAGCCGGATCAGCTCGCGGAACGGATCGACGAGGTCCTCGCGGTCCTCTACCTCACCTTCAACGAGGGCTATCTCGCGACCGGACAGCGAGGCTCATCCGACCGCGACCTCGCGAAGGAGGCGGAGTGGCTCACCTCGCTCGTCGCCGGCCTGGTCCCTTCCGAGGCCGAGGTGCTCGGACTCCTCGCGCTCATGCGCTTCAACCTCGCGCGCGCCGACGCTCGCTTCGATGCGAACGGCGGCATCGTCCTTCTGCGCGACCAGGACCGCTCGAAGTGGGACCGCCGCCTGATCGACGAGACGTTCTCGCTCGTCGGCAGGTTCCTCACCATGCAGCGGCCGGGTCCCTACCAGGTGCAGGCCCTCATCGCCGGAGCCCACGCGGACGCGAAGAGCTGGGATCAGACGCGGTGGCCCGACATCCTGCGCTCCTACGACCTGCTCGTCGCGATGAACCCCTCGCCGGTCATACGGCTGAACCGCGCGATCGCGGTCTGGCACGTCCGTGGCGCCGAGCAGGCGTACATCGAGCTCTTCCCGCTCGCCGCAGACCTCGACCGTTACCACCTTTATCACGCCACGCGCGCGGAGCTGCTACGCGCCCTGGGCCGCGGCGACGAGGCGCGGGACGCCGATCGCCGCGCGCTCGAGCTCACCGAGAATCCCGCCGAGCGCGCGCTCCTCGCGGCCCGTCTCGGCTGATACTCGGCGCGATGCCCGCGCCGCATCGCGAGCTCTCGCGCAGCGACGTTCCGAACGCGATGGGTCACGTCGTGCTCGCCTTCGCCGAGCGCACGCTGCACGCGCGCGATCTCGCGTCGCTGCGCGAGCACCTCTGGCGCACGCAGACCTATCTCTACGTCACGCCCGGACCGTTGCTGATCGAGCGCGCGCTCGAGGGATTCCCCGCGGAGGTCCGCGCGCTCGCGGCGCGATGTCCGTTCTATCGCTACGAGGCTCGGGGCGGTGGCGGGTACTGGCCGGACCGGAACGAGATCTGGCTCGCCGCGGGCGTGGAGACGTACGAGGGGCTGCGTCAGGTCCGTCTCTCGGCCTGTCACGAGATCTTCCACTTCGTGTGCTGGAACCATCCGAGGTACCGAGCGGACGAGGACCGCGGCTTCGCGCGGCTGCGCAAAGCCGTCGCGTCGAGCCGTGAGCTCGCGCGCTCCTATCCGCGCTATCACCAGTGGGTGACGCGCTCCTTCCTGCGACAGGGCGACCACGCGAACGTCGTCGAGTACTTCGCCGACATCCCGACGAACTTTCGCGACCTCGACGAGCTGCCACCGCCCATCGCGCGGCACTTCGGCCCGCTCATCGCCGGCGCCGCGTTCCCAGACGAGTTCGACGACGATCTCGCCGCGGACGACTACGACCTCGTCGCGTTCCAGCGGAGCCTCGCGACGTAGACTGCCGCGGCCATGACCGCTGTCACCGTCGACGTGCGCGACCTGCGCAAGCACTACGGCGACGTGCGCGCCGTGGACGGCATCAGCTTCGCCGTCGCGGAGGGGGAGGTCTTCGGGCTCCTCGGGCACAACGGCGCCGGCAAGACGACGACCATCCGCGTGCTGACGGGTCGCGCGACGCCGAGCCAGGGCGGCGCGACGGTGATCGGCCGTGACGTCGTCCGGGAACGCGAGGCGATAAAGCCCTTCATCAACCTCGTGTTCGAGGACCAGAACCTGTACGAGCGCATGAGCGGTCTCGCGAACCTGCGTCTTTTCGCGACGCTCTACGGCGTCCCGGCGGCGCGTGCCGACGAGCTCCTGGACCTCGTCGGTCTGCGTGAGGCCGGAAAGCGCGCCGTGAAGACGTATTCGAGCGGAATGAAGCAGCGCCTGCTGGTCGCGCGCGCGCTCGTCAATCGCCCGCGCGTCCTCTTCCTCGACGAGCCCACGCGCGGTCTCGATCCCACGTCGGCACGGGAGATCCGCGCGATCATCGCGAGGCTTGCCGGCGAGGGCACGACGATCGTCCTCACGACCCACTACATGGAGGAGGCGGACGAGCTCTGCCAGCGTGTCGCCTTCCTGAGCCAGGGAAAGATCGTCGCGCTCGACGCTCCGCGCGAGCTGAAGCTGCGCCATGGGCGCCGCACGGCACGGATCCTTCTGAGCGACCGCACCGAGGCCGCGATCCGCCTGGACGATCCCGCCGACGCCGAGCGTCTCGCCGGCTGGATGCGCGCGGGCACGGTGGTCGCGATGCATTCGGAGGAGGGAACGCTCGAGGACGTGTTCGTCGCGCTCGCGGGACGGCCGCTCTGATGCGCCTCGAGAACATCCTGGCGATCTTCCGCAAGGACGCCGTCGACGCGCTGCGCGACGCGCGGATCGCCGTCTCGCTGCTCGTTCCGATCGGGCTCGGTCTCCTCTACAACAGCATCTTCCCCGAGGAGCGCCTCCTCACGGTCAAGCTCGCGTACCACGCCGACGACACCTCCGCGATCCTCGCGGGTATCCGCGAGCAGACCGGTTCGACCGTCGACCTTCGCGTGCGGGAGGTCGCCGATGAAGCGGCAGCCCGCGCGGCGCTCGCGGACCGCAGCGCCGACGTGGCGCTCATCGTGCCGCGCGGGTCCGATGCCGCGATCCGCCAGGGACAGGCGCCGAGCCTGCTCCTCATCGGCCAGGATCCGCCGGGCACGGGGGAGACGTTCGTCGCGCGCGCGCTCGATCAGACCGTCCGGACGATGGCGGGCCAGCGGCCGGCCGCGCAGGTGCGCGTCGAACGCGTGCATTCCGGGATCGCCGAGACGGCGGGGCTGGAGGAGCTCGGGACGCGGCGCTTCTTCGTGCTCGCGACCGTGGTGATGCTCATCGCGATGGTCGGCCTGCTCGCCGTGCCCGTGATCCTGACCGAGGAGATGGAGAAGAAGACGATCGACGCGCTCCTTCTCGTCGCGAAGCAGTCGGAGGTCATCACCGCGAAGTCGCTTGTCGGCCTGCTGTACGTCGCGCTCGGCGTCCCGCTGATGATGGCGCTCACTCGCCTCGAGATCCGTCAACCCGTTACGTTCGTCGCGGGCGCGCTCCTCCTATCGGTCGTCCTCGTTGGGATCGGCCTCCTGCTCGCTGGCGTCTTCCGGACCGCGACCCGCGTCTATACGTGGTCGAGCCTCTTCGTCCTGGTCGCGTTCGTTCCGTCGCTCGTCGTCGGCCTGCCGGTCCCGACGTGGGCGGACGTCGCCGCGCAGGCGATACCCACGGGGCAAGGGATGCGGCTGATGCTGAACGGGATCGCCGAACACGAGCTCTTTCCGAATTCCTGGATCGCGTACGCCGTGCTCGTCGTTTGGGCTGTCGCGACCTTCGGGCTGCTGCGCTGGCAGCTCGGCCGCCGCGAGGCGTAGACCCCGCTAGGCCTGGCGCGGGGCGTAGACCTCGAGGCCGCAGACCTCGCGGAAGCCGAGCTTCGCGCAGATCGGCGCCGACGTGCGACGGTCGGCCTGGATCACCGCGGCGGTCCGGCCGTCGGCGCGGGCGTCGTCGAGCCTTCGCTTCACGAGCGCCGTGTAGAGGCCGCGACCGCGGTGCTCCTCCACCGTTGCGGCTCCACCGAGCAGCACGGTCGGGGAGTCGGGCAGATAGACGAGGAAGCTCCACGCGACAGGCGTGGGATCGTCGCCGACGTACCCGAAGTACCCGCGTGACTTGATGCGGTCGGCCGTCGCGGCGAGAAGCTCGTTGAACAGATTCATCACGTCGGCGGGCATGCCGTACGCCCGCGCCATCATGGCGGCCTGCGGCGCCATCGCGCGGAGCGGCGTTTCTTCGACCCGCACGTCGGGGCTCGTCCCGATCGAGACGTCGAAGTCGGTGAGGGTCATGCCCGCGATGCTGTCGACGGGCGCGAGTCCCGCGTCCGCGAGGCGGCGCGGCAGGTCCGCCGGCCGCGTCGACGGACCGGTCACCCAGCCGAAGGCGAGATCGCCGTACCGCTGCCGGACCTTCGCGATCATGGCATCGCATTCGCGCTCCGAAAATCTCGCGTCGCCGCAGAGGTTCGCGAGCGGATGCGAGAGCTTCGTGATGCGGCCGCGCAGCCCGGCGATGCCGAGGTCCTGCACGAGACCGGGGACCGCCGGATACAGGAAGAGCGTCGACTCGATCGCCTCGACGAGATCGCGCTCGACGACCCTCACGCGACGAGCGATCGGAGCGCGCGCCGGACGAGCTCGCGGGCGAGCGTGACCTTGTAGCCGTTGTCGCGGAGCGGCGTCGCACCGGCGAGGAGCCGGTCCGCGGCGTCCGCGCACGAGGCCTCGTCGAGCGTGCCGCCCTCGAGGCCCTTCTCCGCGGCGAG
>DATBKH010000197.1:0-3812 GCA_036555955.1 Candidatus Limnocylindria bacterium | reverse complement strand
CTCTTCGCGGCCGCGCCGCAGCTGGTGACCCCGCCCGCGCTCGTCGCCGGCGACCGTCTCGTGCTGCGCGCGAGCGATCTTCCGGCCGCCGGCGCCGAACCGGTGCGCGTCGGCTCGCCGCTCGTCCCCGACGCCGACGGCTTCTGGCTCGCGCGCATGACGACGGGGGAAGTCGTGGCGTTCCGTGCGCGATGGGCCGAGACCGCCGGGGACCGCGAGTGCCGGGTCGATTGGGCGAGCTCCCTCGACGGGCGGCCGGTTCGCTTCTACGTCGCGCAGTGCGGCGGCGCGAGCGCGGACATCTTCGACGAGTCGGGCGAACCGCTCATCGGTCCGAAGCGTGGGCTCGACCGATATCTTGTGTCGGTGAGCGACGATCGCGCGGTCGTGAATCTGAGCCGGATCATCGTTTCGGCCGAACGGACCTCGGCTCCGCCGACGCCATGAGCGGAGCGCCCTACGAGCTCGTCATCGGGATCGAGACGCACGTCGAGCTCGCGACGGAATCGAAGATGTTCTGCGGCTGCCAGGCGCGATGGTTCGGCGCACCCCCGAACACACTCGTGTGTCCGGTATGCCTCGGGCTCCCCGGCGCGCTGCCGGTCCCCAACCGCCGCGCGATCGAGCTTGCGATCACCGCCGGGCTCGCGCTGCACTGCACGACGCCGGGGCACACGAAATTCGACCGGAAGAACTACCTCTATCCGGACCTGCCGAAGGGCTACCAGATCTCGCAGTACGACCTCCCGTTGAGCGTGAACGGCTGGCTCCAGCTCGAGAGCGGGAAGCGCGTCGGCATTCGCCGCGCGCATCTCGAGGAGGACACCGGCACGCTCAAACACGGCGACCGCTACACGCTCGTGGACTTCAACCGCTCGGGAGTCCCCCTCCTGGAGATCGTGACCGAGCCTGATATGAGCTCCGCGGACGAGGCCGAGGCCTACGTGCGCGCGCTCCGCGACGTCCTGATCTTCTCCGGCGTGTCGGATATGCGCCTCGAGGAAGGCGCGGGGCGGTTCGACGTGAACGTGTCGATCCGCTTCCAGGAGAACGGAACGACACGCTGGCCACCACAGAGCGAGATCAAGAACCTGAACAGCTACCAGGCGTTGCGCGAGGCGGTCGCGTACGAATCGGATCGGCTGTGGCAGGACTGGCAGAGCGGCGGCGACCTCCGGACGCGCACCGGAAAGATCACCGTCGGCTGGAGCCCCGACCGTCATCGCACGTACCTCCAGCGCTCGAAGGAGGAGGTCGAGGACTACCGCTATTTCCCGGAGCCGGATCTCGTGTCGCTCGCGCCTTCGGCAGCGACCGTCGCGAAGCTCCGCGAGGAGCTCCCGGAGATGCCGGCCGACCGCCGCGCGCGCTTCGTGAGGGACTACGGCATCACCGATTACGACGCGCGCATCCTCGTCGGCGATCGGGCGCTCGCCGACTACTACGAGGCCGCGGTAACGGCGGAGCCGGGGCAGGCGAAGGCGATCGCGAACTGGGTCACGCGCGACCTGGCCGCCGCGCTGAAGAACGACGGCGGCGACGTCGCGAGGAGCCGCGTCAGCGCCGATCAGCTCGCCGCGCTCGTCCGCCTCGTCGGCGCGGGGAAAGTCTCGGGGTCCAGCGCCAAGGAGATCTTCACGGAGATGTGGAAGGGCGGCGGCGACCCCGAAGCGATCATGAACACGCGCGGGCTCGCGCAGGTGAGCGACGAGGGGGCGATCGGAAAGGCCGTCGACGAGGTCATCGCGGCGAACCCGAAGGCGGTCGCCGACTACAAGGCTGGCAAGAAGCTCGCGCTCGGGGCTCTCGTTGGTCCCGTGATGAAGAAGCTTGGGAACAAGGCCGACGCGGCGGTCGTCAACCGCATACTCGCCGAGAAGATGGGATGACCGGTCGCGTCCGTTTGGATGAGGTCAGCCTGCACGTTCGTGCCGCAGTCGCCCCACGCCACTTGAGCGTTCCTCCGCTCATTCGCGAGCCGCGGACGGGGGCTTGACCCCGAGCTGAGGCGCCCACCGCGACATGTCCGTAGCGAGCTCTGTCTCGCGCCACCACCACATCACGCTCGAGAGAGGGATCACGTGATCCAGCCGCTGCGCGCGCACGATGTCGGGAAACCGCGCGCGGACCAGTCCGCCCTCGCGCAGCACCACGCCCTCGCCGTGACCCAAGCCGATCGGCACGATCCCGATGCGCTCACAGTTCTCCCACGTCGAGCGGATGAAGACCGCGGCCGCCTCGTACTCGATCCCGGCCGGGCTCGTCCTGATCTCTATGCGTCCGAGCTGCCGCCGCAGCACGACCGCGGCGATCACCATGGCCCCCGTAGCGACCAACAGCAGGGCAAGGGCGGGGAGCGTCCATGCGTCGCGCACCCGAGCGCCGCCCACGACGCCGACCAGCACGATCAGCAAAAGACCGATCGCGAAGAGGATCGCGATGATGACCGCGAGCGCGACCGACGACGCACCAGCTCGCGAGCGGGGGACGCGATAGGTGTGGCTCGCGGGATCGGTGGCGCTCAGTCGATCCTCTCGTAGGCCGGGAGCGTCAGGAACTCCTTGAAGTCATCGGAGAGCGCGACTCCCTCGAAGATCTCGCGCGCCTCGTCGTACCGGCCGTCCGCGTAGAAATCGTCACCGACGGCCTTCTTGATCTTCGCGAGCTCCTCGGCTTCGATCTTCCGCACGAGATCCGGCGTGATCTTGGGGCCCTCGGCGAGCGAGAGCTGGTGATGGACCCACTGCCAGACCTGCGACCGTGAGATCTCAGCGGTCGCGGCGTCCTCCATGAGGTTGTTGATCGCCGCCGCGCCGGTGCCGCGCAGCCACGACGCGATGTACTGGATGCCGACGCTCACGTTCGTGCGCAGTCCCGCCTCGGTGATCGTCGCGCCGGGGATCTGCACATCGAGGAGGCGCTCGGGAGCCGTCGCGACGTCGGGCCGCTGCCGTGTGAGCTGGTTCTTGCGGTCGCCGAGGACGCGGTCGAACTCGGTCATGGCCGTCTCGACGAGATCGGGGTGCGCGACCCAGGTGCCGTCGAACCCATCGGTCGCCTCGCGCTGCTTGTCGTCGCGTACCTTCGCGAGCGCGGTCTCGGTGACCTTCGGGTCGCGGCGGTTCGGGATGAACGCCGCCATGCCGCCGAGCGCGAACGCGCCCCGTCGATGGCAGGTCTTCACGAGCAGCTCGGTGTACGCGCGCATGAACGGCACGGTCATCGTCACCTGCGCGCGGTCGGGCAGGATGAACTCGGGCCGCCCCGCGAACTTCTTGATCATCGAGAACATGTAGTCCCAGCGGCCGGCGTTGAGGCCGCCCGAGTGATCCTTGAGCTCGTACAGCACCTCGTCCATCTCGAACGCGAGCGTGATGACCTCGACGAGGACGGTCGCCTTGATCGAGCCGCGCGGGATCTTGAGCGTGTCCTGGGACCACTTGAAGATCTCGTTCCACAGCTTCGCCTCGCGGTAGCTCTCGAGCTTGGGGAGATAGAAGTACGGCGCGGTGCCCCTCTCGAGCAGCCGGCGCGCGTTGTGGAAGAAGTACAGACCGAAGTCGAAGAGCGCGCCGGCGATGGGCGCGGTGTCGACGATGAAGTGCTTCTCGTCGAGGTGCCAGCCGCGCGGGCGCACGACGAGCGTCGCGAGGTCCTTGTTGAGCCTGTAGGCCTTGCCCTCGGGGCTGGTGAAGTCGATCTTCCGCTCGATGGCGAGCGTGAGGTTGTGCTGACCCTCGAGCAGGTTGCGCCACGTCGGCGTGTTCGCGTCCTCGAAATCCGCCATGTAGACGGACGCGCCGGAGTTGAGC
>DATBKH010000196.1:0-8251 GCA_036555955.1 Candidatus Limnocylindria bacterium | reverse complement strand
GAACGTCTCGACCGGAGCCGGTCCGCGAAAGATGTCCTTGTCGCTCAACTTCTCGAACATCGCAACCTCCTTTCGGTCTGTCGCTCGCAAGGTCGAGACCTCGATCCGCGCCCGCATGTGACGATCGCGACCCAAACGTGGATCGGCTGCGCGATAGCGGCAGGTTTCGGCAGGGCACGGTCGTCCGCAGAGGCCACCGCCCCACGAGCGCGAAAGCGCGGGCCCCTGAGGCACACTCACGGCGTGGAAGAGGAGCCGGGACCCAACGACAGCTGGATCCGCTTCGAGTTCGCCCGTCACGTACATGCGTACCTCCAGGACCAGATCCGGTTGTCCGACACGAAGGCCGGAGCGGCCGCCGCCGTCGCGGGCGTGCTCGTCGGCGCCTTCCGGCAGCTGACCGTGAGCGGCGCGCCACTGTCCATGTCACCGCGCAACCTCAGCGGAGCGCTCGAGGCGCTGACCGCGGCGCTTTTCGTGCTCTTCTCGCTGCTCGTCGTGCTCAACGCGTACAAGGTGCTGCGTCCGCGCACGCCCGGTCCCGCCGGAGGTCCGCACCACCGTTTCGTGGAGCGGCTGACCGATCTCTTCGATCGGGAGTCGCAGCCGTCGGGCGAGGGCGAGCTCGTGAGCTGGACGGCGCTGGAATCGCGCGGCCCCGAGGCGCGCCTCGCCTACACGCGCGAGGTCGAGGCGGCATCCCCGACGAAGCTCACCGGCCAGCTCTTGGCGCACGCCTCCGTCCTCGCGCTGCTCGCCGGCCAGAAGCACCGCCACGCGCGCTTCGCGCTGAACGACTTGCTCCTCGCTACGATCTGCTTCCTGCTCCTCGGGATAGAGGTCGCGATCCTTCCGGGCGCGTGACCTCGATGAGGCAGGTCGACGTGCCGTGCGCGAGCGTCTTTCCATCCCGCTCCGCGACCAGCCGGCCCTCGGCGGTGGCGACGCGGCGTCCGCGGTGGATCACGGTGGCCTCGCAGCGGACCCGGCCCGTCTCGAGCGTGATCGCCCGTACGAAGTTGACCTTCGTCTCGAGCGTCACATAGCGCTCGCCGCGGGCGAGCGTGGTGTGGATCGCACAGCCCATCGCCGAGTCGAGGAGCGTCATGGCGTAGCCGCCGTGCACGGCGCCGATCGGGTTGTAGAGGGACTCATCCGGCTCGCCGACGAATACCGCCCTGCCGATGTCGGCCTCGCGACCCGCGAATGCGAGCGTCGCGGCCATCGGCGGCAGCGGCAGTCGCCCGTCGAAGATCGCCCGGACGTAGTCCAGCCCGGTCCACTCCGCGGCGGCCGCGAGCCCCGGCGCGGGGTCGTCCCAGGTGATGACCTTCGTGCGGCCGGCCCTGCTCATCCGGCGGTGACGAGCCCCAGGCGCGTGTAGATCTCGCGCGTCGCTTTCGAGAAGTTGAGCGTGTAGAAGTGAAGTCCCGGCACGCCGGCCTCGAGGAGATCGCGGCAGAGCTCCGATGCGACCTCGATGCCACGCTTGCGGATCTCCTCGCGATCGTCGCCGCCGGCGGTCACGCGCCGCACGATGTCGTCCGGCACCGCGTAGCCGGACAGCTCGGCCATGCGCTGCACCGAGCTGAGCGAGGTGATCGGCATGATCCCGGCGATGATCGGCTTGTGCATCGCGAGCGCGGCGAGCTCGTCGCGCAGCCGTTCGTACTCCTCGCGCTTGAAGAAGAACTGCGTGATGGCGAAGTCGGCGAGCTCGAGCTTGTCGGCGAGGCGACGGCGGTCCGAGACGATGTCCGGCGACCGTGGATGTCCGGCGGGATGCGCCGCGACGCCGATCGAGGGGAACCCCAGCCGGCGCCCCAGCTCGACGAGCTCGCGGGCGTAACGCAGCTCGGCGTGCGCCTCGCCGTCGGGCAGGGGATCGCCGCCCAGCGCGAGCAGATTCTCCAGACCGAGCGCGCGAAACCCGCCCATCACCTCGCCGAGCTCGAAGCGCGAGTGCGCCACGCACGTGAGGTGCGCCATCGGCGTCAGCCTCGTCGTGTTCAGCAGATCGATGACGACCCCGGTCGTCCTCGCGCGCGAGACGCGTCCGCCGCGGTAGGTGACCGAGACAAAGGACGGCCGCAGCGGCTCGAGCTCGCGGATCGTCCGCGTGAGGAGGCGCTGCTCTTCGTCGTTCTTCGGCGGGAAGAACTCGAATGAGAAGGTCCTGCCCGTCGCGAGCATCTCGTTGATGCGGTCCACCGACGCGAGTCTATTGACGGCCCGCGCGTGTGGCACGATTCCGCGATGAGACTCGGCTCGTTCACCCGCGAGCAGGTCGCGGGCCTCGCGGTCGTGATGATCGGCAGCTTCGTGGCCGCGCTCGACCAGAGCATCGTCGCGACGGTGATGCCCACGGTCATCGGCGAGCTCGGCGGGATCGACCGCTACGCGCTCGTGTTCTCCGCGTATCTCCTCGTCTCGACGGTCGCGACCCCGATCATGGGGCGGCTCGCCGACGTCTTCGGCCGCACGCCGATCTTCATCGGTGGCATGGCCGTGTTCGTCCTCGGGTCGCTCGGCGCCGGGCTGAGCACGAGCATGCTCGCGCTCATCGCGTCCCGTGCGGTGCAGGGTCTCGGGGCCGGGGCGCTGCTCCCGATCGGCATGACGATCGCGGGCGACCTCTTCGACGTGCGTGGCCGCGCGCGCGTCCAGCCGCTCTTCAGCACGGTCTGGATCACGGCCGCGCTCGTCGGCCCGGCGATCGGCGGCATCCTGACGCAGGCGTTCTCGTGGCGCTGGGCGTTCCTGGTGAACCTTCCGATCGGCGTCGTCGCGATCATCGTCCTCGTCCTGGTCTTCCACGAGAAGGTCGAAACCGTGCGCGAGCGGATCGACTGGGTCGGCGCCGCGCTGCTCACGCTATCGAGCGGTGCGCTGCTTCTCGCGTTGAACGGGTTCGCCGTCGTGGGCATGCTCGTCCTCGCGATCATCACCTTTCCGCTGTTCCTGCGAGTCGAGCGGCGGTCAGACAGCCCGCTCGTCGATCTCGAGCTCGTCCGCCATCCCGCCGTCGGCCCCGGCATCGCGCTGAACGCGGTCGTCGGCGCGATGACCTTCGCGGTCAGTACCTACCTGCCGCCGTTCACGCAGGGCGTGCAGGGTCACACGCCGGTGGAGGCCGGGATCATCGTGTCGACGACGAGCCTGGGCTGGTCCGCCGGCGCCCTCGCCATGGGGCTCATCCTCATCCGGCTCGGGCCGCGACGGTCGGCGCTCCTCGGCACGCTCTGCTGGGCGATCGGCGCCTCGCTGCTCATCTCGTTCGGACCGGCGACCGCCCTCGAGCTCGTCGCGCTCGCGGCCGCCGTCCTCGGTCTGGGCATGGGCCTGACGATCTTTCCGATCCTCGTCTCGGCGCAGAGCGCGGTCGGGTGGTCCCAGCGCGGCGTCGTCACCGGCCTCGTGAACTTCGCGCGCACCATCGGTGCGACGATCGGAGTGGCCGCGCTCGGCGGCCTCCTCTTCTGGGCGATGGGCCCGGACGCCGAGGCGGTGCAGGCGCTCCTGGACCCGGCGGCGCGCGCCACGCTCGACCCGTCGCAGGCGATCGCGCTCCGCGCCACGCTCGCGTCGGGTCTGCACGCGGTCTACTTCGTCATGATCCTGGTCGCCGTGCTCGGCGCGTTCCTCTCGTCGCGGCTTCCCGTCGCGTTCGCTGAGGAGGACGAGGGCAGCGTGAACGCGGCCGCGTCCTTCGAGCCGGCGGGCGCGGAGCGCCCCTGAGCGTTACTGCGTCCGGACGAACACCGTCTTCGGGACCGTGTACTTGAGGTACCCCGCTTCGCCGACGCCGCTCTTCTTGTGGCCGACCGCGGGCGACTCCGACATCGCCGGGCTGTAGTAGCCGTTCACGTAGACCTGCCCGGCGTCGATGCGTCCGGCCACGCGCAGCGCCCGTTGCAGGTCGCGGGTCCATACCGCGCCCGCCAGGCCGAAGTCGACGCCGTTCGCGAGCGCGAGCGCTTCCGTCTCGTCGCCGAACCGCATCACCGCGAGCACCGGCCCGAAGATCTCCTCACGCGCGATGCGCATGTCCGGTCGCACGTCGTCGAAGATGGCCGGACGGATGAAGTTGCCGCGGGCGAGCGCGGGATCGTCGGGCACGTCGCCGCCGTAGACGAGCTTGGCGCCCTCGGCCACCCCGACCTTCACGTATTCGAGGACCCGATCGCGCTGCTTCCGTGAGACGAGCGGGCCGAGCTGGGTCTGCTCGTCCATCGGATCGCCGATGACGAGCGCCTTCGCGCCGTCGACGACACGTTTGACGAGTGCGTCGTGAACGTCCTGCTGCGTGAGCAGCCGGGAGCCCGACACGCAGACCTGGCCCGCGTTGCTGAACGCCGCGATGCCGGCCCACATCGCGGCGGCGTCGAGGTCGGCGTCGCCGAAGACGATGTTCGGGTTCTTGCCGCCGAGCTCGAGCGCGACGCGCTTCAAGCCGCCGCCGGCGAGCTGCATGACGTGGCGCCCGGTCTCCACGCTTCCGGTCAGGGAGACCATGTTCACGCCGTCGTGCTTGAGGAGCGCGTCGCCGACCGCGCCGCCCGGTCCGGTCACGATGTTCACGACGCCTTCGGGCAGCCCGGCCTCGAGCAGGACCTCGCCGAGCGCCAGCACGCTCAGCGTGGACTCGACCGACGGCTTCAGCACGACCGTGTTGCCGGTGCAGAGGATGCCCGCGAGCTTCTGGCTCGCCGCCACCGCCGGCCCGTTCCACGGGATGATCTCGGCGACGACGCCGACGGGCTCGTGGACGCGGTAGTTGAAGTGGTTTCCCGCGGCGACGCGGACGAACTGCTCCGATTGGTCGCGCGCCTTCCCCGCGAAGTAATCCCACGCGAAGATCCCCTGCGCGAGGTGCTGGTAGCCGCCCGCGATCGGCTTGCCCATGTCCGCGGCCTCGAGATACGCGAAGCGGTCGCGCTCGCGCTCGAAGAGCCGCGCGATCTTCGCGAGGATGTCGGCGCGCTCGTTCGGGGTCATGCGGGGCCACGGGCCGTCGTCGAACGCCTTTCGCGCGGCGCGGACCGCGTCGTCGACGTCCTCGGCGGACGCCTGCGCGATGCTCGTGATCGTTTCGTTCGTCATCGGGCTGATGACGTCGAACGCCTTCCCCTCCGAGCCGGTGCGCCAATCGCGACCGATGAGCATCGGCCGCGGTCCCTTCTCGATCCACTTCGGATCTTTCCTGACCACTCCCACGTCCTCCTTGTGCGTCTCGCGCCCCCGGGTATCATCCCGCATCGGTAAACGCTGGCTCGCAAAGCGAGACGGGGCCGAACCGCACCGCGCAGAGCGATCGGCGCCACGCTCGTCGAGACGAACGGCGCGCTACCCACGGTATCCGAGAGGATCCGTGCGCGTGAGGAAGGTCGGAGGTGGTCGCGATGACGTCTCGTTTTACGCGCCGTCAGGTGCTCATGTCGGGTGCGGCTCTGGCCGTTGCGGCCTGTACGCCGACGGCGCCGGCACCCACAGCGTCGAGCGGGGGGGCTGCACGACGGGAGGTCGCTCCCTTCCGCTGGATCTTTGGCTTCACGATCCAGGCGAATCCCTCGATGCCGGTGATCGTCGCGAAAGAGGCCGGCTTCTACGCCCAGCAGGACCTGAACGTCTCGTGGGATTTCGCGACACCCTCGGCGACGGGCATGCGGCTCATGGGCGCCGGCCATTACGAGGCCGGCAGCACCGGCGACGTCGGCTCGGTCATCCAGTTCATCAACGAGGGGCTGCCCATGAAGGTCGTGGCGCAGCAGAGCCAGCTGTCGGGGAAGGCGTTGGCGGTGAAGAAGGGCTCCGGGATCACGAGGCCGAAGCAGTTCGAAGGAAAGAAGGTCGGCATCAAGAGCAACAACCCGTGGACCGAATACCTCGCGATGCTGGCCTACGACAAGGTCGATCGCTCGAAGATCACCGAGGTGCCGGTCGGTTTCAGCTCCGTCGAGCTCAAGGAAGGGATCGTCGACGTGCTTCCCGTCTTTACCGGGAACGAGCCGTACGTGCTGAAGAATTCCCTGCAGACGGAGGTCGATCTCATCTACCCCGGTGACTACGGTTTTCCCGGGATCGGCTCGATGATGGTCATGAACACGACGTTCATCAAAGAGAAGCGAGATGTCGCGCTGCGCTTCATGAAGGCCGTGCTCAAGGGTCAGGAGTACATGCTCGCCGAGCGAGCGAAGACCATCCAGATGGCGGTGCAGTACGGCGGCACCGCGACGACGGCCGGCCAGCACGAGTTCATCTACGACGTGTCGAAGCGTGAGATGGAAGCAGGCGACGTGAAGACGAAAGGCCAGGGCTGGATACCGCGGGAGGCCTGGCAGCGAAACATCGACATCCTCGCCGACCTCGGGATCGTCAAGACGAAGCCGAAGTTCGAGGACCTCGTGGACACGTCCCTTTTCGAGGAGGTCGTGAAAGACGGAAAGGTCGTCTGGCCGTAGGGATCAGGCGGTTCCGCGGTAGAGCGCCGGAGCCGCCTCGATCGGCCACGGCGGACGGTACGGAAACGCCGCGAGGAGCGCCTCGATGTCGGGGACGATGCCTAGGCCGGGGCCGGCCGGGACGCGGACCTGTCCCGCGGTGAGGGGCGCCTGAAGGAAGTCCGCACCGCGGAAGTAGGGTCCGAGCTCCGCGACGCCGCTCGCGCTCCACTCCATCCGCCACAGCGTCGGAACGAGGCTCGCCGCGTGTAGGTTCGCGGCGACGCCCAGAGGCGTCGTAGCCGAGTGCGGACTGATGCGGATCGCGCGCTCCGCGGCGAGCGCGGCGGTCGCGCGCGCTTCGATGAAGCCGCCGCACACCGTGACATCGGGTTGCCAGATGCTCGCGAGGCCGGCATCCGCGAGCTGGCGGAATCCCCGTGCGGTGTGCACGTGCTCGCCGTATGCGATCGGGACTTTGGACGTGCGCACCAGGTGCGCGAGCGCATCGGTATCCGACGTCGGGATCGGCTCCTCGAAGAACGCGACGTCGAGCGCGGCGAGGCGTTCGGCGACGCGGAGCGCGGTCTTCGCGCTGAATGACTCGTTTCCGTCGACGCCGATCGTGACCTGCGGGCCGAGAAGCGTGCGCACGTGTTCGAGCGTCTCGAGCTCGACGCGCCAGTTGGGACCGAGCCGCACCTTCACGCCATCCAGCCCGCGCGCGATCAATGGAGCGAAGAAGTCGCGGTGGACCGCGGCGTCGCCCTGGCTGAGCGCGAGACCGGTCGCGTAGATGGGGATGGTCTCGCGGGGATTCGCACCCACGAGCGCGCTCACCGGCTTCTCCTCGGCTCGGGCCGCGACGTCCCAGAGCGCGATCTCCGCTCCGCTGATGGCCTGCGCGACGAGCCACGTGGTTCCCTGGCGCCGGCGAAGCCATGCCCACATGCGCGCGACGATCTCCTCGACCTCATGCGGGTCGTTGCCGACCACGAAACGGGACAACGCCTCGGTGACGATCGCTCCGGCGACCTTGCCGTACTCACAGCCCCAGCCGTCGCTGATCTCGCCCCATCCCTCCAGGCCGTCGTCCGTCCGGATCCTCACCAGGCAGTAGCTGACGAAGGGCGCAGCCAGCGGATGTCCGTGCCCTCCGCGTGGCGCCGCGATCGGCACGCTCAGGGGGTAGGTGTCGACGCTCGCGACGCGCGTGCTCAGACGCTTCCCTGGTAGAGGGCGGGCCTCGCGGTTACCGGTGGAGGCGCTCGGTACGGATAGCGCTCCGCGAGGTCGGGAGCCGGCTCGATCCCGAGGCCCGGCGCTGATGGTGGCCGGAGCGCGCCATCGACGACGCTTTCCGAGGAGACCGACTTCGCCCCCACGAACGCGGCGCAGAGCTCGTCGGTCCGACCGCTGTACTCGAGCATCCCGAGCGTCGCCGCGCCGGAGGCGGCATGAAGGTTCGCGGCGAGGGCGATCGGCGTGCCGGCCGAATGCGGGCAGACCCGGATCCCGCGCGCCGCGGCCAGGGCCGCGATGCGCCGAAGCTCGCCGATGCCGCCGCAGATCGTCGCGTCCGGTTGCCAGACGTCGGCGAGATGCTGTTCGTGAAGCTCGAGAAAGCCGCCGACCCCGAAGACGTGCTCGCCGTACGCGATGGGGACGCGTGACGACGCCACGAGGTCCGCGAGCGCGGCCGCGTCGTCGCGCGGACAGGGCTCCTCGAAGAACCCGACCCCCGCTTCCGCTAGGTGATCCGCGATCTGCGCCGCCGTCTTCGGCGCGAATGCTTCGTTCCCGTCGATGAA
>DATBKH010000195.1:0-5172 GCA_036555955.1 Candidatus Limnocylindria bacterium | reverse complement strand
GCTCGCGCGTCTGCGCGTCGAGCGCCGCGAACGGCTCGTCCATCAGCAGGATCGCGGAATCGACCGCGAGCGCCCGCGCGAGGTTCGCGCGCTGCTGCATGCCGCCTGAGAGCTGATACGGATAGCGGTCCTCGAACCCGCTGAGCCCCACCAGCTCGATGTACGGCTGCGCGCGTTTGCGCGCCTGCCCGCGCGGGACGCCGGCGCAGACGAGCCCGTACGCGACGTTGTCGGTCACCGAGTACCAGGGGAAGAGCGCGGCGTCCTGGAAGACCATGGCGTCCTCGCGTCCCTTCGCGACGCGGTGGAGCCTGATCTCGCCGGCGGTCTGCCGGATGAGCCCGTTCACGATCTTCAGGAACGTGGACTTCCCGCAGCCGCTCGGGCCGAGGAGGCTGACGAAGGCGCCGTCGGGTACGTCGAGGTCGACGTTCTCGAGGGCGACGAGCGTCTGCCCGCCGGTGCTGCTGCGGTCGCGGTACTCCATGCGGATCCCGCGAGCCGAGAGCGCGAGGTGTCCCGCCGCCATCACGTCGCGTCCTGAAAGCTCGGGCGCCAGCGCTGGAAGTAGCGCTCGGCGTACCCGACGGCTTCGTACAGGATGATGCCGAGGAACGTGAACAGGAGGATCCCGAACATCATCCGTGCCGGATCGAGCGCGTAGCTCGCCTTGAGGATCATGACGCCGACGCCCTCGGTCTGCGCGTAGAACTCGGAGATGATCACGCCGGCGAGCACGCGGCCGACCGCGATGCGCAGCCCGCTGACGATGAACGGCAGCGTCCCCGGGATGACGAGCGATGTGAAGATCCGCAGCTGCGACGCGCGAAAGCTTCGTGCCACGTCGAGGAGATGACGCTCGACGGTGCGCACGCCCTCGACGGTCGCGACCATGATCGTGAACACGGCGCCGAGGAACACGATCGTGATCTTCATCTCGACCCCGAGGCCGGCGGTGAGGACGACGAGCGGGATGAGCGCCACGCGGGGGAGCGCGTTCGCGAAGTTGAGCCAGGGGTCGACCGCGTAGTTCAGCCGTCGGTACCAGCCGACGAGCAGGCCGAGCGGCACCGAGACGAAGACGCCGAGGATCGTCCCGACGGCGAGCTCGAAGCCGCTCACCCGCATGTCGTTCCAGAACCGCGGGTTCTGGACCTCGTTCCAGGCGGCGACCGCGATGTCCGTCGGTGACGAGAAGAAGAACTTGTCGACGACGCCCCGATCCGCGCCGATCTGCCACAGCGCGAAGAACGCCACGACGCCGAGGAGGCTGAGGACGACCCGCTCGTTGCGGCGGTACCAGCGCACGACCGGGTGACGGCGCCGCCGGGGCCGCGGGAGCAGCGTGCGGAACCGCGGGCTGTCGGCGATCGCCGCCTGCGTCACGGGTTCTCCGCAGCGTGGCTCATCGCGCGGCGACCGCCGCCGGTTCGCGCGTCGCCTGACGGCCGAATCCCTCGCGGAGGTTGATCTTTCCGTCGTCGAGGATCGCCTCGCCGCGCAGGAGCGTGTGGACGGGAATGCCGACGACCTCGCGCCCGGCGTACGGCGTCCAGCCGCATTTCGAGAGCACGTCGGCGTCGCTGATGGTGTGTTTGCGCTTCGGATCCACGAGGACGATGTCGGCGTCGGAGCCGGGGCGGATCGCGCCCTTCCTCGGGTACAGGCCGAAGAGTCTCGCGGGCCGCGTCGCGGTCGCGTCGGCGACGCGCTCGAGCGAGATCTTTCCGGCGGCGACGTCGGTCATGAGCAGGGAGAGGTAGAACTGCTCGGACGGAGTGCCGGTATGCGCCTTCCAGCCGTCGGTCCAGCCCGGCTCCTTCTCCTCGCGCAGGTGCGGAGCGTGGTCGGTCGCCATGATGTCGACCGTGCCGTCGCGGAAGCCGTCGTAGACCGCCGCCGCATGGTGCGGCGCGACGTAGTACGAGAGCGCGTACGAGCCGAGCCGCTCGACGTTCGCCCAGTCGTTGCCGAGCCAGAAGCACCACGGGTTCACCTCGGCCGAGACCGGACGGCCGGCGCCCTTCGCCTCGCGCAGCATCTCGACGACGCGCTTCGTCTGCGTGTGCAGCAGATGGAGCCGCACGCCGGTGGCCTCCTGCATGCGCAGGAGCGTCGCCACGGCCGTGTCCCAGATGACGCCGTCGTCGTGCGCGTACGCCTTCGCGTACGCGCGGAAGTCGCGCTCGCCGCGGGCCCAGTACTCCTGCTCGATCGCATCCATGAGCGACTGATCGTGGGGATGGATCATCAGCGGCAGGCCGGTCTTCTTCACCGCCTGCATCCGCTTGTAGAGCTCGCCGTGCTCGTGCAGGCCGATCCCCGGCATGTGCGGGTACGAGCGACCGGTGTCGACGACCATGAAGATCTTGAAGGCGAGGATCCCGCGCTCGGCCATCTTCGGGATCTCCGCGAGCTGCACCCCCGAGGCGTTCACGTTCCAATCGATCGCCGCGCGCTCGCGATAGATCTCGATCATCCCGTCGAGGTTCTCGAGCGTCGTCGGGGGCGGGCTGACGTTCGGCATCGCGACGGAGACCGTCACACCGCCGGCGGCGCACTGCCGGCCGATGTGCGCGAGGTCCTCCTTGTGCGCGAACCCCGGCTCGCGGTGGTGCGAGTGCATGTCGATCATGCCCGGGAGCGCGACGAGGTCTCCCGCGTCGATCTCGCGTCGGCCTTTCGCGATCGAGCCCGGCGGCGCGACCTCCGTGATGCGCTCGCCGTCGATCGCGATGTCCACGCGGCGCGTCCCGTCCTCGAGGACCGCGCTCGCACCTCGGATGACGATGTCGCTCATGACCCTCCCCCGCCGACGTTCGTGACGATCGCCTCTTCCTCGCCGGTGCGCACCTCGACGTCGCCGTCGCGGAGCACGAGCCGCTCGAGCCACTCGACCATGAGCGGGATCACCTGCGGGCCGTACTGCTGGTACGCCGCGTAGTGCGTCGTGTTGCGCTGCATGATGAGCCGCTTCGGCACCGGCGCGGCCTCGAACAGGCGCTCGGCGTGGTCGGTCGGCGTCATCGCGTCTTCGGCGACGGCGATGACCATGAGGCCGCGGACGTGGGGCGCGGCGTCGATCGGGCGGTAGTCGAGGATGCCTTGCGCGGCGGCGAGCGGGACGCTCGTCGGGATGCGCGCGTCGACGTCCGACTTGACCGTCGTCGTCTTCCGCTCCGGCGGATCGAGCGCGATCCCCTGGCGCGGATGGACGTCCGTGCCCTTGCCGGTCGTCGCACGCGCACGCCGGTCCGTCTCGACCGACTCGAGGAACGCGAGCCACTCCGGCTCGGCGCGCTGGCGGTGCAGCCAATCGCGACCGTCGGCGATCGGCACCTGGCTGATCGTCGCGCGCATGTCCGGCTCGGCCGCGGCGACGAGGACCGCGTTGCCGCCGCCGGTCCCGCCGCTGCCGAAGATGGCGCCGCGCCCCGCGTCGACGTCGTCGCGGCCGCGCATGTAGGCGATCGCGCTGCGCCAGTCCGCGAGCTGCCACGCCGGCGAGAGCGTTCCCCGGTCGCCGTCGCTCCGGCCGAAGCCCCGGTAATCGAATATCAGGACGGCGAAGCCGGCGTCGGTGAATGCGTGGTGGTACGGCCCGTACAGCTTCGCGTCGGCGAGCCCCATCCAGCCCGGCCCCTGCACGATGAACGGGAGCGCCCCCGGGCTCGCGTCGGGTCGGTGGAGGTACCCGCTGAGGCGGACGCCGTCGCTGAAGAAGGCCACCTCATCCGTCCGCACGCATTCATCTATACAGGGAGTGGAGACAAAGCGCACAGAAAGGTAACCAACCGTGTCCGACTTCTACCGTGACTGGCTCGAGCGGAGCGCCGCGCTGGAGCGTGCGATGGGCGAGGCGAAGATCGTCGGCCGCGCGGCGGATCTGCGGTGGGTCGAGACGCGGCAGGACGCCCGCTGCGCCGTGGTGATCGGGACCGCGGCGGGGTTCCAGACGTCGGGCACGACGCTCATGAAGTGCGAGATCCCCGCGGGCTTTCGCACCGGGCGGCACGCGCACGGGGAGGAGGCGATCCACGTCCTGGCGGGAACGGGTTTCGCCGTGATCGACGGAGCGCGGTACGACTGGAAGCCGGGGACGACGCTGCACATCCCGTATCGCGCCGAGCATCAGCTCGTGAACACCGGAAGCGACACCGCCGTGTACCTCGCGGCGCACACGATCGAGCTCGACTTCGCGACGAAGCTCGGCCGTCTCGTCCAGCTCGAGGAGAAGGCCGAGGACGACGGAGCGCTCGCCAAGCGCTATCCGGCGCAGGCGTCGCAGCTCGCCGCGGACGGGCGGCGTATCGCCCTGCACCTCGAGGACGCGATGGACGAGAACGCGCGCCGCATAGCGGGGCACGCGCATCCGGTCGCGGGGGCGGACAAAGGCGCGCATCGCCACGCCGGCATCTGGATCCTCATGGGCGGCGCGGAGAGCCCGACGGACGAGACGAACGGCTTTCGCGCGAAGGCCGTCGCGATGTCCACGATCTTCGAGGAGTCACCGCACTCCGCGAGCCACAGCCACACGCATACGGAGGCGATGCTGTACGTGCTGGAAGGCCGGGGCTACTCGCTCATCGACGGGGTGCGCCACGAATGGTCCGCGGGCGACGCGGTGCACATCCCGCCGCGGATGACGCACCACGGGCATTTCAACGATTCGGACTCCCGCGCGCGCACGCTGCGGATCGAGTTCGGCATCCGCTACTTCTACGAGGAGCTGTGGCGGGGCTACGAGAAGATCAAGGACAAGCCGAGCTCCACGCGTAGCTGATCCTGGCCGAGCTAGCGGCGGGCTCGCGGGTCGCGGTCGCGCATGAGTCGCCAGACCCGCTCGGGTGTCGCGGGCAGCTCGTGCGGGAACACTCCGATCGCGCGACCGATCGCCGACGCGACCGATGATCCGATGGTGTTCCCACCGCCCTCGCCGGATCCCTTCGCGCCGTACGGACCGGACCCGTCGCGCCGCTCCGCGAGCATGAGGTCGATCTCCGCCGGCTGATCGCCGAAACGCGGCACGCGGTAGTCGACGACGTTCGAGTTCACGAGCTGGTCGCCCTCGTAGACAAGCTGCTCGCGAAGCGCGGCACCGAGACCCATCGTCGCCGCCCCGAGATCCTGGCCGTGAACGAGCTCGGGATTGATCGCGAAGCCGACGTCGCC
>DATBKH010000194.1:0-2273 GCA_036555955.1 Candidatus Limnocylindria bacterium | reverse complement strand
AGGCCGACCTCGAAGCGCAGTTCGCGCTCGCGATGAAGGTCCACGCCAAGCTCACCGAGACGCACGAGACGATCAACGCGATCCGCGCCCTGAAGAAGCAGCTCGATCTCTGGGACGCGCGCGCCAAGGAGCAGGGACAGTCACGCCTGCTCACGTCGTCCGGGTCGCTCCGCCGCAAGGCCAGCGCGATCGAGGAAGAGCTCGTCCAGGTGAAAGCGAAGAGCCGTCAGGACACCCTTAACTACCCCGCGAAGCTGAATGCGAAGCTGGCCGGACTCCTCGGCTCCGTCGGCGGCGCGGACTTCGCGCCGACGCAGGGCATGCAGGACGTGTACGCGGACCTCGCGCGACGCATCGACGCGCAGATCCGGAAGTGGGACGCGCTCGCGTCCGACATCCAGACGTTCGACCGCGCGGTGCGCTCTTCGGGTATGCCGGCCGTTGGGAGCGGAGCGGTCAAGCGCCGGACGGGGGGAACGCGCGGGACACGTGCCCGGGCAGCTCGTGGCCGAGTTCGGAGGAAAGCCACCGGGCCGTAGCCACGATCGAACCGAGGTCAACGCCGGTCTCGATGCCTTCGCCTCCGCAGAGATAGAGGAGGTCCTCGGTCGCGAGGTTGCCGCCCGCCATCTTGGCGAACGGCGATCCGCCGATGCCGCCGGTCGACGTGTCGAAGGTCGTGACGCCGAGCGACATCGCGACGTTGGCATTCGCAAGCGCCTGGCCATACGTGTCGTGGAAGTGCATCGCGATCGTCGCGAGGGGGATGCTTCCGCCGAGGAGCAGCTCGAGGAGCGACGCGACCTCGTGGGGCGTGCCGACGCCGCTCGTGTCGCCGAGCGAGACCTCGTCGCAGCCCATGTCCAGGAGCTTCCGCGCGCACTCACGCACGACATCCGGCGGCGTCGGCCCGTCCCACGGGTCGGCGATGACCATCGACAGGTATCCGCGCACGCGCTTGCCGGCATCCTTCGCGCGTCGCACGACCGGCGCATAGCCGGCGAGCACGTCATCGCGCGGCCGGTTCAGGTTCTTGCGCGAGTACGACTCCGATGCGGACGCGAACACGGCGATCTCGTCCGCCCCCGCGGAGAGCGCGCGCTCGAGCCCCTTCTCGTTCGGGACGAGCACCGGGTAGCGCACACCCGGACGCCGCTTGAGCGTGCGGAGCAGGTCTTCGGCATCGGCGAGCTGCGGCACGGCGGCGGGACTCACGAACGACGTGCACTCGATCACCGTGTGCCCGGCATCCGCGAGCCGGTCGATGAGCGCGACCTTCGTCGCGGTCGCCAGTGCCCGCGATTCGGCCTGCAGGCCGTCCCGCGGCGCGACCTCGACGAGCTGGATCCGCTTCGGTCTCGGCATCGCAGGCATCCTATGGGTATGCAGCGGGTCCCAGGCAACGTGCGCCGTCGCGAGGCGTTCTCCGGACCGGCCGACCTCGCGCGCTTCTTCCGCGGCGACCGGCTCGAGACCATGCCGCGGCGCGCGAAGGACCGCGAGGCCGTGCTCGCGTACGTCGCAGCGCGGTTCGAGGCGGATCGGGACTACCCGGAGCCGGAGGTGAACTCACTGCTCATGTCCGCGGCGGACGATGTGGCGTCGCTGCGTCGCTACCTCATCGATGCCGGCCTGCTCACGCGGGACCGCGGCGTGTATCGGAGGCGCTGATGGAATTCCAGGACGTGATCCGCAAGCGGAAGATGGTGCGCAGCTTCGAGGACCGCCCCGTCGACCACGCGATCGTCGAACGCATGCTCGCGAACGCGCAGCGCGCGCCGTCGGCCGGGTTCAGCCAGGGCTGGGCGTTCCTCGCGCTCGAGAACGCCGATGCGAGACGCTACTGGGACGAGCTGTGGCCGCGCCAGGCCGACTTCGGATGGCCCGACATGTTCAACGCGCCGGTCATCATCGTGTGCCTCTCGAACAAGAGTCAGTACCTCGCGAGATACGCGATGCCCGACAAGGGCTGGACCGATCGCAGCGAGAAGCGCTGGCCGGTGCCGTACTGGGACGTCGACACGGGGATGGCCGCGCTGAACATCCTTCTCACCGCGGTCGACGCCGGTCTCGGAGCGGTGTTCTTCGGCGTGTTCGACCAGGCGAAGCTCCGCGCCACGTTCGGGATCCCCGAGGAGTACACCGCCGTCGGCACGATCGCCGTCGGCCATCCAAAAGCCTCGGACCGTCCATCGCCATCGTTGAAGAATGTGGGCCGCAGACCGCCGAGCGACGTCGTTCACAGAGGCAAGTGGTGATGGAAGGCTTTTGCC
>DATBKH010000193.1:0-12032 GCA_036555955.1 Candidatus Limnocylindria bacterium | reverse complement strand
GGCAAGCAACAGCGCCTTGTCCTCGTCGTAGCGGAGCCGCTCCACGCTCTTCTTCTATCACGGTCGGCGCGTTCGCGCCGATCGTCTTGCTGTCGCTTGGCGATCGGACCCTAGACCGGCGCCGCGGCGCGGGGAATGAGCACGCCGCGTCCTGGTCGGCCGGTGACCCTTCCGTCCTCGAAGACGACCTCGCCGCGTGAGATGACGAGCTCGGGCCAGCCCCTCACGTCCCATCCTTCGTACGGGTCGTAGTCGCACGCGGAATGCATTTCGGCTGCGCGGATCGTCCGCCGCGCCGACGGATCGAACAGCACGACGTCGGCATCGGCCCCAACCTGCAGCGCGCCCTTGCGCGGATACATCCCCGCGATGCGCGCAGGGGCCGATGCGAGGACTTCGACCAGACGCCTCAGCGTGATGCGGCCGGTGCGCACGCCTTCCGAGTACAGCATCGGCAGCATCGTCTCGAGGTTCGACACGCCCGGCGGGACGCGGTCGAACGTGAGCCCCGCGGCGAGCTTCGCCGCGCGCGTGTGCGGGATGTGATCGGTGCCGACCGTATCCAGCGTGCCGTCCGCCAGACCCTCCCAGACCGCCGCGACATCGTCCTCGGTGCGCAGCGGCGGCTGACCGACCCACAGCGCGGCATCGGGCCGCTCGAACTGTTTTCTCGTCAGGTAGAGATACAGCGGCCGCGTCTCGGCGAACACGCGCGCGCGGCCCTTACCCGCGCGCACCGCGTCGAGGGCGGCGCGGGAGCTGAGATGCACGAGGTAGAGCGCGGCTCGCGTCTCCTCGGCGAGGCGAACGGCCTCGGCGACCGCTCTCGCCTCGGCCTCGACGGGCCTGCTCCGCGGAAAGTGCTCGACCCCGACGCGGCCCGCGGCGTGGAGCGCGGCCGTTCGCGCGGCGACGATCGCGTGATCCTCGGCGTGCACCGCGACGAGGCCCCCCGCCGTCGCGGCGGACCGCAGCAGCTCGCGGTAGTCGTCGCGCCTCTCGACGTAACGCGGCGTGACCATGAAGACTTTGAATCCCGCGTGGCCCTCGCCGACGAGGTCCGGGATCTCTTCGCGCGCGGCCCCGCTCGGATCGGTGACCACGGAGTGGAAGGCGAAGTCCACCAGCGATCGCTCGGCGTCGCGAAGCCCGCGCTCGATGCCGCGCCGGAGCGAACCGTCCTCCTGATAGACCATCGAGACGACGGTCGTCACACCGCCCGCCGCCGCGGCGCGCGTGCCGTGCTCGAAGTCGTCGAGAGGGGTGAACGTCGGCGTCGACGCGAGGTGCGTGTGCAGATCCACGCAGCCCGGCAGGACCATCCTGCCCCGCGCGTCGATATCTCGCGTCGCGGGACCAACCTGTCCGATCGCGCTGATCCGTTCGCCGATGATCGCGAGGTCGGCGTCGCGCTCGCCATCGGGCGTCACGACCCGCCCGCCGCGGATGGCGACGTCGGTCACGTGGTCCGGCGCGTGAAGATGAGTCCGAAGCCGATGGCGAGACCGGCGAGCATCGCCACGTGGATCCAGAGGTCCACGCCGAGGAGGCCGCGCAGCACCACGATCGTCAGGCCGAAGAGCGTCCCCGCCAGAACGATCGCGTAACCGACGCGTGGCGAAAGCCAGCCGACGAGCGTCGCGACGAGGACGAGCCCGAGCAGCGCCTCCGCGATGCTCGCCGGCGTGAGCGCGCCGGCGGGGACGACGAGCCCGGAGTGGTACGCCGACGCGCCGAAGTACACGATCGCGAGGAGCACGGTGACGATCCGGAGCGAACCGGTCACTCGCCGTCCTCCTCGAGCCGAGCGAGACGGTCGGCCTCGTCCTGCTGCGAGAGCGCCTCGACGAGATCGTCGATGTCGCCGTCCATGCGGCGATCGAGGTTCGACAGGTTGTAGCCGAGCCGCCGGTCGGTGAGGCGGTCCTGCGGAAAGTTGTAGGTCCGCATCTTCTCCGAACGCTCGCCGCGGCCGATCTGCGCGTTGCGCGCCGTCGATTCCCGCTCGGCGCGCTCCTCCTGCGCCCGCGCCAGAAGCCGTGCCCGCAGCACGGCCATCGCCTTCGTCTTGTTCTTCAGCTGGCTGCGCTCGTCCTGGCAGGTCACCACTTCCCCCGTCGGTAGATGGGTGATCCGCACAGCGGAGTCGGTCGTGTTCACGCCCTGCCCGCCGTGGCCGCCGGCGCGGTACACGTCGATCTTCAGGTCCTCCTCGTTGATCACGAGGTCCTCGTCCTCCGCCTCGGGCAGCACCGCGACGGTCGCCGTGGACGTGTGGATGCGACCCTGCGCCTCGGTGGTCGGCACGCGCTGCACGCGGTGCACCCCCGACTCGAACTTCAGCTTCGAGTACGCGCCGCGTCCGGAGACCTTGAAGATGACCTCCTTGAAGCCACCCTTCTCGGATTGGCTTTGCGAAAGGATCTCGGTCTTCCAGCGATGACGCTCGGCGTAGCGCGCATACATCCGGTAGAGGTCGGCCGCGAACAGCGCGGCCTCCTCGCCGCCTTCGCCCGCGCGGATCTCGACGATGACGTTCTTCTCGTCGAGCGGATCGCGCGGCACGAGCTGCGCGCGGAGCCGAGCGCTCAGCTCGTCCGTACGCACCGAGAGCTCGGAGACCTCCTCGCGTGCCAGGTCGCGCAGATCGGCGTCGTCTCCGTCGACGAGCTCGCGAGCCTCGGCGAGCTTCGCTTCGGCATCGCGAAGGGCCCGGATCGTCTCGACGACTGGCGCGAGGCTCGAGAGCTCCTGCCCGACCTCGCGGATGCGGTTGCGGTCCGACGTCGTGGCGGCATCGCTCACGGCACGCTCGAGCTCCTGATAGCGGGTCTCGACCCCCTCCAGCCGTCGGCGCAGGCCGGCCGTCAGCACTTCGGTCATGCCGCGGCCTCGGCGTCGCGGTCTCCGGCGATCGCCTCCTCGAGAGACGCGACGGCGACCTCGATCATTCGGTCGTCCGGCCGGCGTGTGGTGATGCGCTGCAGCAGGAGCCCGGGCAGCACGAGGAGGCGCATCACCGGCGAGCGCTCGTGCGCGGCGCCGAGCCGCAGCGCCTCGTAGGAGATCGACGCGACGGGGATCACGAGAAGCAGACGCGTCACCAGGTCGACCAGGATGTTCACGCGCGGCAGGAACGCGAAGATCGCGATCGCGATGACCACGACGAGCAGAAGGAACGCCGTCCCGCAGCGCGGGTGTGCGGTCGGGTACGGCCGGATGCGCTCGGGCGTGAGCGGATCACCGTGCTCGAACGCATGGATGGTCATGTGCTCGGCGCCGTGGTATGCGAACACGCGTCGCACGTCGCGCAGGAACGAGATCGCTACCAGATACGCGATGAGCAGCCCGAGACGGATGAGTCCCTCGACGATGTTGAGGACGACAGAGCTCGGGACGATCGCGCGGGCGACGCTTGTGAGGAGATAGGGCACGCCGATGAAGATCAGCAGAGCTGCGCCGAGCGCGACGGCGAGGATGAGCGTGTTCCCGCCCTTGCCGAGCTGCTGCGCTTCGTCCTCGAGCTGCACGTCGGCCGACCGCATGAGCATGCGGATGCCGTAGTCGAGCGACTCCCACAGGACGACCACGCCGCGGATGAATGGCAGCCGCGCGATGCGCGAGCGCGTGAGCGGCGAGCGCAACGGCTCGCGATAGCGGTAGATGCCGCCGTCGGGCTTACGGCACGCGAGCGCGACCGTGCGTCGGCCGCGGATCATGACGCCCTCGATGACCGCCTGTCCGCCGTACAGCGCGGACACCGCTAGCGGTGCGGGGCGGCCTCCGCGGACGCGGGCGCGTCGGCCGCTTTCTTCGCGTACCGCTTCGTGAAGCGCTCGACGCGACCCTGGACGTCGAGGATGTGCTGCGTCCCCGTGTAGAAGGGATGGCAGCCGGCGCAGACCTCCACGTGGAGCTCCGGCTTCGTCGACCCGGTCGTGTACGTGCGACCGCAGGCGCACACGATCTTCGCCTGCATGTACTTGGGGTGGATCTTCTCTTTCATGACTCGCTGACCTCTATACGGCGACGACGCTCACGCGGCGCCGGTCATCGCGGGCGGCCTTGAACTCCACGGTCCCCGCGACGAGCGCGAAGAGCGTGTGGTCCTTGCCGACGCCGACGTTGTTTCCCGGAAGGACGCGCGTTCCGCGCTGGCGGACGATGATCGTCCCCGCCTCGACGCGGGCGCCCGCGTACTCCTTCACGCCGAGCCGTTGCCCGGCGCTGTCTCGTCCGTTGCGGGTGGAACCCGCGCCTTTCTTGTGTGCCATTAGCTTCTCTTCGCAGGGGAGTATCCCCTGCACCCCTCTCCGTCGGCGGCGTTAGCCGCCTCCTATGCCTCGATCTTCGTGATTCGGAGCGTCGTCTCGTCCTGACGGTGGCCGTGCGTCTTCCGCGACCGCGTCTTGTTCTTGTACTTGAACACGCGGATCTTCGGTCCCCTTCCATGGCCGACGATCTGAGCCGTCACGATCGCGTCGGTCACGAACGGGGTACCCGCACGCACCCGGACGCCGTCGGCGAACAGCAGCACCTGGTCGAGGATCACGGTCTCGCCCGTCTCGCCGGCGCGGCGATCGACGGTGATCTCGGAACCCTCTTCGACCCGGTAGCTCTTGGCACCGCTGCGGACGACGGCGTACACGGACGGGAGACTCTCCGAACAGAAAAAGTCGCCGCGCTTTGCGGCGCGACGTAAGAAAAGTATAGCGGACGACCGTCGGCTCGACGGTCGTCCGCTGGCTTCCTCGCTACGCGGGTGAGGTCATACGCATGGGCTCGGGCGCGTTCATGAGACGCATCGAGAACGTCAGGATCCCGAGGAGCGCGGCGAGGCCCATGATCGGCGCGACGAACGAGACCGGGTGCGTGAAGGGCTTCGCCCCCTCGCCGGATCCCGCGACGAGAAGCACCGCGACGAACGCCGCAACTCCGAGGTTCAGCCCCCAGAAGATGACCTGGTCCGCCCATGGCCAGCTCCGCGCCTGACTCGTGCCGCCCACGAGGATGGCGCCGAACAGGACGTTCGTCATGACGCCGACGAACATGGTGTGGTCGAGCGAGTGCAGGAGCCCGATCGAGACCTTGCTCTGGTCGCCCTGCGCCGCGATGAACTGCTGCACGAGGGCCGCCTCGAGGATCACGCCGACCACCAGGAAGGGGACGGCGATCGCGACGTGACGGATCCCCGAAGCGGAACCCCACGGCGCGGAGAGGGCGGCCCGTCCGAAGCGCACCGCGACGAGGACGATGCCAAGGATCGTCAGAAGCGTCGCGACGCCGGGCAGCGCCTGCGAGAGCGCGGGACCCAGCGCGCCTCCGAGCAGAAGGCTGATCGAGAGCAGCAGCCCGCCGACGAAGAGCAGAGCGACCTGCGCGATGCCGGCGGCGCTCCGCCTGCCGCCGCCGCTCAGCTGCCACTCGGCGAAGCCCGCGGCCACCAGGACGAGGTAGCCGCCCACCTGCGCGGACGCGTGGCCGCCGACGAGGTCGGTGTCGGTCGGCAGCTGATTCCCCGTGCCGAGGATGACCTGAACGATGACGCCGAGCGTCGAGCCGATGAGCAGTGTGGTGAGACCGAAGATCACGGATAGCTTCGGTATGTCGAGGCGTCCGAACCCTTCGGCTGCGCCTTGAGACACCGCGAACCACCACCAGTAGAGGACGACGACGAGCTCGATCGTTCCGAAGACCGCGCGCGCCTGGAAGTTGCCCGACCAGAACGCGAGCACGTATGCGGCGGTCGCGAGAGCGCTCAGCATGATGTTGCGGCCGATCGCGCCCTCTCTGGCCCCGAAGATCCAGACGGTGACGCCGATCACGCCCATCGTGATCCAGCCGAGCGTCCCGGAGTGCAGGTGCGTGAGCAGCGTGTTGCGATCGAGCGCTCCGAAGAGCTGTGTCGCGTTGGCGAGTCCGAGGAGAGCGGTGAGCGCGAAGATGATGAGGCCGTACTGGAAAGCACGCGCCGCCGACGCTGGGTATCCCATGTGAACCTCCCCTAGCGGCGCGAGATTAGCGCGCGCGCGAGTCCAGCGCGACGACCTGCACGTTCTCTGGGAGTGAACTCCGAGTCACCGAGAGCTTGGGCACGGGCGTCAGATCCTTCACGCCGAGCTCGTGCAGCAGCCGGTCGAACGGCGCATCTTTTCTTGCGTCGGGGTCGTACGACATCGGAACGACGACCTTCGGCTCGAGCTGGTGGATGACCTCCGCGGCTTTCGCGGCCGTGAGATTCACGTCACCGCCTGAGATCGGCACGAGGACGATGTCGACATCGCCCAGCCGCTCGAGATCGCCGGCGGGGAGCTCGTGGCCGAGGTCCCCGAGGTGGCAGATGACGAGGTCGTCGAGCCGGATCGCGAAGACGGTGTTGCGGCCGCGCGCCGACCCTTTCGAATCGTCGTGGAACGTCCCTATCCCGGTGACGAGGACTTCCCGCACCTCGTATTCGCCCGGACCGCGCAGGACGACGGGCTCGCCGCCGACCGACTTCAGGCTCGCGTGCCCCGGATGGTCGTGCGAGATGGTGACGATCGCGGCCTCGGTCTTCGGGATGGCGTGCCCGGATTTCGGGTCCGGCGGGTCGGTCAGGACGACCCCTTCGCGGCCGCGCATGCGGAAACAGGCGTGACCGAGCCAGGTCAGGTCCATGGAGCGGGCCGAGAATACGCGAAACACCGCACCGGCAGACCGGGTACTCCGAGCGACCCGACCTCCTGGCCGGGGCGGCGGAGGCACCGCTGACCGATTCCGACCAGGACGTCGTCAAGGCGTGTCTTGCCGGCGACGCGAACGCATACGCGGCCATCGTGGAACGGTACGGAGGCCGCGTGTTCAACATCGCCTACCGCATCACGGGCGACACCGACGCGGCGAACGATTGCGCCCAGGAGGCTTTCATCCGCGCCTATCGCGCGCTCCATCAGTACGACCCGGCGCTCCCGTTCGGTCCGTGGCTCTACCGCATCACCACGAACGCGAGCCTCAACCACGTTCAGCGCTGGCACGCGCACGAGAACCCGGTCGACGAGCTTCCCGAAGCGCCCGAGGACATCGACGAAGGGCCCGAGGCGACGACGCTCCGCCGCGAACAGGTCTCGGAGGTCGTCGCCGCGATGAACGAGCTCCCGCCCGCGTATCGCGCCGCGCTCACGCTTCGGCACATGCAGCAGCTGTCCTATCAAGAGGTGTCCGATGCGTTGGGTATCCCGCTCGGTACCGTGAAGACGCACTTGCACCGCGCACGCGCCGCGCTCAAGGCGCGCCTCGCCGCTCGCGACGACGAAAGGGGAAGGTCCGCTTGAGCCGGTACGAGCCCGACGATCTCGAGCCGTCTGAGCGGCCGATGCACGCGCTGCTCGCGGCGGTGCCGCCGCAGCCGCTCCCGCTCGGCTTTCGGGACCAGGTCATGCGACGTGTCGCGCGGCGAACCACCCTCGGGTGGGAATGGATCGTCGCCGCCGCCCTCGCGCTTCCGTCGCTCGCGTACCTCGCGCATCAGCTCGCGACTCGTGGTGAGGAGTTCTCCACGGCTTTGAACAACGTCATCGTGACCGCGGCCGCGGAGAGCGGCGAAGCGTTCTTCTTCATCGACGGAACGACGGTTCTCGCGCTCGTCCTCGTAGGGATCGCGAGCCTCATCGCGGCGCACGCCGCGATCGCGACGCCCGCGCATCGAGCGGTCCCGCAGCGATGAGCCAACGCGAGGCGCTGTCCGCGCTCGGAGTGGTGATCGTCGCGGCCGCGATCTCGGCGATCCTGCTCGCGTCCTCATTCAGCGGCACCGCGTCCTCGGGGCGCCGCATCTTCTTCGATCCGCGGAGCTCGCCGCCGCCGGCGCGCACCATCGTCGAGGCGCAGCGCGACCTTCCGGCGGCGCTCCAGCCGATCGTCCCCGTCCAGCGCGGCCTCAGCGACGCGGCCCGGGACGCCGCTGGCTACCTGCTCATCCTGCTCGCGACCAGTTGCGCGCTCGTGCTCGGCCGTGAGCAGGTCGTCGGGACGTATCGCGCGTCGCTGGGCGGCGCGAGGTCGCAGATGCGTGTCCTCTTGAGCGGTCTCGCGGTCCTCGGCGCGGGCCTCTCCGCCGCGGCGCTCGGCTGGATCGTCTTCCTGGGCTCGGTCGCCGGTCTTCGTGGCGCCGGTCTCGTGGGCGTGCCCGCGGCGCTTCAGGTCGGGCTCGCCGCGTTCAGCGTGGTCGTCGTCGGCGTCGGGATCGTCGCCCTGATCGGCTTCGCGGCCGCGTCCTGGCGGCTCGGGGACGCCCTCTTTCAGATGGGATGGCTGCGCCGGTACGCGTCGCGGTTGCCGGCGCCTCTCATCGCCCTCTTAGGCGCGACCCTTATCTATGTCGCGTGTCAGATTCCATATCTGGGCGCTGTCGCCGTCGTGGGCGTCCTGGCGTACGCGCTCGGTGCGGTGGTGACGGCGCGGCTAGCGAGCCCAGCGCGATCCCAGGCGATGAGCTAGCCCAGACCAGCGGTCGAAGGGGAAGGTTGCGATGACGGTTCTGAGAGGCGTGCTGACGACTTGGCCGGGGCGGATGCTCGCGGTCGCGCTGATCGCGGTGCTCTCCGGCGGCGCGGTCCTCGCCTCCCGCGCGAACGCCCCGGCGGCGAAGGCGGAGATCCGGACGCAGGCTGTGACGCGTGGGAACGTGACGCAGAGCGTCGCGGTGTCCGGGTCGGTGGCGGCGATGAACCAGACGAAGATGAGCTTCAAGACGGCCGGCAAGATCGCCGCGATCTACGTCTCGGTCGGGCAGCCCGTCACCGCGGGGCAGGCCCTCGCGAAGCTCGACACCGCCGACCTCGAGGCAGCTCTCGCGCAGGCGCAGGCGAATCTCGTCACGGCCCAGAACAACTACAACCGGACGGCATCGACCTCGAGCGACGCGCAGAAAGCACTGACCCAGGCGCGGCAGCAGGCCGCGCAGGACCTCGCGACCGCGCAGAACAATCTGAACAAGCTCGTCGCGAGCTACGCGTCGGCGAAGTCGAACTTCGGCTCGTTCACCGACAGCGCGACCGGCGGCATCGCGAGCTTCCAGGACAGCCTCGCGACGATCCAATCGCAGATCGACAACCTCATCGCCGAGATGAGCCGCATCGTCGGCGGCGGCGACACCGGCGATCTGCGGAACGCGCTCAATGCGATCACCTCGGCGAACACGCCGGCGCTGCAGAACGCGCGGACGAACTCCGCCACGCTGCTCGCGCCGGCCATGAGCGATTACCAGAGCTCGAAGAGCGCGCTGCAATCGCTCATCTCCGACTTCGACTCCGCAACCGGCGACACGACGAGCATCGCGAGCAGCTTCCAGCTCGCGCAGACGAACTACACGATCGCCGCGTCGCGTTTGACGAGCGCGCTCGACACGACGTCGTCGGTGCTGGGAACGGTGCAGACCGCGGTGACCACCGCGCAGAGCTCGCTGAACACGCAGTCGACACGCTCGCTGCACGATCCGTTCGACCAGTGGCGCGCCGACCTGGCGACCCTCTACACGCTCGTCGGCGCACAGCAGCAGGCCGTTTCGACCGCGAAGCTGAAGCTCACGCAGGCGGGCACGTATCTGAACACGGTCAACGACGCGATCGGCGGCTCCATCGCGACGGCGACGCTCAACGTCTCGACCACGGCGCAGCGCGGTCAGCAGTCGATCGATTCGGCGCAGCAGGCGCTCTCGTCGAAGCCGTACGACCTCGCGAATTCGCAGGCGAGCGTCGACAACGCGGCGTCGGCCGTCGACAACGCTCAGGCGAATCTCGACAACGCGACGGTCGTCGCGCCACAGTCCGGGGTGGTCGCGTCCATCGCATCCCAGGTCGGTGAGACCGCGGCGAATCCTTTCATGGTCCTCGCCAACACGACGTCGCTCGTCCTGCACGGCACCATCGGCGAGAGCGACGTCGCCAAAGTGAAGCTCGGGCTCGTCGCGAACGTCGCGGTCGATGCGGTGACGGCGGCGCGGATGACCGGTCGCGTGACCTCGCTCGATCCGGTCGCGACCATCCAGCAGGGCGTCCCGGTCTACGGGATCGACGTGACGATCGACGTACCGAACAACCAGGTGAAGCCCGGCATGACGGGAACGGCCACGGTGATCATCGCGAGCAAGCAGGGCGTCCTCACCGTGCCCAACCTCGCGATCCGTACCACGGCGGGCCGCCGGTACCTGCAGCTGCTGAAGGACGGCGAGGCCGTCGACACGGACGCGACGTTCGGTCTCTCGAACGACACCACGACCGAGGTGATCAGCGGCGTCGCCGAAGGTGACCTCGTGGTCCTTCCGGCGGCGCGCACCACCGCCACGGCGCGGCCGGGCACGGGCGGCGGCGGATTCGGCGGCGGACCCGGCGTGATCGTCGGCCGATGACCGGGAGCGTCGTCCAGCTGCGCGGGATCACGAAGACCTATCGCATCGGCCGCGAGATCACCGTGAACGCCCTCCGCGGCGTGGATCTCGACGTCCGACCCGCGGAGTTCGTCGCGATCATGGGACCGTCCGGCTCCGGCAAGTCGACGCTCATGAACGTGCTCGGCTGTCTCGACGTCGCGGACGGCGGGACGTACGTCCTCGCGGGCGAGAACGTGAACAAGCTGACCGACGGTCAGCTCGCCGGCATCCGCAACAAGCACATCGGCTTCGTCTTTCAGACGTACAACCTGCTCTCGCGTCTCAACGCCATCGAGAACGTCGAGCTCCCGCTCATCTACGGCGGCGATCGCCACCAGCGCCGCGAGCGTGCGCTCGCCGCGCTCGAGCAGGTCGGGCTCGGCGATCGGGTCCACCACCGCCCGAGCGAGCTGTCCGGCGGACAGCAGCAGCGCGTCGCCATCGCCCGCGCCCTGCTGAACGATCCGTCGATGATCCTCGCGGACGAGCCGACCGGAAACCTCGACTCGCGCTCGAGCGCGGAGATCCTCTCGATCTTTCAGCGGCTGAACGACATGGGGAAGACGGTCGTCATGGTCACGCACGAGCCGGACGTCGCCGCACACTGCAAGCGCATCGTGCGCATGCGCGACGGCGTCATCGCGCGCGACGAGATCGTGCTGAAGCCGCGGCGAGCGGAGGACGAGATCGCCGTCGGGATCGGCGCGGCCGAGTGAAGCTCTACGACTCGTTCCGGTCCGCGCTGCAGTCGCTCGTCGTGAACAAGCTGCGGTCGGCGTTGACGATGCTCGGCGTAATCATCGGCGTCGCCGCGGTCATCGCGATGGTGAGCGTCGGGAACGGCGCGTCGCAGAGCGTCCAGAACACGATCCTCAACCTCGGCTCGAACCTCGTGACGGTCACGCCGTCGAACGCGACCGATCAGGGCTTGCGCGGGGCGGGCGCGCAGGCGCAGAGCCTGACGCTGGACGACATGCAGTCGATCAAGGATCAGCTCGGCGACACGATCGCGGCGGCCGAGGCGGAGCAGCAGGCCGGCCGGTGGCAGGTGACGGCGGCCGGCCAGAATTGGAACACCCAGGTCTCGGGCGTGACCGAGGACTACCCGATCGTGCGCGACTGGGGCGTCGACAGCGGCGACTTCTTCACGACCGCCGACGTGAACGTGAACGCGCAGGTCGCCGTGCTCGGGGCGACGACGGCGACGAACCTCTTCGGCGACCTCGATCCGGTGGGTCAGACCATCCAGCTCCGGCAGGCGTTCGGCGGCGGGCCGGGCGCCGCGCAACAGCGCGCCCGGATCCTGAACTTCCGCGTCGTGGGCGTCCTCGGCCTCAAAGGGAGCACGTTCGGGTTCAGCCGCGACGACCAGATCCTCGTCCCACTGACGACCGCGCAGCACGTGCTCACCGGTCAGCTGAATCGCGTGAACCAGATCGTCATCAAGGCGACGTCGAGCGACACGATGGAGATGACGACGAGCGACGTCAGCAACATCCTGCTCCAGCGTCACAACATCGACGATCCGGCGAACGCGGACTTCACGGTCACGAATCAGAACGACACGCTCGCGGCGCTCTCCTCGGTGACCGGAACGTTCACCCTGCTGCTCGGCGCCATCGGCGGG
>DATBKH010000192.1:0-2232 GCA_036555955.1 Candidatus Limnocylindria bacterium | reverse complement strand
GCGATCAGCAAGAGGTCCTGAACTACACGCCGCAGAACGGCGTCCCGGGTCTCTTCTTCGATCGCGCGTTCGGACTCATCCCGCGCGCACCGATCTACTTCCTGGCGTTCCTCGGCATCGGCGCGCTCTGGAGCAGGCGGCGCATCCACGGCCTGCCGCTCCTCGCCATGCTGCTCGGCTGGGGCTTCTATTTCCTGTTCATCGCCGACATCGCGTACTGGCATGCCGACGGCGGGCCGCCCTCGCGGTACCTCCTCGCGGCCCTCCCGTTCCTCGTCGTGGCCGCCGCCGGCGGTCTCGAGACCGTGCTCGTCCAGAAAGGCCGCGCGCGCACGCTGCTGCTCGCGGGCGTCTGGGTCGCGGCCTGGTGGTCGGCCTTCATCGTGTTCCTGTACGCCGTCCTTCCCGATCTCCGTTACGAGTACATGCCGCAGATCCGCGACGGCGCACAGGTGAAGCTCTGGCTCGAGCTCGGCCGCGTGCTGCGCCCTGACGTCCAGATCGCGCTCCCGTCGTTCTACGCACATGAGGCCGCGACGCTCGTGCTGGCTCTCTTCTGGGTCGCCGTCGCCGCGGCGCTGGTGACGCTGGGCTACGCGCGCCGCAGGCCGGCCGCGCTCGCGCCGTGACCCGCGGTGCGCTCGCGCTCGCCGCCTTCGTTGCGGTGACCGTTCTGGTCGCGGCCGGCGCCTTCGACGCGCTCGACCGCGCGCTGCTCTCGGCGGTCCAGTCGGTGCGGGCCGAGTGGCTCGACACGGTCTCGTCGCTCATCTCGATCGGCGCGCAGTCCGAGGTCATCTTCGCGGTCGCGCTCGGCGTGGCGATCGCGTGGTGGCGCGCGAGACGGCGCGATTGGTGGATCCCGCTCCTCGTGTTCGTCGTCGTCGGCGTCGAAGTCGTTTTGAAGATGACCGTTCCGCAGGAGCCGCCGCCGCACGATCTCTCGCGCGCCATGCGGTACCTGCCGTTCATCGAATCGCCGACGCCGTACGCGTTCCCGAGCGGTCACGTCGCGCGCATCGCCTTCGCCGCCGCCGCGTTCCGCTGGCCGGCCGCGCTCGGCGGCGCGGTCGTCGTCGTCATGGCGCTGACGCGGATCTATCTGGCCGAGCACTGGCCGAGCGATGTGCTGGGTGGATGGCTTCTCGGCTACGGGGTCGCCGCCGTAGCCTACCGGCGACCGTGACCGCGATCCGCGCCGCGCACCTTTCCAAGAGCTACAAGCTGCGCCGGGAGCGGACCCGCACGCTGAAGGAGACCGTGCTCCGCCAGTACGCGCCCGCCGAAGAGGTGCGGGCTCTGCGCGATGTGAGCTTCACGGTCGAAGCGGGCCAGTCGTTCGGCGTGGTCGGCGCGAACGGCTCCGGCAAGTCCACGCTTCTCAAGCTGCTCGCGGGGACGGCGAAACCGTCCAGCGGAGAGCTCGAGGTCAATGGCCGGGTGACCGCGCTGCTCGAGATCGGCGCCGGCTTCCATCCCGATTTCAGCGGACGCGAGAACGCCTATCTGAACGGCTCGCTGCTCGGGCTGTCGCGGAAGGAGATGGATCGCGTCATGCCGGCCATCGAGGACTTCGCGGACATCGGCCGGTTCTTCGACGCGGCGGTGAAGACCTATTCGAGCGGTATGTACATGCGGCTCGGCTTCGCCGTCGCCGTCCACCTGGAGCCCGATGTCCTCCTCGTCGACGAGGTGCTCGCCGTCGGCGACGAGTACTTCCAGCACAAGTGCTTCGCGAAGATCGGCGAGTTCCGCGCCGCGAAGAAGACGATCGTGCTCGTCTCGCACGACCTCGGGGCTGTCGCGCGCCTCTGCGAGCGCGCCATCTGGCTCGACGAAGGCGGGGTCGGAGCGGCAGGCTCCCCGCACGACGTCATCGACTCGTATCACCAGAAGGTCGGCGAGAAGGAGCAGCGCGAGCGCGCGGCGCGCGGCGAGATCGGCGCGCGGTGGGGCACGAAGGAGATCGAGATCACGAGCGCGCGCGTCGTCGGACCGGACGGCGAGGACCGCGTCGTGCTCGAGTCGGGCAAGCCCGCCGCCATCGAGATCGGCTACCGCAATCCGCGCGGCGTCAGCGACGCGGTCTTCGGCGTCTACATCTATCGCGACGACGGCCTCGGCGTCTTCGGGACGAACACGCTCATCGACGGCGTGCGCGTGCCCGTGCAGGCGGAGGGCATCGTGCGGTTCGCGATCGACGGCGTCGCGCTCCTCCCGGGCGGCTTCGAC
>DATBKH010000191.1:0-11974 GCA_036555955.1 Candidatus Limnocylindria bacterium | reverse complement strand
TTCGCGGACATCACGATCGTCGGTATGGCACCGAACCCATCGAGCTCGATCTGTGCTCTCCGAAACGCCCCCACCCGTCCATGTCCGCGGGCGGACAGAAAAACGGCTTGGACGAAAAAAATAGGCCGTGCGCCGCCCCAGGGCGCGCGATCACGGCCAAGCGATTGGGGGTAGCACATGGGCGAGGGACTGATCGAGTTCCTGTGCGTCGATCCGAGTCATGAACCGCACCTCTCGGCGCTCAGTGGGTACGTAACGATCGTCGAGCGGGCCTGGGCGTATTGCCCCCGCGGTGCTGCGACCCCGCACGACTGGCGACCGATCCCCCCGATAGCCCTTCCCGAGCTCGTGAAGCTCGGACTCGGCACGGTCGCGCAGGCGATCCGCGACGCGCGGAGCACGGACCAGCCTCCGGCGAGCGCGTCTGCCGCCGCGTCTTCGTGACCGGCCCAGTGGATCCACGCGAATCGGAGCGGCTCGCCGAGTCGGTTCGTCAGGCGCTCCTGCTCGTCGGGCCTCCTGAGAGCGGGACTGGCGAAGAGCCGGCGGACGTAATCACCGAAGAGGCCGCGACGCCGACGTAGCCGCGACAGGCCGCGGCGCGTTCCGGTGCGCGGTTAAGTGCCCTCGATAGATATACTTACGTGATAGATGGCGCTTGCTGGCCCGGTCCATGCGCGATGAGACCCCGGGCAACGGGCGAGTGAGGCAAGCGCCCCGCCGCCACCGCGCGCCGCGTACGGACGCACCGCTGACGCCCCGGCAGTCCCAGGTCCTCGCGCGGGTCACCCACGGCCTCGAGAACAAGCAGATCGCGACCGAGCTGGGAGTGAGCGAGCAGGCCGTCAAGGAGCACGTTTCGCTGCTTCTGCACCGGTTCGGGGTCCCGAATCGGGCCGCACTGGCGGAGACCGGAACCACTCTCACGATCACCGGCAGCGCCGCGGTCGAGCCGGCCTGGCTCCAGTACCTCTTCAGCGAAGCTCCGGTGATGATCTCGATGCTTCGCGGCCCCGATCACGTCGTCGAGGTCGCCAACGAGGCGTTCCGGCGTGCCTGCGCGGACCGGGAGTTTTTCGGACGGCCGATCCGCGACGTCTTTCCCGAGATCTCCAGCGAGATGCTCGCCGCGTACGACCACGTCTACGCCAGCGGCGAGTCCATGGTCCGGCACGAGATGCCGGCGAAGTTCCTCCGCGACGGGGTGGCGCAGCAGGGCTACGGCAACTTCGTGTTTCAGCCGTTGCGCGGGAAGGACGGGGCGGTGAACGGGGTGATGGTCTTCTGCATCGACGTGACCGAAGAGGTGCGCGCGCGGCAAGACCTCGCCGAGCTCGCCGAGGAGCATCTCGCGGTCCTGGACCAGATCCAGAGCAGTGTCCTGGTCTTCAACAGCGATGGTCGTCTCGTGAAGATCAACGAGGCCGGGGTCGCGCTCGTCGGCAGCTCGCTCCTCGGAAGCATGCCTGCCGAGCGTCGCGACCGCGGACAGCTCCGCGACGCGAACGGTCTGGCGCTCGCGCTCGAAGACTTTCCCAGCGTGCGCGCGCTTCGCGGCGAGACCGTGGACCTGGAGCTCACCTATCCGCGCGAAGACGGGACGCTGCGGCCACTCCGCGGTCGCGCGACGCCGCTGCGCCGACGGGATGGATCGGTCCGCGGCGCCGTGCTCGTGCTCTACCCGCGCCCCTAGTTCAGGACCGCGCGCTCCACCTGACCGACGAGCTCGTCGACCTCGAACGGCTTCCCGCAGACATACGCCGCACCGAGCAGACTCGCGATCTCACGCCGATCCGGCCGGCCGCTCACGATCAGGATCGGCACGTCGCTCGCCTCGGGCCGCCGCTCGCGCCATCGCGCCACGAACTGGGTCCCGTCGTAATCCGGGAGTCCGATGTCCAGCACGATCGCCGCCGGCTTCCGGGCGAGGGCGGTGCGCAGCGCCTGTGCCCCATCGATCGCCGCGACCACGTCGAGGCCGGCGCTGGTGAGCGAGTCGGTGATGAGCCTTCGGATATCCGTGTCGTCTTCTATGACAAGGACGCGCCGATTGAGCCGTCGCTGCATTGGTCTGCGCAGGATGTCACTGCCGGCGCAAACGTGCCAGCAACAGGCTCAGAGGCGAGCGCTCTATATCCCCCGCAGGAGGTCGGCGACCGGCACGTCCAAGCGCTTCGCGAAATGAGCCAGCGCCGCGAGCGACGGCGCGACCCTTCCGGTCTCCATCTTCCAGACGTATTGGCGCTGGAAGTACACAGTGCCGCGCGCGCTCGAGCCGAGCTGCGCCATCGTGAGCCCCTTCTCTTCGCGCAGCTCGCGGATGCGCTTCCCCACCTTCTTGAGGAGCCGCGGCTCGCCTGGAACGTCGGGATTCACCCTTGCCGGCACACGAACCCCACGATCTCCCCCAGCGCGTCCTCTCCGTAGGGGGCGGTGAACATTGCACGCGAATGCTCCCGTCCGCCGAAGAGTACGAGTTTCTTCGGAGAGGCGGCCTCGCTGAAGCAGCGGATGACGTTCGCTGTCGCGCGGAGCGAGTCCCGATCGGCGCACACGAAGAGCTTCCGTCCGGTGATGCGTTTGCTGAGGTCTTCGGGCACGGCCGCCACCGGAGCGGAGATGGCGACGACGCATTCGATGTCGCCTTCGAAGCTCGAGGCGAGCACCGCGCTGCCGCCCATCGACGAGCCGACGAGCGCGATCTCCTTCACCCCGCGTTCGCGAAGCGCCGCCTTCGAGGCGCGAAGGTCGGCGACCGGTGTCCACGGCTTGTCCGCCCGGTAGCGGTTCGTCTTTCCGGTCGAGGCCGCGTAGCCGCGGAGGTTCAAGGCGAGCGCGGGAACGTCGCGCGCGGCGAACAGCGGAGCGACGTCGCGCCACCCGCTCGCGTCCCAGTTCTGCCCGTGGACCAGGACCGCTACGCGTGTCGCGGGAAGCCGTCCGTACAGATCCGCGCTCAGCGTCTCGCCGTCGCTCGCGATCTCGATCCGCTCCTGTGGTGCGACTCGGGTCGCGGTCGCGCTCACGGGACGGGATCGAGGAGCGCCTTGCCCTCGAGGAAGGCGACGATGTTCTGCGCCGCGCGCATGGCCATCCGCGTGCGCGTCCGCTCGGACGCCGATGCGATGTGCGGGAGGAGCACGGCGTTCTCGAGCTCGAGGAGCGCGGGCTCGACAGCCGGCTCCCGCTCGTACACGTCGAGGCCGGCTCCCGCGATGACGCCGTCGGCGAGCGCCTTCGCCAGCGCCTTCTCGTCGACGACCGGACCGCGCGATGTGTTGATGAGGACGGCGGTGCGCTTCATCTTCCGCAGGCGCTCGGCGTTCATGAGATGCCGCGTCTCCGCAAGGAGCGGGACGTGCAGCGAAACGAAGTCGGAACGCGACAAAAGGTCGTCGAGGCTCTCGACGTAGCTCACGCCGAGCTCCTGCTCGGCGCCGAGGTTGCGGCGCGCGTCGTGATAGAGGACGTGCATCGCGAATCCGTGCGCGCGGCGGGCGACCGCGAGCCCGATCCGGCCCATGCCGACGATCCCGAGCGTCGCGCCGTGGACGTCCTGCCCGGTGAACATGAACGGCGTCCAGCCGCGGAACTTCCCGGCTCGGAGGAAGCGCTCGGCCTCGCCGAGGCGCCGCGCCGTCGCCAGGAGCAGCGCGAACGCGCCGTCCGCCGTCGTTTCGTCGAGGATGCCCGGCGCGAACGTCACCGGGATGCCCCGCTCCTTCGCGGCGGCGACGTCGATGTTGTCGTACCCCGTCCCCATCGTCGCGATCATCCGCAGCTTCGTCGCGGCGCGTATCGCGTCGCCGTTCACCGGATTCGCCGGAAGCGTGTAGACGACCTCGGCGTCCGCGATCATGCGGGCGACCTCGTCCGCGGTGGGGATCGGGGGCTCATCCGGTCCGACGACGACGGTGCCTTTCTGGCGGAGCAGGGCGAGAGCCTCGTCGGCGATGGGCCGCGTGACGACGATCTTCACGAGCGCGAGCGAGTCTATGCCGCCACAATTTCGGCGTGCCCAGGCGTGTCGCCGTCGACGACATCGGCGCGCACAACGAGCGGATGTGGGAGCGGCTCGCGAAAGCGGGCATCCCCTACACGCGACCGCAGGGACGGCCCCCGCGGTCGCGCGAAGGGAAGCGGCGGTTCCTCGACCGCATCACCAACGGAACGCTCCGAGGTATCGCGCTCGAGGGAAAGCGCGTGCTGTCGCTCGCCGGAGGCGGCGGCTGGGACGCGATCCTCTTTGCGGAGCTCGGCGCGGCGACGACCCTCGTCGACATCAGCTCGCGGCAGCTCGCGACGGTGCGCGAGCTCGCGCGACGGCGCGGCACATCGCTCGAATTCATACGCACGGACATGCGGGATCTGAGCGCCCTCGGCACCGGCGAGTTCGACATCGTGTTCCATCAGCACTCGCTGGTGTTCGTGCCGGACGCGGCGCGTGTCGTCGCCGAGGTCGCGCGGGTGCTCGCGTCCGGCGGCATCTACGTGTTCTCGACGATGCATCCGGTGACGTTCCTCTTCTACGAGTCGTGGACGGGCACCGGCTGGAAGCCCAAGAAGACCTATTTCAGCGACCGGCCGGTCCCGGTCCTCCAGCCGGTGTGGGACTTCGGGCGGGTGAAGGTGCGCGCGCCCACCTATGAATACGCGCACCGCACCGCGGATCTGGTGAACGCCTGCGCGCGCGTCGGCCTTACGGTCGACGGACTATGGGAGTGGTCGCCGCACTACGAGGGCGGGCCCGCTGGATCGGACGACGCGCTCGAGCAGAAGCTGCCGGCCTTCATTCAGATCCGCGCGAGGAAGACCTCCGACCGCCCCGTAGCGAACGGCTCGCGTCCGCGTACTGGTCCGCCAGCGCCGCCACCTTTCGTGCGGCCACCGGGATATTCACGGCCCAGCCCACGCCGAACACGCGCTCGCTGAAGACCGCATCCGACTCGGGATTCCAGTACGCCTCGCGCAGCCGGTCGAGGGTCGGCACGCGGAAGTCGTACGGCACGACGCCGGCGACCTTGCCGTGCCAGGTGCGCTCGGCGTCCGGCTTGCGCAGCTCCTGGTAGATCGCGCCGAAGAAGGCGAGCCAGACGAGCGTCCGCGCGAGCCGGTAGAGATCCTTCATCGTGCCTCGGCCTGCGGAGCAGGAGTGGTGCCGGGATGCGTCGCGGGCACGCCTTTCGCGCACAACGGGCAGTCAGCGGGGCTGTACGCGGGGATCTCGAGGCGCCAGAGCGCCTCGGTCGGAACGCCGAGCGAGGCGCGGCCGCCGGAGCGATCGACGAGCACGGCGGCCCCGACGACCGTGCCACCGGACGCTCGCACCGCCTCGATCGTCTCCTGCGCGGACCCTCCCGTCGTCATGATGTCGTCGACGACGAGGACCCGCTCCGCCGGTCGAAGGGTGAACCCGCGGCGGAACTCGCGACCCGTTCCCGATTCACGACGCTCCGCGTAGATCGCGCGGATGCCGAGCTGCCGCGCCACCTCGTGCGCGAGGATGATGCCGCCGGTCGTGGGGCCGGCCACCGTCGCGGCATCCAGCACCATGGCCCACTTCGCGATCGCCGCGCAGAGTCGCTCCGTGTCGACAGGGTGCTGCAGGACCTGGAACTTCTCCAGATACAGCGGCGAGTGCTTTCCCGACGCGAGGATGAAGTGACCTTCGCGGAGCGCGCCCGACTCGCGGAACACGCGCTCGACGTCGGATGCGACCACGACCACCGCCCTATTCTGCGCGGATGCGCGCGCTCACCGTCGTTCCGCGCAAGAGCGATAGCGGCGCGGTGCGCGACGTCGCCGATCCGGTCCCAGGCGATGACGAAGTCGTGGTGGACGTGATCCGCGTCGGCCTCGATGGAACCGACGCCGACATCGCCCGGGGTGAGTACGGAGAAGCCCCCGCGGGATCGGAGACGCTCGTCATCGGTCACGAGTCGGTGGGCCGCGTCGCGCGGGGCAATGCGGCCCTGCCCACGGACACGCTGGTGGTCGCGAGCGTGAGGAGGCCCGACGGCTGCCCCAACTGCGCGAAGGGCGAACAGGACATGTGTCTCTGGGGCGAGTACAAGGAGCGCGGCATCAAAGGGCTGCACGGCTACTGCGCCGAGCGCTACTGCGAGCGCCCGGACTATCTCTTCCGCGTACCCGAGGAGCTCCGCGACGTCGCCGTTCTCCTCGAGCCGCTCACGATCGGCGAGAAAGGCTGGCGACACGCCTGCGCCGCGCAGCGCCGGATGACGGTCTGGGAGCCGAAGCGCGCGCTCGTGGCCGGCGTCGGCCCGATCGGGATCCTCGCGGCGGTCGTCATGCGTCTGCGCGGCCTGGATGTGACGCTCGTCGACCACGCCGAGAGGGCGGACCGTGCCGCGCTCGTAGGCCGGCTCGGCGTGCGATACGTCGCGACGAGCGCGACGCCGCTTCAGGAGGTCGTTCGGGAGCGATACGACGTGATGCTCGACGCGACGGGCAGCACCGAGGTGGGCTTCGAGCTCATGGGGGCCCTCGATACGAACGCGGTGCTCATCCTCACGAGCGTCGGAGGGAGCGGCCGGCGCCTCGCCGTGGCGGCCGACGAGATCGCGCGGCGTCTGGTCCTCGGCAACGGTCTCATCATCGGCAGCGTGAACGCGAACGCGGTCGATTTCCGGCAGGGCATCGCCGACCTCGGCGCGGCCGAGAGCCGCTGGCCCGGCTTCCTCGCCTCGCTCATCACGCGACGGTTGCCGCTGGGACGGGCGGCCGACGCGCTGCCTCACGACCCGGCACAGATCAAGCAGGTCGTCGAAATCGGCGCATGAAGGTGCACGACGTCTCGCTGCTGCTGCGGCCGGGGATGGTCACGTGGCCTGGCGAGCCGGGGCCGACGATGACTCCACTCCGCCGCATCGCGAAGGGCGACACCGCGAACGTATCGGTGGTGAGCTTCAGCGATCACACCGGAACGCACGTCGATCCCCCGCTTCATTTCATCGAAGGCGGGAACACCGTCGATCGCCTTCCGCTCGATGCGCTGATCGGTCCGTGCCGCGTGCTCGCGTACGACCGCACCGAGCACGTGTCGGCCGCATGGCTCGATGCCGCGAAGATCCCCGCGGGGACCGAGCGCCTGCTGTTCAGGACGCGCAACAGCGCGCGCTGGACGCAACCGCGCGCCGAGTTCACGCGTGATTTCACGACACTGAATGCGAGCGCCGCGAGGTGGTGCGTCGACCATGGGGTGAAGCTCGTCGGCGTCGACTACCTCTCGATCGAGCCGCAGGGACCGGAGAAAGAGGGCTATCCGGTCCACAAGACGCTGCTCGGGGCGAACGTCGTCATCGTCGAAGGCCTCGACCTTCACGCGATCGCTCCGGGCGACTACGAGCTTCTGTGCGCTCCGCTCAAGATCGAAAACGGCGATGGCGGGCCAGCTCGTGTCTTCCTGATCGAGCGCTGACCCGACCGCCGACGCGACCGAAACCCTCTTTACTCGCCGGGTCCCCCCGGTCTGACGACCGGCACCCGGTCTCGCGTCGCTTCGCGATCAGGGCCCCTTCCCCTGCCTCCGTCGCCTCGGCCGACACGCTTCTGAGGTGATGGTTCGGCGCTTGCCCACGTACCATCGAGGCAATGGCGATCGCACAGCGCCCGCTGGCGACCCGGCGCGATCTCATCCGGATCTTCGGTGAGGACCGCCTCGTCGCGGTGATCAGGACCTCCTCGCCCGAGACCGCGCGCAAAGCGGCTCGCGCGATGAGCGAGGCCGGCGTGCGGCTCGTCGAGATCACGCTCACGGTCCCCGACGCGTTCGAGGTCATCGAGGAGCTCGCCCTCGACGAGACGTTCGCGGCGCGCGGCTCGATCGTCGGCGCCGGCACCGTTCTCTCCGGCGCGCAGGCCGAGCAGTCGCTCGCCGCGGGCGCGCGCTTCCTGGTGAGCGCGATCCTCGTTCCCGAGATGATCGCGGCGGCGCGGGCTCGCGACGTCATGTGCATGCCCGGCACGATGACGCCCACCGAGATGGTGAAGGCGGCCGAGCTCGGAGCCGACTTCGTGAAGGTGTTCCCCGTCTCCGCGATCGGCGGTCCCGATTTCGTGGCGAACGTCCGCCGGGCGCTGATCCACCTTCCGCTCGTCGCGACCGGGAACATCCAGCTCGAGGAGATCCCCGAGTACCTCCGCGCCGGCGTGGTGGGCTTCGGGATCGGCGGTCCGCTCATCCGCACCGATCTCGTCGATCGCGGCGACATCTCCGGAGTGATCGCGAACGCGGAGCGCTATCTCGCCGCGACCAGGCGCCCCGCGACGAACTGAAAGCTTGAGCTAGCGATGCCCCGCGACCTCCCGCTCGGGAACGGCGACTTCCTGGTGACGTTCGACGCGCGCTACCAGCTGCGCGACATCTTCTTTCCCAACGTCGGGCTCGAGAACCACACCGTCGGCGAGCCCTCGCGCTTCGGCATCTGGATCGACGGCCAGTTCGCCTGGACGGGCGACGACGGGTGGGACCGCCGGATCAGCTACGAGCACGAGACGCTCGTCGGGGACACGATGCTCGTCCACCAGCGCCTCGGAGTCGGACTGCGCTTCCGCGATGCCGTGGACTTCGACCGGAACATCTACTTCAAAGAGGTCACCGTCGAGGATTGGCTCGGCCGCGAGCGCCAGGTGCGGCTGTTCCAGCATTTCGACGCGCACCTTTTCGGGAACGACACCGGCGACTCGGCCTACTACGACCCGCGCAGCCAGGCCGTCGTCCACTACAAGGGTCGCCGCTACTTCCTCATCTCGGGCTCGAGCGGCGGGAGCGCTTACGGCCTCACCTCGTTCGCCATCGGCCAGAAGGATGCGCCCGGCAAGGAAGGCACGTGGCGCGACGCCGAGGACGGCGAGCTCTCGCGCAACCCGGTCGCGCAAGGCTCGATCGATAGCGTGGGTATGGTCGCGATCACGGTCCCGTCGAAGGGAAGCACGACCGCCGTGTTCTGGATCGCCGCGGGCCAGGCCTACGAAGACGTGCGGGAGCTGGACAAGCTCGTGCGCGAGCGGACGCCCGCGTCCTTCCTCGCGCGGACGAAGGACTACTGGCGGCTGTGGGCGAACAAGGACGAGACGATCACCGAGCATCTCCCCGATCAGATCAACGCGCTGTACAAGCGATCGACGCTCGTCATCCGCACGCAGGTCGACAACCGCGGCGCGATCATCGCCGCGAACGACTCGGACGTGCTCCGGTTCAACCGCGACACGTACTCCTACCTGTGGCCGCGCGACGGAGCCTTGGTCGCGGATGCGCTCGATCTCGCGGGGTACGGTGAGGTCACGCGTCGTTTCTTCTTCCTGTGCGGCGAGCTGATCACGCGCGAGGGCTACCTGCTGCACAAGTACAACCCGGACGGGTCGCTCGGCTCGTCGTGGCACGCGTGGTCGACGCCCGACGGCCGCCTCGAGCTGCCGATCCAGGAGGACGAGACCGGCCTGCCGATCTGGGCGCTCTGGCAGCACTACGACCGCGACCGCGACATCGAGTTCATCCGTCCGCTCTACCGCAAGCTCGTTCGGACCGGCGCCGACTTCATGGCGACGTACCGCGAGCCGCGCACGAAGCTTCCGGCGCCCTCCTTCGATCTCTGGGAGGAGCGACGCGGCATCCATGCGTTCACGACCGCGGCGGTGTGGGCCGGACTCACCGCGGCGCGCAACTTCGCCGTCGCCTTCGGGCAGCACGAGCTCGCCAAGCGGTACGCCGTCGCGGCGCAGGAGATCCGCGAGGCCGCGCTCCTCCATCTCTGGGACGCCGAGCGGAACCGCTTCGTCCGGACGATCAGCGTCATGCCGGACGGCACGATCGTGAAGGACGCGACGATCGACATCTCGCTCGCGGGCCTCTTCCTCTTCGGCCTGCTGCCGGCGGCCGACGACCGCATCCGCTCGACGATGAGCGCGATCGAGGAGCGACTCGCGGTGAAGACTCCGGTCGGTGGCATCGCCCGCTACGAGAACGACTACTACTTCCAGGTCTCGTCGGACATCGCGAGCGTGCCGGGTAACCCGTGGTTCGTGGCGACGCTCTGGCTCGCGGAGCACCTCATCGCCGTCGCTGAGAAGCGCGAGGACCTCGATCGCGCGCGGGCGTACCTCGAGTGGTGCGCGCGGCGCGCGCTTCCCTCCGGGATCCTCTCCGAGCAGGTCCACCCGTACACCGGCGAGCCGCTCTCGGTCTCACCGCTCACGTGGTCGCACGCCGCGTTCGTGAGCGCGGTCCAGCACTACGCGCGGCGCTCGCGGCTCATCAAGGAGCGGCTCCGCGATCAGGTCAAGACCGCGGGCGAGGTGATCGTTTGAGGGCGCGGGCGACGGTCGTCGCGCTCGGGCTCGCGCTCGCCGCGTGCGGGGCGCCGGCGGCCCCGCCGCCGGTCGGCACCGGAGCGGGCGTGCAGGCCACGTTCGTCCTCGCGAATCCCGCCGGCCTCCTCGCGCTCGACCCCGCCGGCAAGGCGATCGGGCGGATCGTCGATCTACCCGCGCAGAGCGCGCCGGCCACGCCGGTGCTGGCTCCGTCCGGGAAGTCGGTCGTGTTCGCGCTCACCCAGCAGCCCGACAAGAGGACCGGCTTCGGATCGGATCTCTACACCGTGAATCTCGACGGCACCGGCTACCGGCCGGTCGTCGCGCACGAGGGGGACAACGTCTTCTACGCCTCGCCGCGATTCGACGCGACGGGCAAGCTCCTCTTCTTCCATCGTCGGGCGGCGATCATCCAGAACGGGTCCTTCATCGGGAACGAAGACTCGATCGAGCGGCTCGATCTCCAGACCGGCGAGCGCAAACGGCTCGTCATGAACGGCGCGGACCCGGCGCTCTCACCCGACGGAAAGCTGCTCGTGTACGTGCACCTCACGCAGGGGCAGCCCGACGGCCTCTGGATCGCGAAGGTCGACGGATCGGACCCGCATCCTTTTTTCAAGACGAAGGACACCTGGTGGTACCTGCAGTCGCCGAGATTCGCGCCCACCGGATGCGAGATCGTGTTCTCGGCCGCGGGCCACACACTGTCATCCGCGGCGCCGGCGAGCGTCGTGGCGGCGAGGCGACCGCCTGGGTCCGCGCATCTCAACATTCCGTCCGACCTCAATCTCGCCCCATGCGACGGCACGAGCGTGCGCGTGGTCGGGCAGACGGGCGACGACGTAGTCCCGGCATGGTCACCCGACGGAAAGGAAGTCGCGTACGTCGGCACCGGCGCGTTCTTCGTGCTCACGCTCGCGAACGGAAACATTCGAACGATCGCACAGGGCCAGGACTTCTTCTTCGGCGACCTCGTCTGGGTGAAGTAGCTCTTCGTCTCATTCCGTCAACAGCGGCCGCCTATCGGCACGGTCACTGCATCGACTGCGTCGCCCGAACTGAAATCCGTCACGCATCAAGAGGAGAGCTCTCATGTCGCAGGACCGATCGGACGAGCGTGGCTTCGCATCGCTGGACCCTGAGGAGCGGCGTCGCATCGCGGAGAAGGGCGGCGAGGCCGTCAGCAAGGACCGCGAGCACATGAGCGAGATCGGCCGCAAGGGCGGTCAGTCGACGACCGACGAGCAGAAGTCGGAGGCCGGCCGCAGGGGCGGCGAGCGCTAGCGCATCGGGCGGCGGGCGCCAACGGGCGTCCGCCGCCTCTCATTCCTCGGGACGAGCGAAGCGGTAGCCGACCCCGCGGACCGTCTGGATGAGCTTCGGCTCATCCGGGCTCGGCTCGATCTTGTCCCGAAGACGGCCGACGTAGACCTTGAGGTACTGCGTCTCGTAGCGATACTCCGGACCCCACACGCGCGTGAGCAGCGTGTCGTGCGAGAGGGCCTCGCCGGGGTGGGTCGCGAGCTCGGCGAGGAGATTGAACTCCGTGGGCGTGAAGTGGATGTCCTTGCCGGCGCGGCGGACGCGGCGGGCGGTGAGGTCGATCGACAGGTCGTGCGTGTCTATGTTTCCGCCGCGCGGT
>DATBKH010000190.1:0-7258 GCA_036555955.1 Candidatus Limnocylindria bacterium | reverse complement strand
TCCTGTCCCCGGCTCAAGGCACAACCCGCTCACCGGTGCCACCCGCGGCCCGACCCGCGCGGCACCGCCCGGCTTCTGCTTAGCTTCCCTGTTCGCGAGTCGGGGGCCGGCGCACGCGGCGCCGGCGGCGCGGCTTCGAAGGCGCGCCCTCGGGGTGGTCTCGCCAGACGATATGTCCGTCGTCGTCGGCGGACGCCACAGGGACGAGGCGGTCCCAGAACTCCGCACGGCGGATATCCTGCTCGGCCTGCTCGCGGCTGACGTCGCGCTCGAGCATCACGTCGCAGTCGTAGGGCGAGCCCACGAGCTTCCACCCGTTCTCGGTCAGATGGTCGAGAAGCCACGCGATCTCGGTGAGGCGTTTCGGCGTGTCGGCGACGTATTCGCGAAGCCACCCTGAGTACGTGCGCTTCCCGCGATCCGCGCGATCGAGCTCGTCGCGGACCGTGCCGAAAACGTGGATGAGGATGTATGTGGGCGACGCCGCCACGTACGGGAGTCTAGCCGCGCTCCTCGACGAAGCGGTAGCCGCCGTCGGAGTCCTTCGCGATGACGACGAGCGCACCGTTCTTGAAGCCTGTCTGTCCCTTCAGCGCCGAGCAGATCAGGTGGTAGTGCTCGTGCTCAGGCGGGACGCACTCGCAACGCTCGCTTTTGATCTCCGCGTCGAAGCGCCGCGCGCCGATGCGAAGGGCCACTCGCTCGCCAGGTCCCGGGAAGAGCTTCCATGCGTCTTTCGTGATCAGGATGCGGGTCTTCCGAACGTCTTCGCCACTTAGCCGGTGTCGATAGGTGGAACGGGAAACACTCATCTCTGCGCATATTTTCGCATGAAATGCACCCGCCTGCTCGCCCCTGAGTCGCGCTTGTCCCCTTGACGCGCGTGCTAGGGGTTGCCCGCGATGACACCGTCGGGATCGTCGAGAAAGCGCGCCAAATGGACGACTCGGGTAGGCGATCCGGCCGCGCGCAGCCCGGCCGCGATCTGCAGGATGCAGCCGGGGTTCGCGCTGACGACGACGTCACAACCGGCGGCCAGGATCTTCGCGACCTTGTCCGTCTGGAGCTGCTTCGATATGTCCGGGTGCGTCAGGTTGTAAATCCCTGCGCTACCGCAGCAGCGCTCCGGTTCATCGATCTCGACCAGGGTGAGGCCGTCGATGGCGCGCAGCAGCGCGCGCGGCTGTGAACGAATGCGCTGGCCGTGTGCGAGATGACAGGCGTCCTGATAGACGACGCGGACCGGGCGCCGGAGCCGCACCGGTCTGGGTGTGGCCACCTCGCTCAGGTCACGGACGCGAGCCGCGAAGGCCTTCGCGCGGTCACTCCAAACCGGGTCGCCTTCGAGCACGTCGCCGTACGCCTTGAGATGCGCGCCGCAGCCGGCCGCGTTCACGACCACCTTCGCGTCGCTGCCCGCGAAGGCGTCGATGTTGTACCGGGCGAGCTGCCGAGCGCGCTCTCCCTCACCGGCATGCGCGTGCAGCGCGCCGCAGCAGATCTGCTCTTCGGGGACGCTGACGACGAGGCCGTCACGTTCGAGCACTCGCACCGTGGCGCGCTCCGTCTCGCCGAAGCTCTCGCGCATGATGCAGCCCGCGAACACGCAGGCGTCGGCGCCGCCGCGCTCGATGCCGCGAAACGCCGGTCCCTCGGCGGCGGCGGCGAGCGACGCGGCCCATCCGAGCCGCCCGGGCAGGAGCGCGGCCACGCGTGTGAGGCCGAGCCGCGCCGCCAGGTCGAGGAGCTTGGCGACGATGGCGAGGCGCCGAGGGCGAACGACGGCGTCGAGCATCGCGCGCGCGATCGGGCCGCCACGTTGGGCGCCGCGCTCGCTCAAAGCTTCGCGCGCGCCCTCCATGATCCGGCCGAACGGCACGCCGGAGGGACAGGCCGTCTCGCACGCGCGGCAGACGAGGCACGCCGCGAGGTGGTCGACGGTCGTCGCGGTCGGCGGCTCCGGTCGATCGACCACGGTGCGGATGAGCTGGATCCGGCCGCGCGGCGAATCGGCCTCCTCGCCGAGGACGCGATACGTCGGACAGTCATTGAGACACAGGCCACAGGAGATGCACGTCGCGAGGTCTTCCGCTCGAACGTGCGTGGTGAGAGCAGCGATGTCCCTAGCATACGAACGATGGCGGTCGGCACCGCGACCCTCGCGACGAGACTGCGCGAGATCGTCGCGGCGGATCGGGTCATCGACGATCCCGCGACCCTGCTTCCCTACTCCTACGACGCGTCGTTCTGGTCGCTGCGACAGCGGCGCACACCCGGCGCCGTCGTCGTCCCGGAATCGACCGCGGACGTCGTCGCGGTGATGCGGTTCGCGAACGAGAGCGGAACGCCCATCGTCCCGCGCGGCGCTGGGACGGGCCAGACCGGCGGCGCGATCGCGCCGACGGGCGGGATCGTCATCTCGTTCGCGCGGATGCGCGAAGTCGTCGAGATCGACCGGCGCAACCTGCAGGCGGTCGTCGAGCCCGGCCTGGTCTATCTCGATCTGCAGAACGCGCTGGCAGGCCACGGGCTCTTCTTTCCGCCCGATCCCGGCAGCGGCCGGGCCTGCACGCTCGGGGGCATGGCGGCGAACAACGCGAGCGGCCCGCACGCGGTTCGCTGGGGCACGACCTCGGCGTACGTGCTCGGCGCCGAGGTCGTCCTGGCGGACGGAGCGGTCATCACGACCGGCGGCGTTCGCTCGAAGGCGCTCAAGTCGTCGAGCGGGATCGACCTCACGAAGCTGTTCGTGGGATCCGAGGGAACGCTCGGCATCTTCACGCGCCTGCGACTCCGCGTGCAGCCGCGGCCGCCCGCGCGCGCCGTCATCCTGGCCGGCTACGCCGCGCTCGAGGACACCGTCGAGTCGCTCGACGATCTGTTCGGCGCCGGCATCCTCCCGTCCACCGCTGAGCTCCTCGATCGGAGTGCCGTCGACGCGATCCAAAGGTGGCGACCGGAGCTCGAGCTGCCGGCGGGCGAGGCGGTGCTCTTCGTCGAGGTCGAGGGGACGCCCGAACAGGTCGCGTCGATGGTCCGCTACACCGACGCGATCGTGCGCCGGCGCGCGACGGTGACGCGGTTCGCAGAGGACGAGCGCGAGATCGCGAAGCTATGGGCGGCGCGAAGCGGCCTGGCGGCGGCGACGGCGCTCGCGCATCCGGGCAAGCACCGCATCTTCGCGGGCGAGGACCTCGCCGTGCCGCTCTCGGAGATCCCCCGGACGGTGCGCCGCGCGCGAGAGCTCGGCAACGAGCTCGGGATCGCGGTCGTGTTCTACGGGCACTTCGGCGACGGCAACGTGCACTCCGCGATCCTGGTCGACCCCGACGATCCGGACGAGGTGCGGCGGGCGGATGAGCTCGCGGACCGGCTCCACAAGCTCGCGGTGGAGGTCGGCGGCACCGTCACGGGGGAGCACGGGACCGGTGCGGTGCGCGCTCCTTACATGCGCGCGGAGCACGGCGACGCGCTCGACGTGATGAAGCGCGTGAAAGACGTGCTGGATCCGAAGGGCATCCTCAACCCCGGAAAGCTCTACGGCGCCTAGAGGTAGCCGTAGTCCGCGAACACCATCCGGAGGAACGCGAGCCCGCACAGCGCGACGAGAACGATGCGATGCGACAGGATCGCGCGCGGGCTCTCCCGAGCGACGATGGCGACCTGCCCCCAGAAGAAGAGGACGAATCCGACCTCGGCCCACATGAACAGGGCGTGCTCGTAGCCGAGGCCGGTCCAGCGATAGGGCTGCATCATCGTCCAGTTCAGGAGCGCGTTCGCCGCCTGATACAGGTGGATGAAGATCGTGATCAGAGCGCTCGCGACGAACGCGCCGGCGACCTCGGCGGCGCGCGGACGCCGCCGCCACTCGAGCAGCTGGCTGACGATGAAGACGTTCGCGAGCGGGATGAGAAGCGCGTCGCCGATGAGCGCCGACGTGTACGAGAGCGTGGTCCGGTAGGTCGCAACGATCGGGTCGTCGTGCAAGCGCAGCCAGGCGCTGCCGGCGGCCTGCACGAGGAATCCGAAGAAGCACGTGACGAAGAAGACGAGGCCGAGGAGGACCCACGGCCGTTCTTCGACGCGCGCGACCGTACTCAGCAGTTCCCGTCCCCTCCGATCGTGGTTGGCGAGCCTACTACAGCGCATGCCTAGTATGGCCCGCCGATGCACGACGTCGTCCTTCGCGGCGGCACGATCTACGACGGCGGGGGCGATGCGCCGTTCGCGGCGGATGTCGCCATAGATGGAGACAGCGTCTCCGCGGTCATGCCGGCGATCGCGGACCGCGGCCGTCACGAGCTCGACGTGTCCGGTCTGGCGATCGCTCCGGGTTTCGTCAACGTGCTCTCGTGGGCGATACCGTCGCTCATCGCCGACGGACGCGCGCAGAGCGACGTGCGACAAGGTGTGACGCTCGAGGTCTTCGGCGAGGGCTCATCGATGGGCCCGCTCACCGACGCGATGCGCCGCGACCAGCTGGAGCGGCAGGCGGACATCAAGTACGAGATCCCGTGGACGACGCTTCGCGAAGGGCTCGAGCACCTCGTGACGCTCGGCGTTTCGGTGAACGTCGCCTCGTTCGTCGGCGCGACGACCTTGCGCGTCCACGAGGTCGGGTACGACGACCGCCCGGCGACGACGGACGAGCTCGAGCGGATGAAGCGGCTGGCCCGCGACGCCGCCCGCGATGGCGCGCTCGGTGTGGGATCGGCGCTCATCTACACGCCGGGGACGTTCGCGTCGACGGATGAGCTCGCGGCGATCGCGGAGGCCGCGGGCGGCACCTACATCTCGCACCTCCGCAACGAGGGCGAGCGACTGCTCGAGGCGGTGGACGAGCTCATCACCATCGCGCGCCGAGCACGGGTGCGCGGCGAGATCTATCACCTGAAGCAGGCGGGAAAGCCGAACTGGGCGAAGCTCCCCGCCGTGATCGAACGGGTCGAGGCCGCGCGGCACGAGGGGCTCGCGATAACGGCGGATATGTACCCCTACACGGCCGGAGCGACGGGTCTGAACGCGACCATGCCGCCGTGGGTGCAGGAGGGCGGCTTCCGCGCGTGGCTCGCTCGGCTCCGCGACCCGTCGCTGCGCGAGCGGGTCGCCCGTGAGATGAAGGCTCCCGGAAACGACTGGGAGAACCTCTACCTCGCGGCGGGCGGCGCCGATGGCGTCCTGCTGGTGTCGTTCAAGAACGACGCGCTGAAGCCGCTCACCGGCAAGACGCTCGCGGAGGTCGCCTCCGCGCGCGGCTCGACGCCGGAGCTCACGGCCATGGATCTCGTCGTGGAAGATGAGAGCCGCGTGGGCGCGTGCTACTTCATCGCGTCCGAGGAGAACGTGCGCCGGCAGGTCGCGCTCGAATGGATGAGCTTCGGGTCCGACGAAGCCGCGCCGGCGCCCGAGGGCGTGTTCCTGAAGTCGAATCCGCACCCTCGCGCGTATGGCACGTTCGCGCGGCTCCTCGGGCGGTACGTGCGGGAAGAAGGGCTCGTGCCGCTCGAGGAGGCGATCCGCCGGCTCACGAGCTTCCCCGCGGCGAACCTCGGGCTGACACGGCGCGGCCGCATCGCGCACGGCTACCACGCCGATCTCGTCGCGTTCGACCCGGAGGCGATCGCCGATCACGCGACGTACGCCGACCCGCACCGCTACGCAACCGGCGTGGTCCACGTGTTCGTGAACGGGGAGCAGGTGTTGCGGGACGGCGAGCACACCGGCGCGCGGCCGGGACGGGTCGTGGTGCGGGGCTAGCCGATACGGTCGGCGATGCGCTCGTTCGCGCGGTGATCCCATGGGATCGCCACGAGCGCGGGCTCGCCGAGATCGAGCGCGCGGCGCAGCGTCGGAAAGAGCTCGCGACCGGTCGGGACCGCGAATCCCGCGACGCCGAACGCGCGCGCCAGCTCGACGAAGCCGGGATTGCCGAACTCGGTCGCGAACGCGCGTCCGAAGAGCCGTTTCTCGTTCGCTTCGATGACGCCGAGACGATCGTCGACGAGGACCATGCAGACGATCGCCGTCCGTAGGCGCTTGGCGGTCTCGAGCTCCTGCACGTTCATGAGGAAGCCGCCGTCTCCCGCGAACGCGACCACCTTGCGCTCCGGATAGAGCAGCTTCGCCGCGATCGCGCCGGGCAGAGCGACGCCCATCGACGCGAGGCCGTTCGAGACGACGACGGTGTTCGACACCGGCGTCGGATAGAACCGCGAGAGCCAGACCTTGTGGGCGCCGACGTCGCTCACGACGATGTCGTCGGGCGCGAGCGCCTCGCGCACGGCCGCGACGACCTGCTGCGGCGGGAACGGCACGGGCGATTCCTTCACCGGCGTTGCGGCGAGCGGCTTGTTCGGCGCGCGCGGCGGCGGCTCTTTGCGGCCCTCCACACGCTCGGCGAGCTCGGCAAGCGATTCGTCGAGCTCCCCCACGACCTCTATGGACGGTTGGTAGTGGCCGTCGAGCTCCGCGGCGGTGCTGTCGACGTGCACGACCACCTTGTCGCGCTTGGGGTTCCAGAGCGATGGCGACCACTCCACGAGGTCGTAGCCGATCGCGATCACCAGATCCGCCGCCGCGAGCTGCGGGATGTTCGCGAGCTCGGCGCCGACCCGCTGCAGACCCACGGCGGGCAGCGAGCTCGGCGCGAACGGGTCGAGCACGCCCTTCGCCATGTAGGTGTGCGTGGCCGAGATCCCGCTGCGCCGCACGAAGCGGCGCAGCGCCTCGACCGTCGGGTGGCCGGCCGCCTGCCGGCGTGCGACGCCGTTCCCGACCAGGATGACCGGCGCCTTCGCCTGGCGGATGAGGTCGAGCGCTTTCTGGATGGCCTCTTCCTGGGCCTTCGGGTACGACGTGCGCCGGACCTCGAGCGGCTTCATGTCGATGTTCTCGGCGGCGACGTCCTCGGGCAGCTCGATGTGCGTCGCGCCGGGCTTCTCGATGCGCGCGAGCCGGAACGCCTTGCGCACGACCTCCGGCGTCGTCGCGGCCAGGCTGATCCGGGTGCTCCACTTCGTGACCGGCCCGAACATGCGGACGATGTCGACGTACTGGTGCGACTCCTTGTGCGATCGCTCCAGCCCGGCCTGTCCGGTGATGGCGACGAGGGGCGCGCGATCCATCTGCGCGTCGGCGACGCCCGTGAGGAGATTCGTCGCGCCGGGGCCGAGGGTCGCCAGGCAGACCCCGGGGTAGGACGAGAGGCGACCGTACACGTCGGCCATGAAGGCGGCGCCCTGCTCGTGACGCGTGAGAA
>DATBKH010000189.1:0-7952 GCA_036555955.1 Candidatus Limnocylindria bacterium | reverse complement strand
GGATCATCATCGCCGCGTCCACGTCGTCGAAACCGCCGGCGCGGATGAGCGCCACCTTTCCGCCACCGCCCTCCTCAGCGGGTGTGCCGATCGCCGAGATGCGTCCGGGCAGCTGATCGATGACCGCGCGCACGCCGACCGATGCCGCGACGCCGATCATCGCGATGAGGTTGTGGCCACAGGCGTGCCCGATCTCGGCGAGCGCGTCGTACTCCTGCAGGATCGCGACGGTCGGTCCGGCGGCGCGTCCCTTCGCGTCGCCGCGATACGCGGTCTCGATGTTCTTGTACGCGCGCTGGACCGCGAACCCGGCGCCCTCGAGGAACTCGGTGATCCGGAGCGCGGCCTCGCGCTCTTCATAGGCGAGCTCGGGCTTCGCGTGGATCGCGCGCGAGAGCGCGAAGAGCGCCTCACGCCGTTCGTCGATCGCCTTGATGGCGCGTTGTTTCAATGCCCTGGGGTCGCTCACGCCGCCTGATGCCCCGCTATCAGCGCGAGGATGACGCGGTCGAGGGCGCGGTCCGCCTCCTCGAAGAGGAGGGCGGCCTGCTCCGACGCGAGCCCGCGCCGCCGCGCGACGTTGGCGATCTCCGCCATGAATCGCGCGCGGAAGAAGAGGAAGGCCTGCGTCGCCTCGCCGAGCGAGAGCCCGTGCCGCCGTGCTTCGACGCCGTACTCGCGGCCGAGCACCTCGGCCTGTTCGATGAGCCGATCGCGGCCGGCGGCGCGGGTCGTGTCGAGGTGTCCGAGCAGAAGCTCGCTCATGCGGACGCCGCGCTCGCGGAACCAGCGGAGCGAGTCCTCGTCGAAACGTCCGTACCAATCCTGTGCCGCGAGATCGACGCGGACCCGCTTGCGGAATTCCGCCGAGACGCGATCGGGCTCTTCGCCGAGCGCGGTCAGCGACTGGCGGCGCGCGTGCCGGGGTCGCGGGAGCATCGCGTCGATCGATGCGCGCATGAAGCGGCGATGTCCTCCGGGGGTCGTGAAGACCTCGATCTTCCCTGAATCCGCCCACCGGCGCAGCGTGTCGGGGTCGACGCCAAGGATCCGGCTCGCCTCCCCCAGCGTGAGCCAGTCCCCGCGCTCGAGCGTCGTTTCCTTGGAGATACCGCAAATCTAGGCGAATCTCACTCGGGACGTCGCGGCTCGGCCCCTTGATGGACGTGCGTATGTTGGTGTCCTCGAATTTGGAGGAAACCCAGATGCTCAAGGACTGTCGCGTCTTCACGACCCTTCCAGTCACCGATCCCGACCGCGCCCGCGCGTTCTATGCCGAAAAGCTCGGTCTTACTCCGACCGCGCCCGGTGGCGATTTCTACGAGTGCGGCGCCGGAACCCGCTTCGTCATTTCCAAGATGTCGGCAAAGGCGGCGGGGCACACGCAGATGGGCTTCGTCGTCGAGGATGTGGCCGCCACGGTGAAAGAGCTTCGTGCGCGCGGGCTCGTCTTCGAGGAATACGACTGGCCAACATTGAAGACCGTCGACAGCGTCTTCGACAACGGCGAGTTGAAGTCGGCGTGGTTCAAAGACAGCGAGGGAAACACGATCGGGATCATGCAGCCGGTGGAGGAAGGGTTCAGGATCGCGGCGGGGGCCGCCGTAGCCGGCCGCTGAAGAGTCGCGTGCGGATCAGCCTCCGCCGCAGCTACCGACGCCGTCGTTCGCGAGGCCGAGCATCGTGAACAGCATCATCCCCACGGCGATGATGACCGCCTGCGCGGCAACGACCATCGCGACCATGCGCCAGACGCGGTTGGTGCGCGCGGGCGGTTCGGGTGCCGCGGCGGCTTCGATCACGGGCGAAGTCTACGACCGGCAGAAAGCGCGCCTGGCCGCCCACAACTAAACGAAACGCTCTTGGGGCGACACTTCAGGACGTGCAGGTGCCGCTCGCGCGCGACGCCCCGATGGATCTGGCCCGGGAGGAGTGGGTCCGCGCCTGCGAGGCTTCCTATCCAAAGGTGTACCGGGCGCTCGTGGCGATCGGCGCCAGCCCCGAGGACGCCGCCGACGCTCTGCAGGACGCGTTCGAGGATGCACTCCGCCACCTGGACACCGTCGCGAGGCCGGAAGGGTGGCTGTTCGTCGTCGCCATCCGCGCCTGGAAGCGGCATCGCTGGCGCGCTCGCCTGTTTCGGCCGCTCGGCGCTCTCCGCCGAGCCGCGTCCGCCCCGGAACGGGAGGACGAGATCGATCTCTTCGTCGAGCTCGCGAAGCTGACCGAACGGCAGCGCGAGGTCGTCGTGAGCCGCTACGTGCTCGGGCTCTCGCAGGCCGAGATCGCCGACGCGCTCGACATCGCACCCGGAACCGTTGCCGCGACGGCGCACCAGGCCACCGCGATCCTTCGCCAGAGACTCCTTGGAGGCCGATGAGATGGATGACTACGACCTTCGACTGCAGCGGATCTTCGACGAACGGCTTCTCCGGGTCCTCCCTCCTCCGCGTGACCGACGAGCCCAGAAGCGCATCGCGGGCGCTGTCGGTGTCCTGCTGACGGCCGCGTTGCTGCTCGTCGCCGCGGACGTGAACCGCACCGCGGACGCCGCAGGGCTCTCGTGCACCGATCTTCTCGCGAAGGTGGAGATTTGGTTCGAGAGCGTGAAGAACGGGTCCGACGAGCAGCGGATCGAGTTCAAGACGAGGGTCGCCAAGCTCGTCGGTCAAACGTGCGACCGGGACGGCTCGAAGAAGACGACCGACGCGAACAAGCCGGTGTTGCCCGCGTCAGAGCCGATGAAGCCATCCACCGTCTTGACGCCCGCGTGCGCCGCCGCGCATGAACAGGTGAAGCAGATGGTCGCGTCGGTTGGAGCCATGACGCGCGCCGAGGAGCTGGCGCTCAAGCAGCGGGCGGACGCGCTGCTGGCTGGGCCGTGCGACGGAACAAAGTGAGGATCGACGGGAGCGTGTAGAGAACGAGCCAGGTTCGCCAGGCGAGCCCGGGAAGCAGGACGTTGAAGTCCAAGGAGTCGCGGTACCACCACATCGCGGCCAGGACCAGGGCCGGGACGATCGCGGCGACCGCGTGACTCGCCCGGAGCTCGGTGACTCCAGCGCGGTCGCCGGCGCGGCGCCAGATGAGGAGCGACGTCGCGACCAGCGTGAAGGCGATGGCCACGTCCAGCGGCCCGCCCCACGGTGGCAGATCGGAGCGCGTGCTCGCGATGAGGAGCAGCGTGACCGACGTCGCGAGCTGGACCGCGCCGGCGGCGAGCAGGATCAGGAGGCGACGCCGGCCGCGCGCTTGGCCTGACCGATCGCCCGATCGCGGTCCTGCTTGGTGAGCAGCCGCTTCCGGATGCGGAATGCCTTCGGCGTGACCTCGAGGAGCTCATCGTCGGCGAGGAACTCGACCGCGTCGTCGAGCGAGAGCTCGCGGATGCCGTCGAGCTTGACGGCGATATCCGACGTGCTGCTCCGCATGTTCGTCAGGTGCTTCTTGCGCACCACGTTCACCTCGAGATCGCGTTCGCGGATGTGCTGCCCGACGACCATGCCCTCGTAGACGTCGACCCCCGGATTCAGGAACAGCTGCCCGCGCTCCTGCGCGGCGTTGAGGCCGAAGGTCGTGGTCGTGCCGTCCTCCCACGCGATGAGCGAGCCCAATTCTCGCGTCGCGATCGCTCCGGCGAGCGGGCCGTAGCCCTCCGAGAGCGTGTTCATCACCCCGCGCCCGCGCGTCGCGGTGAGGAACGCCTGCCGGAAGCCCAGCAGGCCGCGCGTCGGGATTCGGTACACCGCGTGGACCATCCCGTCCTCGCGGTATCTCATGTCCTTCAGCGTCGCGCGGCGGCGACCGGCGAGCTCCACGACCGCACCGAGCTCCTCCTGCGCGACCTCGATCTCGAGCTGCTCGTAGGGCTCCTGCGTCTCGCCGTCGAGCTCCTTGAGGATGACCTCGGGGCGCGAGACCTGGAACTCGTAGCCCTCGCGGCGCATGGTCTCGATGAGGATCGCGAGATGGAGCTCGCCGCGGCCGCTCACGACGAGCGTGTCCGCCGAATCGGTGTCGGTCACGCGCAGCGCCACGTCGCGCTCGAGCTCGGCATACAGGCGCTCGCGCAGCTTCCGGCTCGTGACGAACTTGCCCTCGCGCCCGGCGAACGGGCTGTTGTTCACGCTGAAGCTCATGCGGAGCGTCGGCTCCTCGACGCGGATCGGCGGGAGAGGCCGCGGATCCGCCGCGTCGGCGATCGTGTCGCCGATGCCCGCTTCGACACCGGCGATGGCGACGATGTCTCCCGCGGCCGCCTCGTCGACCTCCTCGCGGGCCAATCCGTTGAACGTGAAGAGCTGGGTCACTCGCGCCGGAGTCAGCTCGCCGCCGTGATCGATGCGCGCGACGGCCTGGCCCTTCCGGATCTTCCCGCTCTGGAGACGGCCCACGGCGACGCGGCCGATGTAGTCGTCGTACGTCGTCGTGGTCACGAGGAGCTGCGTCGGCGCGCTCGGATCGACGTCGGGCGCCGGGATCCGCTCGAGGATCGCGTCGAAGAGCGGCTCGAGCGTGGTGCCCTCGTGGCGGTGGTCGACGCTCGCCGTCCCCAGGATGGCGTTCGTGTACAGGGTCGCGAACTCCGCCTGCTCCTCGGTCGCGCCAAGGTCCAGGAACAGGTCGAAGGTCTCGTTCAGCACGTGGTTCGGCCGGGCGTGCGGGCGGTCGATCTTGTTCACCACGAGGATCGCGCGGTGGCCGCGGCGGAGTGCCTGGCGCAGGACGAACTTCGTCTGGGGCATCGGCCCGTCGACCGCGTCGACCAGCAACAGGACGCCGTCGACCATGTTCATGATCCGCTCGACCTCGCCGCCGAAGTCGGCGTGGCCGGGCGTGTCGACGATGTTGATCTTCACGCCCCGGTACGTGACCGCTGTGTTCTTCGCCATGATCGTGATGCCGCGCTCGCGCTCGAGCGCGTTCGAGTCCATCACGCGCTCGGCGACCTGCTGGTTCTCGCGGAAGATGCGGCTCTGCCGCAGCATCCCGTCGACGAGCGTGGTCTTCCCGTGGTCGACGTGGGCGATGATGGCGATGTTGCGGATGTCGTCGCGCTTCACGCATGTCATTGTCGGGCAATTCGCGCGCGGAGAAGTGAGTGTTTCGACTCGAAACGGAGCGCCTGATCCTCCGCGAGATGCGCGCTGAGGATGCGACCGAGCTGCTCGCGGTGTTCGGCGATCCCAAAGTCATGGCTGCCTTCGCGGCCCAGCCGTTCGACGCGGAGCGCATGCGGAACTGGGTCGAGCGCAATCTGCGTCACCAACGGGAGCACGGATACGGACTGTTCTCGGTCGTCGATCGCGTCGACGGCGTGGTGATCGGCGACTGCGGTCTCGAGCGCATGGACATCGGCGCGGAGCTTGGGTACGACCTGCGCAGCGACTACTGGGGGCGCGGTCTGGCCACGGAGGCCGCCTCCGCCGTCCGCGACCTCGCGTTCTCCGACCTGGGCTTGGTCCGGCTCGTCAGCCTGGTCCGGGTCGGCAATCACGCGTCCGAGCGCGTGGCGACCAAGATCGGGATGTCTTTCGTGGAGCAGATCGAGCGGGGCGGCATCCGATACCGGCTATTCGCTATCGACCGCGGCTAGCCTTCGTCCGATGCGCACCGCGATCCTCCTCGCGCTCGTCGCGTTCGCCGTCTACATGAGCTCCTTCCGCACCATCGCGAGCGTGGACCCGGACACCAACGCGCTTCTCGCATACAGCCTTGTTCGCGACCGCGATCCGTATCTCGACGAGTTCGCGGCCGAGCGCGACCGCATCTCGTTCTGGTCGTTCGTCCAGGACGGTCATCTGGTCGCGCCCTATCCGCCCGGCGCCGCGCTCTTCGCAACGCCTCTCGTCGCGACCGGCGTGGCCGCGGGCATCGTCCCGCCGCAGACCGCCGCGATCACGATCGTGGCGAAGAGCGCCGGCGCGCTCGCCGCCGCGATGTCCGTCGCGTTCGTGTTCCTCCTCGCCGCGCGCGTCTCGGGGCGCCGCCTCGGGCTCCTCGTCGCGTCGCTGTACGCGTTCGGGACGGTGACCTGGCCGATCTCCGCGGGCGCTCTCTGGCAGCACGGGCCCGCGCAGCTCTTCCTGGCGGCCGGTCTCCTCTGGTCCTACCCCGGCTCACCGGCCCCCTGGGCCGCACGATCGGGCCTGGCCTTCGCCATCGCGACGGTGTGCCGGCTGTCCGACGCGCTCTACGCCGCGGCCGCGTTCGCGTATGTCGCGGTCGCGCGTCGTCCGATCCTCGCGCGGTTCGTTGTGTGGGCGGCGCCCGCCGCGATCGCGCTCCTCGCCTACGACGTGCTCGTCTTCCACGACCCTTTCGATCTGCGGTATCTCACCTACAACTTCAACCCGACCGGCGAACGCAATCCCCTCGTTGGGGTCGCCGGGAACCTCGTCGCGCCGAATCGCGGCCTCTTCGTGTACTCCCCGTTCCTCGTCTTTGCCGCGTACGAACTCCTCCGACGCAGCTGGAAGCGTGAGCGCCTCGCGGCGTTCGTCGCCCCGCAGATGGCCGCGGCCGGTCTCGCCCTCGTCCTTTACGGCGCCAGTACCGACTGGTGGGGCGGATACGGTTACGGCAACCGCTACCTCGCGGACGCGCTCCCGCTCTTCGCGCTGGGGCTGGCGCTCTGGCTCCGGCGGAATCGTCGGGACATCCGAGCGCGGATCGCGCTCGCCGTCACGGCGGTCCCGTCGGTGATCGTCGCGGCGCTCGGGGCGATGTTCTACGACTGGACGAGCTGGTCATGGGAGCGCTCGCGCGACCTGTCGCAGGCCGCGTTGCAGTGGTCGCTCGATCCCACGCAGATCGGATACACGGCCTCGCGTGTCGCGCGAGCGCTCGACGCGGTTTCGTGGATCGGCCTCGCCACCGCGACCGCCTCGGCTCTGCTTCTCGTTCGCCTATGGTCATCCCGTCGCCCACGGAGGAGCCGGCCGCTTCCGTCGTTGCGAGAGTCGCCGGCGTGAGGCGCGCCTAGTCGCAGCGCGCGGGCTTGCCCTTCGGCGTTCCGGTCGGCGGTAGGACGCCGAACAGCTTCGCGAGCCCAGCCGGCATGACGTGCGAGGGCTCCTCCTCGAAGATGGTGTTCGTACGCTCGAGCGCGCGGGCGACGAGCCCGCTGCAGATGAGCTGTCCCGCGAATCCGAAGCTGAACTTCGCGCCGGTGACGAGAGAGATCCCGATGCTCACGATCTTCGCCCAGTCGTACCTCGCTCCGACCCAGTGCTCCGCGAAAGCGACCATCTCGGCTCGATCCTCGTCCGACGCGTCGATGTGCACGACGGTGTACTGCGTCTGGACGTAGGACGCGAGCGACGTTCGCCGCACTCCCGCGCCGAGCGCCTCGACCAAGGCGCCGTCCGATGTCACCACGAGAGCGGTGTGATTCCAATAGGTGAATGGCCGGCTCGCGCCGACGTAGCGGATCCCCTGTCCGATCTGGATGAGACGGCTGAACAGCTCGCCGCCGTGCGTAAGGATGAAGTCGCCGGGGCTCGGATCGACCATGCTCTCGCCGGGCGGCACGTGCGAATAGGTGACGTTCATCGCCATGAGCGCTACTCCGCCGCCTGATCCACGACCTGATCGGGGACGGGCTCGTTCAGGTTGTAATGCCGGAGCGGCGTGAAGTACGTCACGGCCACGGCCAGCAGCGCGCAGGCGCCCGCGACGCCAAACGCTGCCGACGAGCTCGCGACGGCGACCACGAACGACAGGAACGGCGCGGACATGCTGTTCGCGATCAGCACGAGGGTACGGAAGGCGCCGTTCGCGCGACCGCGGATGTGGGCGGGGACCTCGCGCTGTCGCGGAACGAACGCGTAGATGATGAAGCTCATCCACGCCGTCTCGCGAGCCGCGAACCCCGCGACGATCGCGCGCCAGTCCCGGCTGAGTGCCGTGGCCGCCATGATCAGACCAGCGGCGGTCGCGCTGCCGAGCAG
>DATBKH010000188.1:0-10840 GCA_036555955.1 Candidatus Limnocylindria bacterium | reverse complement strand
AGTTCTGGATCAGCGCGGGATAGATGTTGCCCACGACGAGACCCGCGACGAACCACAGCACGACCGCGCCGCCGAGGATCCAGAGCGTCCCGCGGAAGGCGTTCGCGAAGCAGGCGAGCGCCGCGATCCCGACGATGCCCGTGAGGATCGTGAGCGCGGGCAGTCGCGCCGTGATGCTCGTGTACCCCGCGCCGACGAGGACGTTCTCCTGGCGGAACAGCAGCTCGAACTGATCGAGGAAGTAGCCGGCGGCGATCAGCGCGAGGAACAGCCCGCCGAGGATCGACAGATGCGCGCGCGCGGGACGCGCGAGCGCGAGCGCCGTCCGTCCGGCGACGCGGAGGTCGGCGCTCGCGAGCGAGCCGGTCGCGACGCCGATGACGCCGCGCATGAAGTAGAGCGTGAGCACGCCGATCGCGATGACCACGAGCGCCACGAGCAGCCATCCGCGCACGAACTCGAGGACCGGCAGCGTGAAGAAGTAGAACCCGACGTCGCGGCCGAACACCGGATCCGCGACGCCGAACGGCACCTGGTTGACCCAGCGCAGGAGCATGTCCCACTCGTCGCCGCCGGCCAGCCCGAAGAAGAATGCCGGAATGAGCAGAAGCCACATGAAGCGGAGCGTCGTCGAGAGCGCGCCGCGGCGCCGGCGGTCGGTCTGCACGACGACGCGCGGCACCTGAGGCCGCAGCGCGAAATAGAGATTCGGCAGCGCCAGCAGGAAGAAGAGGGCGCCGAACGCGGCGAACGCCCAGAACGCCGCCGTGAAGCGCCGCAGGTAGACCGACTCGAGGCCGAGGCTACGGAACCAGAGCAGGTCCGTGAGGAAGCTGACGACTGGCCCGACGAACACCGGGATGAGGAGCAGCAGCACGAGCAGGACGCCGATGAAGATGACGCGCCGCGATGGTCCGCTGATGCGGTTGCCACCGCTCCTGCCGAAACCGGAGAGATCGATGTTCGACCAATCGATGTTTCCCCAGTCCCTGCCCCCGTCACCGCCACGCCCGCGGTCGCGCATCACCGTCAGGATACGGGCTGGTCGCGCTTATGCCGCGAAGGCTCGGCTGACTCGGGCGCGCACCTCGGCGAAGATGTCGCGGTACGCATCGACGACACGCGGCCACGTGTACGTCGCCGCGATGAACTCCGCACCCGCGCGACCGAGCCGATCGCCGAGCTCCGGGTCGTCGGCGAGGAGCCCGGCGATCTCCGCGAACTCGGCCTGCGATCGGTACGCGAGCCCGGCGCGGGCGCGGCGCGCCATGCCGGCGAGGACGGGCGAGCGCGCGTCGACGATGACCGGACGCCCCGCGGCCCAGGCCTCGAGCGTGACGAGGGACAGCGATTCGAGAAGGCTCGGCATCACGAACGCGGTGCAACCCGCCAGCGCATCCCACTTGTCCTGCTCCGACAGACGGCCGAGGTGCACGACACCGCTCGTGCGCGGGATCGCCATCTCGGCGTCGCCGATGAGGACGAGCGAAACGTCGTGCGACGCGTCGCTCATGCGCCAGCGCGCGTAGCTGCGCAGCAGCTCGCGCGAGCCTTTGCTCACGCCGATGCGGCCGACGTAAAGGAGATACGCGCCGTCGATGCCGTGGCGCTTGCGGAACCGGTCCGCGTCGCGGTCCGGCGGCATCTCGATGCCCACGCCGACCACGTCGGCCGACACCCGCTCGTTGTGGAAGCGCCGCCAGACCATGCGTCGCTCCTCCTCGGTGTTGTAGGCGATGGCGCGCGGACCGTGGAAGACGGGCTTGTACGCCGTCAGTCCGATCGCGGACTCCTCGTGTGCCGTCGGGACGAGGACCGCGCGCTCGGGGACGAGCGGCAGGCCGAGCACCGTCGGGTAGTAGATGTACGTGAAGAAGAGGACGTGGTCGTAGTCGCGGCCCCGCCGGAAGAGGAACTCGAGGAGCTCCGGAACGTACGGGCCCTGCGCATCGATGAACGCGCGCTCGTCGCCCAGCGTGTGGCCGCCGGCGAACGCGCGGCGCTCGTAGAGCTTGAAGTTCCAGGCGCGCGGGCGCTCCACCGGGAACCGCCGGACGGTCACGCCGTCGACCGCGTCGAGCCCTGCCGTGAGATCGCCGCGCCACGTGAGGTAGTCGGTCGCGTTCGTCGTCGCGACCTCGATCGCGAAATGCGGGCGGAGCCTCTGCACGACCGATCGCGCATGGGCCTCGGCGCCGCCCGGCACGTCGCCGTACCGCTGCACGACGACGAGAAGGCTCGGCTGGCTCATGCCGCGGTCAGGTCGATGAGCTGCTCGAGGCGCGTATCGAACGCGGGCCAGCTGCACTCGCGCGCCACGTACTCGCGGCCGGATGCGCCCATGCGCTCGCCCCCCGCGAGCACCCGCGCGAGCGCCCCGGAGAAGCCGCCACGGTCGTAGGACGCGCCGCCTCTCGCGCGCGCAACCTGCCCGCTGGTCACTTTGTTCTTCGCCGACACGAGGCACGGCGTGCCGACCTGCCACGCCTCGAGCAGCACGATCCCGAGGCTCTCGAGGTGCGACGGCAGCACGAGAACGTCGGCGGCGGCGAGCAGCGCGAACTTGTCCGCGTCGCTCACGCGTCCCAGCGGCACGACGTCGTCGCGCGCCGGGATGGTCATCCGGGGCGTTCCGGCGAGCACGAGCGTCCCGGCGCCGCCCTCGTCCCGGTACGCGATCCAGTCGGCGAGCAGCTCGTCGACGGCCTTGCCTTCGCTCACCTGGCCGAGATACAGCACGAGCGGCCCACGAGGCGCGTAGCGCTCCCGGAACGGCTCGGGGTCGTGCCACGGCGGCGCGTCGAGGCCGATGCCGAGCACCTCACTCGGGATGTGCTCGTTCGCGAAACGCGCGTGCACGAGATCACGCTCCTCCGGCGTGAGGAAGCCGAAGGCTCGCGGCAGCTGAAAGAGCGCGCGGTACGGGACGAGGCGGAGCGGCTCTTCATCGTGCGCGGTGGAGATGAGCGCGGCGCGCTCCGCGACGAGCGGCAATCCGGCGGCGGTCGGCTCGTAGATGTACGTGTAGAAGACGCACGCGTCGTAGCGCTCGCCCTCTCGATGCAGGAAGTCGAGAAGGCCGGGCGTGTGCGGCCCCTGCATCGCAAGCCAGGCCCGCTCGTCGGCGAGCGCGTGGTCCTCGAAGAGGACGTGGCGCTCGGCGTCCTTGAACGTGGCGCTGCGTTCCGCGGCGACGGCGAACCGGCGGACGCGGACCGGCCCGTCCAGCGATTCACCGGGAGTGAAGTGCGGTGCCCAGGTCCAGTAATCGAGCGCGTTCGTCGTCGCGACCTCGACCTCGTTCACCTTCGCGAGCCGGTGCGCAACGACGCGCGCGTGCGACTCCGAGCCGCCCACGACCTCCGGGCCGTAGCGCTGGACGACGATCAGGATCCTCACTCGACGCCCGCGAGGTACCGCTCCGCGTTGCGCTCCGGCGAGAGCAGGCGGCGCAGGATCCGCACGCCGCGCACGTATCTCGCGTACGTCTCGGGCTCCTGCACGTCGCGCATCGCGCGCGCGAGGTCGTCGGTACCGCGGACCACCGGCCCGGCCGCGTGGTACGGCGCGAATCCCTCGGCCTCCGAGAAGATGCACGGAAGGCCGGCCCACACCGCCTGCGTCACCACCGCGCTCTGGAACACGTCCTCGTAGAACAGGACGACCGCGTCGGCGGCAGCCATGTACTCGCCCATCGTGTTGTATTCGGTGTTGATCACGACGTTCGCTCTCGTCTTCGCGAGCGCGGTGACCTCGTCGAAGTACTGCGGCTCCCAGTCGGAGCGCGTCCCCGAAAGGACGAGCACCGCTTCGTCGGGCAGCGCCTCGATGACCTCCTTGTAGCGCTTGCGCGCGAAGAAGAAGCCCGGCGACACGAAGATGAACTTGTCCGGCGGAAGACCGAACTTCGTCCGCAGCGCGCGCTTCTCATCGGCACCGCGCGGGAGCACGGTGTTCTCGAGCGGCATGATCAGCAACGGGAATCGCTCGCGCTTGTCCTGGTCGGGCGTGAGGAGCTGAAGCCATCGCTCGCTCCGCGTCGAGTGGACGACGAGCTTCCGCGGGATCCCGCCCATGAGCATGAGGATGAGCCGGTAACGCAGGAACCAGTTCGCCATGCGCAGCCCGACCCATGGGATGCGCAGGATCTCGAGCGGCCACGAGTACCGCGGGTTGTAGTGCAGCGCGGCCGACAGACGCCGGTAGTGATGGAACTTCTCCGGCTCGAGCTCGTGCATCGAGAGGATGACCGGAAGGCGCTTGCGCCAGAGATCGAGCAGCACGCGGACGAAGGGAACGTCGCGGAAGATCCCGGCCTCGTGCTCGATGAGCACGGCGTCGGTCCGCGCCGCGACGAACTTCATCTTGCGGTAGAGGTCCGCCGTGTCGAGGTGCTTCACGCCGACGAACGTGACCTGATGCCCGCGCTCGCGTAGCCCCTCGGTCACGGCGAGGGAGTAGTGATGGATGCCGCACCGCTGGTCGCTCGACACGACGACGACCCGTCGAGAACGCGCCTCGGGGAGATCCCAGCCGCCCTGCGCTAGGGCGAGGCGCAAGCGCGACGCGACGGCGCGCCGGGTGAAGGCCTCGGCGCGCTGCCGGCCCTTCTCGACGAGATCCTTGCGGAGCGCCTGGTCGCGCACGACGCGCTCGAGCGCCGCGGCGACGGCCTCCGGCGTCTTCTTCTCGAGGAGGATGCCCGCGTCGCCGAGCGTCTCGGGGATGGCAGCGGCCGCGTTCGCGACGACGGGGAGATCGCTGCGCATCGCCTCGAGGAGCGGCACGCAGAAGCCCTCGTGCTCCGAGAGCGTGAGGAACGCGGTCGCGCCGCGGTAGTACGCGACGAGCTGCTCGATCGTGACGCTTCCCGTCAGCGTGATCGCGTCCTCGAGGCCGAGCCTCGCGATGTCGGCGCGCACCCGGTCGAGGTAGGACCCCGACATCGCGCTCGGTCCGACGAGGAAGAGCCGCGCCGTCGGATCGGACTTGCGATAGCGCGCGAACGCCGCGACCACGTCGTGCACCGCTTTGTGCGGCAGGATCTGGCCGACCGTGAGGATCGTCGTGCGCTCGTCGGCGAGCGTGCGCGCGACGTACGGATCGGGTGGACGGTCGAAGTCCTCCCAGTCCACGAGCGCCGGCACGACCGCGGTGTTCGCGAGGCCGGCCTCTTCGAGCTCCTTGCGGTTGTACTCGCTGTCGGCGATGCCGAACTCGGCGTGCTGCGCGAGCTCGCGCAGCTGCTCGCGGCCGAGATCGGCGAACCGCGCGAGGTAGTCGTTCAGCCCGACGAAGTACCGCGACGGCGTGATGTTGTGGTAGACGAGCGCTTTGCGCGCGGGCGATGCGATCACCTTCGGCACCGTGTCCGTACCGATGGAGTGGTGCACGAGGAGCAGGCCGTCGCGCCCGGTGATCTGCCCCAGGTCGTCCCACGATCTCGTGAGCGCGCGCATCTCCGGCTTCGCCTCGGCCGCGAAGAGGTCGCTACGTACGCCGGTCGACCAGAAGATGCGCTGCAGCTCGAGGCAGTCGTTGCCGACCGCGTCGCCGTAGGCGATCACCGGGTTGAACTGGTGCGCGAAGCGCAGACGCTCGGTCACGTGGCTGTGGTGAATCCTGCGGCTTTGAAATCATCGTCGTAGCCAAGGACCACCGCGATGCCCTGCTCCCGCATCACCTCGAAGCTGACGAAATCGACGAACGAGATCCTGGTCGGAAGAGCCGCGAGGAGGGCGGCGACCCCGGCTTGGTGCGTGGGCTCATCGATCCAGACCGTCGTTACGATCGGGGCTAGCTCCTGGAGAAACTCGCGCGCGGCATCGACCCCGAGCCGTCGTTGGGCGAGGGCCATCGTCTCCACGAGAACGTAGCTGTGGGTTACAAGGACCTCTTCGTCCGCCGCAAACCTGGCGAGAGTTCGCTTGGCGGCCTCGTGAAACTGGTCCGTTCGATCGAGGAGAGCGAAGAAGCCCGACGTGTCGACGAACGCGGTCAGGAGCGGAACGCCTCAGCCAGCTCGCGATCGTGTTCTTTGCTGATGTCGGATCGACCTGAGGAGAACTTGCCCACGACGGCCAGGGCCCGACGCCAGCGCTCCTTCTCGCCAGCACGGCCTTGGCCTCGTAACCACTGATCGACCGCCTCACGCACGATCGCAGCGTCAGACGTCTTGCGGCGCGCGGCGATGCGGCGGACCGCCGCCGCCTGCTGCCGCGTCAGCTGGATCTGTTTTCGTTCCATGCCATCATGATGGTATCACGCCTAGAGACCGAGGACCTGGCGGGTGCGCTCCGCGACCGTGTCCGGGTCGAAGTCCCGAACGCGCCGCTCCCCCGCCGCAACGAGGGCTTCATGGAGATCCGGCCGCTCGGCGACCATCGCCGCGGTCTCGGCCGCCTCCGCGAGATCGCGCTCACGGAGCAGCACGCCACCGGTGCCGACCGTCTCGCCGATCGCGGCCGCGTCGTAGGCGACGACCGGCAGACCGAAGCGCATCGCCTCGAGCAGCGGCACGCCGAACCCCTCGTGCTCCGAGAGCGAGACGAAGGCGGTGGCGCTGCGGTAGTGCGCGAGGAGCGTCGCATCGTCGACGCTCCCGGCGAACGAGACCGCGCCGGCGAGTCCGAGGCGGTCGATCAGCGCGACGACGCGGGCGTAGAACTGCGGCTGGTCGCGGTACGCGCCCACGAGGACGAGGTGCGCCTCAGGATCGATGCACCGGCGGTAGTACGCGAGCATGCGAACGAGATCGTCCTGCCGCTTGTTCGGCGAGATCCGCCCCACGAAGAGCAGCACCGTCCGCAGGCCGCGCCAGCGCGCGGTGACCGCATCGTTCGGCGGCACGGCGAAGTGCTCCCAGTCCAAGAGAATCGGGACGCGCGCCGTCTCCTCGTATCCCGCATCGACCAGCGCGCGACGGTTGAACTCGGACACGCCGATCGCGAGCTCGAACGCGGGAGCGATCCGTGCGAGCTGCCGCAGACCGAGGCGCGCGAACGCCGCGGCGTGCGGATTGATGCCGCTGAAGAACTCGGGTGGGGTGATGTTGTGGTAGACGAGCACGCGGCGCGCCGGGATCTTGATGAGCTGATCGATGACCTCGGTGCCCATCGAGAAGTGGACGATCAAGAGGTCATCCGGCCGCACCTCGCGGAAGAGGCGGCGGTACGAGCGGACGTCGGCGACGCCCGGCTTCGCCTCGACCGCGTACGCGAACGAGTCGTATCCCCAGTGCCGGGCCCTCTTCCGCAACGCGAACACGTGATTGCTCATCGCGTCGCCGGGCGCGAGCGTCGGATGGAACTGGTGCACTCTCACCGTGGAGCTCGGCCGATGACGGCGTAGTCGCGATCGCCGAAGAGCGTCTCGTTCAGGAGCTTCACGTTCTCGCGGATCGGTCCGGCCGGGACGTCCTCGTTGAGCTTGCGCTCGGTCGGCTCGAAGCCGCGGAGCTCGACCTCGGTGAACCCCTCGACCTCGAGATAGAACCTGAAGAGCTCCGGCGGGATCGGCCGGAGGTGCTGCGGATCCATCCAGAACGTGTGCGCGCCGACCGTGAGCGTCTTGGGGTTCGGCGTCACGAAGACGAGCGGCGCGCCGGGCGCGAGCGCGCGACGACAGGCCCGCAGGATCTCCACGAGCTCTCCGGGAAGGATGTGCTCGGCAAGATGCCGCGCGTACAGCCCGTCGATGCTGCCCGGGGCGATCTGCCGGAGGTGCGTCAGCGCGTCGACCTCATGCGCCTCGAACCCCTTCTCGCGCGCCTGCGCGACCATGCGGGGGTCGAGGTCGACCCCGTATCCGCCGATCCCTTTGTCCTTCAGCAGCTGGAGAAAGATGCCGCGCCCCGATCCGAGGTCGAGCACCCGCTTGCGGCCGGCGAAAAGATCGACGAAGGCCTCCGACTGCTTGCGGATGACGGGCTCGTCGCCGCCGAAGCGGGCTTGGAAGTACACCGAGTGCAGATTCGCGGCGACCTCGTGCTCGCGCCGCTCCTTCCATTCGCGCTCGAGACGCTCCAGGCGCGCGCCAAAGCGTGGCGCCATCTGCCCCTCGTAGTCGTACGCCGCGGCGAGCAGCCGGTTGATGCGCTCCTGCCGCTCGAGGATCGCGCCCATCCACCACCGCACGAGTGAGATGACCACCTTGCGCGCATAGGTGATGAGCGGACCGACGATCGGCTTGTGGCTGCGCGGGTCGTACTCGACCTCTTCGTCCAGCGCTTCGGCGAGCGACGCCAGCGGATCCTGGAGATCGTCGGAGAAGATCCGCCGGCCGCCGGGCAGCGGAACGCGCATGAGCGCATCGACGTCCGGCCCGTAGATCCCCTTCTCGCGTTTCGCGCGGATGCGCTCGCGGACCTCGGCCATGAGCGCATCGACATCGATCGGTTCCGGCTCCCCCATGCGGTCGAACTGTACCGGCGGCGGCCGGCAGCGGCGCTACGTCCGGAGGACCGCGGTGATCGTGGTACCGCCGCGCGTCGCGCGCAGCGTGTAGTCGCCCTTCGGCGCGGTCGCGCCGAACGTTCCCTGGTGCACGCCGTACTTGTCGGTCCGCACTTCGTACTCGAGGTGGTAGCCCGCGCCGTCGATGTTCACCTTCACGACGCTGTTCGGCGTGAATCCGGTGAGGGTCCACAGGACGCCGTCGGGTCGAGCGGTCTGCACGATCCGAGCGTCGGACAGCTCCGACGCAAGACGAGCCGGAAACGCCTGCGTGAAGTCGGCGAGAGTCTCGCCGGCCTCGTCGAGATACGCGGCGGCGAAGGTCGCGCCACCCGCGACCGCGTCGAGCATACGCACGAGTCCGTCGTGCGAGACGCGACCTTCGAGGAGGCGCACCGCCTCGGCCGCGACGGAATACGCCTGACCGTCCAGCGTCGCGTTGCGCTGAGCCCACACGGTCTGGTCGTCGAGATCGCCGAGCGTCGTCTTTCCCGCGCTCAGGATGCCGAGGGCGACCGCCGAGCCGCGCGCGGCGCCCGCGGTCCCGTCCCGCTCCCGCAGGGTCGCGAGGCCCTCGTCGAACCACGCAGGCAGCTGAACGTTCACGCCCACGATCTGATGAACGAGCGCATGGGTCAGCTCGTGTCGCACGATCCCGTAGTCCGCGTCGTTCGCGACGTTCTGCAGGTTCAGCACGATCGCCCCTTGCCGCGGCAGCGTCACGCCGCCGTTCGCCGCGGCGAGCAGACCCGCGTCGGGACCGCGCACGCCGAAGATGTCCTGCAGCGCGAAGGCGAAGCTCGCGCGCGAAGCGAACGCGTAGATCGCCGGCCTGCTGCTGAACGCGTGGCCGAGGTCGCCTTCCAGCGTGGCCATGTCCCGATCCATCGCCGCGCTCAAGGCATCGCGCACGGCCGGATCGACCGCGTCCTCGACGTAGAGGTCGGCGCGATCGCCGCGCACGCAGTCGAGCTCGATGCCGCTTCGCGCCGCGACGCTCGGAATGTCGAGCGAGCACGCGGTGGGCAGCACACCCCGCACCAGCGTCGGCGTCTGAAGGCCAGAGCCGCCGCTCGCCGCCTTCCCGATGCCCGCGAACGTCGTCAGCGTCAGCGAGCCGGTGAGCGCGACACCCGCGACCCAGCGGCGCCACGGACCGAGCCGGTCCGGCACGAGCGGACGGCTCACGAAGTAGCCCTGCGCGAGCTCGCATCCGAGGCTCAGCGCGACGTCGCGGAGCGCGCGGTCCTCCACGCCGACCGCGACGGCCGCGAGCCGGTAGTCGCGCGCGAGCTCCACGAGAGCGCGCATGCCGGCGAGCGCCTCCTTCGTCTCGGAGGCCCGGCGGACGAGCGCGCGCGAGATCTTGATCTCGTCGAGATGCGCCGCAACGACGCGGCCCGGCGCGTCCTCCGGCCCGACACCGTCGAGCGCGATCCGGGCGCCGGCCGCGCTGAGGCGGTCCAGGGCCGCGCGCTCCGATTCGCCGGAGAACGTCGCAGGGCTCACTTCGAACGTGAGCTGTCCGGACCCGAGCGAACGCATCGCCTCGACGAGCGGCCCGCTCTCGCGGAGCTCCGGACCCGCGAGGTTCACTCCGATGCCGAGCGTCTCGCCGCGCCCGCGCCACTCCGTCCACTGTCGCGCGGCCGACTCGACCACCCACAGCGCGATGTCCTCGAGGAACGGCGTCGCGATCGCGAGGAAGTCTTTCGGCTCGAGGAGGCCGAGACGCGGATGCTGCCAGCGCAGCAGCGCCTCGACCCGGCGGCACTCGCCGCTCCGCAGGTCGACGATCGGCTGGTAGTGCAGAACGAGCTCGCCCCGCATGAGTCCCGCACGCAGCTCGCCGGCCTGCACGGACACGCTCGGCCCCGCGGGCTGCCGGTGCTCGCGGCGGACGTCGGCACGAGCGATCTGCGCGACGATGGCGCGCGCGGAAGCGCGCTTCACGCCGAGGCTGCGAGCTGCGTCGCGACGACTCGGCGGGTGAGGCCGGAGTCGACGAGGTCCAGGAAGGTCCGCACGAGCCCCGCGTCCCACTGACTTCCCGCGCCCTGCTTCAAGCGGCGGACCGCCTCGTCCTCGGGAAGCCCAGCGCGATACGGCCGGTCGCTCACCATCGCGTCCCACGCGTCGGCGATGGAGGCGATGCGCGCGCCGATCGGGATGTCCTTGCCGGCGAGGTGGTCCGGATACCCCTCGCCGTCCACGCGCTCGTGATGGTGGCGAATGATCGGCAGGTAGTGCGAGACGCTGCGCAGCGACAGGCAGATGCGCTCGCCTTCGATCGAGTGCTGCCGCATCGTGGCGAACTCGACCGTCGTGAGCGGACCCGGCTTCAGCAGGATCGCGTCGGGTATCGCGATCTTGCCGAGGTCGTGCAG
>DATBKH010000187.1:0-11205 GCA_036555955.1 Candidatus Limnocylindria bacterium | reverse complement strand
CAACGACCTCTCGGTCGAGGAGATCGCCTCGATAACCGGCCGGCCGGCGTCCACCGTCGGCGTTCAGCTCCTGCGCGGCCGCGCCCTGCTGCGACGCGCTCTCGGTGGTTCCGAATGACCGAGCGCCGCGACGACGGTTTCCTCGACGAGGCTCGGCTCCGCCGCGCGCTCCGTCTCGACGCGGCGGAGCTGCCGCCGCGCATCGATCTGGCCGCCCTCGTCGCGCGGGCCGAGGACGATCGCCCCGCGAGGGTGCTCGCGTACTTCACGTCGGCCGCCGTCGCGGTCGTCGCGGCGACCGGCCTCATCGGTCTCGCCGTCGTCGCCCTGCCGGCCGTGGCACCGGCGGTGGCCGCCGAGATCTTCGCGTTTTCGCTCGACCTGCTGTCGCGCGCCGCCGTCCCGGCGAGCGCGCTCCTGCAGATCGCGGAGCAACCGAGCGTTCCGCTCGCCGCGACGTTCGCGCTCGCGGTCGCGGTGGCCTACGAATACCTCGAACGAAGGGAGCGTGTCCGTGTCACATCGTCTTGAGCGCAGCGCGACGAACCGGGTCATCGCGGGGGTCTGCGGCGGCATCGCCGAGTACCTCGCGGTGGACGCCACGCTCGTGCGCGTCGTCTTCGTGGTGCTCGCCCTGTTCGGTGGCGCCGGACTCCTCGCGTACATCGTGCTGCTCATCCTCATGCCGCAGCCGGGGCGGCCCGCGCCGTTCGTTTCGGCGAGCTCCGCAACGGCACCGACGGACGCGACCGCGCGCATGGACCCCGATCCGGCGGCACCGTCGACGGTGGCGCCCGTCGATCCGGCGGTCCGCGCGGCCGAGGCGGAACGCCGTCGCATGGCGGTGGGCTACCTCCTCATCGGGCTCGGCGTGGTGTTCCTGCTGAGCAACGCCGGTGTCTTCAAATTCGTCCAGTGGCAGTTCCTCTGGCCGGTGGTGCTCATCGGCATCGGCGTCCTCTTCCTCATGCAGCGGGTGCGTTCCTAGATGCGCCCGCGCCGCGGCGTCTTCTGGCCGCTGCTGCTCATCACGCTCGGTCTGCTGTTCCTGCTCCAGAACTACGGCTTCATCTCCGGGATCTCGTGGCTCGCGATCGCCAGCCTGTGGCCGCTGCTTCTCATCCTCGTCGGACTCGACATCGCATTCGCGAACCGCTGGCCGGTCGCCACGCTCGCCGCGGAGGTCGTGGTCATCGCGGCGGGCATCGCCCTCGTCGCGTACGCGCCGAACCTCGGACCAGGGGTCTTCGTCTTCGGCAGCGACGGCGACGGTCAGGGAGAGACAAACGTGATCGTTCCTCGCGAGGGAGCGACGCAGCTCGCGCTCACCCTGAACGCGGGCGCGACGCGCGCCTATCGCGTGAGCGGTGGCGCGGCCGCGCTCGTCGAGGCGCACAGCGAAAATCCCGATCTCCGCCTGCGCACGCCCGCGCGCGCGACCGCGACCGGACGCGCCGATGTCCGTCTCGATCAGGTCACGCCGAACGGATTCCTGCATCCGTCGAGCGGCGCGGACGTCCAAGTTGACGTCGCGAGCGACGTACCGACATCGCTCACCCTGAACGCGGGGGCGGGGGAGTTCGACATCGATCTCTCCGACGTGAAGGTGACCGACGGCCGCGTCAACATCGGAGCGTCCTCGCTGCGTCTGGTCGTGCCGAAGCCGAGCGGCAACGTCGACATACGCGTGAACGGTGGAGCGTCGAGCATCGTCGTCGTCATCCCCGACGGTGTCGAGGCCCGCGTGTCCACCAGCGGCGCGCTTCTCTCGCTGCGCAGCGACAACACGCGCCTCGGGACCGGCGGTAACGTCGGCGGGTGCGTCGCGTGCGGAACCTTCGTGGAAACTGCCGCGTACGCGGGGGCCGTCGATCGCGTAACGCTCACGATCACGGCCGGCGCGAGCTCGATCGTGGTCCGCTAGGGCCAGCCGCCGGCCACGGAGACCCGTTAGACCGGTCGGGCGCTCGGTCCTTCGGCGATACTCCGCCCCGTGAACGAGGCAGTCGCGGCACCCGCCGTCCCGCTCGAGCCCGCGCCTTCCGCGACGACCGCGCCGGCGACCTCTGACCACGACGCGCGCCGCGCGCTGAACGCGGAGTACCTCCGCCACCACCCCGACGAGGTCGCGCGCTTCCTCGACGAGCGGCTCCCGCAGGAGACGGCGCTCATCGTCCACGACGCGGGCCCCGAGGCGGCGGTCCACCTGCTCGAGCGGCTGAACCCGCGGGTCGCCGCCGAGGTCCTGCGGAACATGCCGGCCGAGGCGGCGAAGATCGCGCTGCGGCAGATGCATCCCGCGCGCGCCGCGCCGATAGTCGCGAGCTTCGACGCGACCGAGCGCGAGGCCGTCCTCACCAGGCTGCCGCGTCGCTTCGCGTCGGAGGTCCGCGAGCTCCTGACGTATCCGTTCGACACGGCCGGCGCGCTCATGGATCCGCGCATCACCGCGTTCATGCCCGACACGACCGTCGACGACGCGCTGCGCAAGATGCGCACGTTCAAGGAGAAGGAGCTCGGCGCGATCTATCTCACCGACGGATCGGGCCGCCTCGTCGGGACCGTCCCCCTCGGCGAGATCGCGACCGCGTCACCGGACACGAAGCTGAAGGACCTCGTCACCGGAACGCCGGTCGGCGTGCACGCGACGGCGACGCGCGAGGAGATCGTGAACTACCTCACCGAGCAGCGGGTCGCGACGCTGCCCGTCGTCGACGGGGACGGGCGGCTCGTCGGCGTGATCCGCTACCGCGCGTTGGTCGCGGCCGCCGAGGCCGAGGCGTCGATGAGCATCCAGACGATGGTCGGTGTCAGCAAGGAGGAGCGCGCGCTCTCGCGCGTCGCGTTCGCGGTGCGCCAGCGCCTCCCGTGGCTCGAGATCAATCTCGCCACCGCGTTCCTCGCGGCGTTCGTCGTCGGCCTCTTCGAGGGGACGATCGCGAAGTTCACCGCGCTCGCGATCCTGCTCCCCGTCGTCGCGGGACAGTCCGGGAACAGCGGCATGCAGGCTCTCGCGGTGACCATGCGTGGCCTCGCGCTTCGCGAGGTGCGCCTCTCGCACTGGCCGCGGCTCATCGTGAAAGAGGCCGGCGTGGGCGTCCTGAACGGGCTCGCCGTCGCCGGGACCACGATGGTCGGTGTGTTCCTCTGGAGCCAATCCATCGGGCTGACGCTCGTCATCGGGACGGCTATGGTCCTCGCGATGATGACGGCCGGGGTCGCCGGCGCGGCGATCCCGCTGCTTCTCAAGGCGGCGGGTCAGGATCCCGCGCAATCCTCGTCGATCGTCCTCACCACGATCACCGACTGCAGCAGCTTCCTGTCGTTCCTCGGGCTCGCCACGATCCTCCTGCAGTTCCTCTAGCGATGGCGGCTCGCGTCGTCGCCATCGCCGTCGCCGTTCTCGCGTCGCTCGGACTCATGGCCGCGCCCGCGGCCGCGGACGAGGGGTGGCTGATCGAGCGGTTCGCGGCCGACATCACGATCCAAAAGGATTCGTCGCTCCACATCCTCGAGGCGATCGACGTCGACTTCGGAGGACTGCAGAAGCACGGGATCTTCCGGACGATCCCCGTCCGCTATCAGTGGGACGACACGCACCTTCGCGTGTACCAGCTGCAGGTCCGCTCGGTCACCGACGCCGTCGGAAAGACGCTGCGTTACGAGACGAGCGATCAGGGCGCTTCGAAGGTCATCAAGATCGGCGACCCGGATCGCACCGTCAGCGGTCGGCAGTCCTACCGCATCACCTACGACGTCGCCGGCGCGATGAACGCGTTCGGCGATCACGACGAGCTGTTCTGGAACGTGAACGGCGGCGCATGGGACGTGCGCACGCAGGCGGTCACCGCCGTCGTGCGCGCGCCGGCCGCGCCGCAGCGCGCCACGTGCTACCAGGGGCCGGCCGGCTCGGACGAGGCCTGCCGCTTCACGCTCACGGCGGGCGGAGCGGAGTTCGCGGCGACGCGCGCGTTCGCGCCGCGCGGGCAGCTCACCATCGTCGCGGCTCTCGCGAAGGGCGTCGTGACCGAGCCGGCGCCGATCATCGCGCGTGACTCGGACAACCTGCTCAACTGGTTCGAGCCGCTGCCGGTCTGGCTGGCCCTCGCGGTCCTCACGTTCCTGGGCGGGCTCGCCTTCCTCTACTGGCGCTGGTACACGGCCGGTCGCGATGCGCGCGAACGCGAGACGATCGTGCCGGAGTACGAGCCCCCCGACAAAGCTCGGCCGGCGCAGCTCGGCCTGATCATCGACGAGAGCGCGGACACGAAGGACGTCACCGCCACGATCGTCGATCTCGCGGTCCGTGGCTATCTCTCCATCGCGGAGGAGCCGCAGCACTGGCTCTTCGGCAAGAAGGATTGGACGCTCCACGCGACGGGGAAGAGCGTCGCCGACCTTCTCCCGTACGAGCGGGTCGTGTACGACGGGCTCTTCAAGGGCGGCGAAGATGTGAAGATCTCGGAGCTGCGCACGCATTTCGTGTCGTCGCTCCGCAGCGCCGAGAGCCTGCTGTATCAGGACAGCGCGGCGCGGAAGTGGTTCCCGGCCCGCCCCGATCGCGTGCGTCAGGGCTACGCCGGTCTCGGCGCGCTCGTGATCGTCGCGGGCTTCGTCCTCATCATCGTCCTCGGGCGCACCGTGGGCGCGGGTCTGGTGGGGGTCGCGGCGACGGCCGTGGGGCTCGTGGCGCTCCCGGTCGCGCGTCTCATGCCGGCGAAGACCGCGTCGGGAGCGGAGCTCCTCCGCCGGACACTCGGATTCCGCCACTACATGGAGATCGCCGAGAAGGACCGCGCGCGGTTCGCGGAGCGCGAGAACATCTTCTCCGAGTACCTGCCGTACGCGATCGTGTTCGGCTGCGTCGACAAGTGGGCGCGCGCGTTCAAGGACATCGACATGACGCAGCAGACCTCGTCCTGGTACGTCGGGAGCGGGCCCTTCAACGCCGGTCTGCTCTCCTCGTCGCTCCAGAGCTTCTCGAGCGACGTCGGCTCCGCGATCTCGTCGACACCCGGTTCGAGCGGCGGCAGCGGCTTCTCCGGCGGCGGCGCCGGAGGGGGCGGCGGCGGAGGCGGCGGTGGAAGCTGGTGACGCTTATCCTCGTGTAGCGCGGGCTGTTGGCTCAGCTGGTTAGAGCGCTGCGTTCACATCGCAGAGGTCGCTGGTTCGAATCCAGCACAGCCCACCGGGAATCTGTCGACGGAATGCAGCGACCCACCCTGTTCCTGACAGTCGGGTTGCCCGGTACCGGCAAGACGACTGCCGCTCGCCGAATCGAAGCGGAGCATCACGCCCTCCGGCTCACCAAAGACGAGTGGATGAAGGCGCTCTTCGGGCCGGAGAATCCACCGTCAGCGTCAGACGTCATCGAGGGTCGGCTCATCCAGCTGGGCATGCGCGCTCTCGAGCTCGGGACGAACGTTGTGCTCGATTTCGGGCTATGGAGTCGCGACGAGCGATCGGCCCTCAGGCAAGCGGCTGCCGACGTTGGGGCATCCGTCGTGATGTGCTACGTGGAGCTCCCTTCCGACGAACAACGGAGCCGTCTCGATCAGCGCTTGGCCGCGGCTCCGCATGAGACGTGGCCGATCTCGGACGAGGAGCTCGCGGAGTTCGCGACGAAGTTCGACATCCCCGGCGCGGCCGAGCTCGACGGAACTGCGCCGATCGGCGAGCCGCCTGATGGCTTCGCGAGCTGGGCCGAATGGAGGCGACGGCGATGGCCTTCACGGCGCCTCGTTCTCCGTTCTGGTCCGCCGGAGGCGTGAGCCGCCTCGTCAGCGCTCGAAGATGTTGAGGACGATCCCCGCGGCCACCATGAGCGCGAGCGCGATCGCGACGACGACGGCCATCCGCCGAAAGTCCTTGGTGACGTAGCCGCGCTCCCACGCCGCGGCGCGCTCGAGCGCCGCCGAGGGTGCGCCGACGGCCCGCGACGTCCCACTCCGCGACCCGTAGCGCGTCGATCGCGGGCTCGCCGCGCGCGAGGGCTCGCGCTCGCGCTCCACCGCCGCGGGGCGTGGCGACGATGCGCGACGCGAGGCCTCGACGGCCCGGCGCGAACGTGCGCGTACGCGGTGCTTCTTTGCCACGGAGAAGACGAGGATAGCCGACCTTCTATGCTCCGCCGCGTGCTGCTCGACCAGGGGACTCTCTCGACGCTGGTCGTCGGGCTGGCCGCCGTCGTCGTTCTTCTGGTGCTCTGGGTCGCCTGGCTGCATCGCTCCGAATCGGTCCTCCGCCAGCGCTTGCGACGCCTCATCGGCGGCGCCGGGGGCGCGGGCCTCGACGAGCTGCTGGACCGTCAGTTCCAGCGCCTGGACACCGTCGCCGAGCGCGTCGAGGCTCTGAACAAGCTGCATCGCGAGCTCGAAGGCCTCTCGCAGCGAAGCATCCAGAAGGTCGGGGTCATCCGCTTCAACCCGTTCGCCGACACCGGCGGCGATCAATCGTTCGCGATCGCCCTGCTCGACGCGGAGGGGAACGGCGTCGTCCTCTCGAGCCTGCACGGCCGCGCCGACACGCGGGTCTTCGCCAAGCAGGTGCAGGCCGGGCGCTCGAAGCACGCGCTCTCGGACGAGGAGCAGGACGCGATCCGCAAGGCGCTCTCTCCGGCAGGGGCGTGACGAGCGCGACCGCTCTCGCGGACGAGCGCGCGCTCGCCATCGTGAACCCTGTCGCCGGGAGCGGTGCGGGGGAGAAGCTCGCGGCGCGGATCGCGAGCGAGTTCCGAAAGCTCGGCATGCGGCTCGACGTCGTCGTGAGCCCCGCACCGGACGAGGCCGCGCGTCTCGCGCGGGAAGGCGCCGCGGAGGGCTATCGCGTCATCGTCGCCGTCGGAGGTGACGGGACCGCGAACGAGGTCGCGAACGGGATCGCCGGAAGCGGTGCCGCGCTCGCGCTGTTTCCCATTGGCGTGGGAAACGATTTCGCGCGGGCTCTCGGATATCCGCGCCGCGCCGCGCTCGTCCCGCGCTTCATTCGCGACGCGCGGCGCCACTCGATCGACATCGGCGACGCGAACGGGCGCATCTTCCTCAACGCCGCTGGCGTCGGCATCGACGGTCACGTCGCGCAGCGCATCGCGGCGACGTCCCGCCTGGCCGGCAAGACGCTCGGCTACTTCGCCGGGTCGCTCGTGGGGATCGCGACGTACCGCCCGCAGCCGATGCGCGTGCTCGTGGACGGCGACCTCCGCAGCGGCCAGTTCCTCACCGTCGTCGCGGCGAACGGCACCCATTTCGGCTCCGGGATGCACGTGGCGCCAACGGCCTCGCTCGACGATGGCCAGTTCGACGTGCTCCTCGCCGGCGATCTCTCGCGCTGGGCGTCCGTCGTGGCGCTCGCGAAGCTGTATCGGGGGACGCACGTCGACGGCAAGACGATCGTCGCCCTGCGCGCACGTACGGTCGAGATCGAGCTCGATAAGCCGCAGCGCGCCCAGCTGGACGGCGAGACCATGACGGTCGAGCGGCTCTCGATCCGCGTCCGCCCGCGCGCGCTCGAGGTCCTCGCCGCGTGAGACGCGCCGATCCGCGGCGCGCGCTCCCCTCGGTCGACGCGGTGGTGCGCGCGGGGCAGCCGGCCCCCGAGGACCGCGAGAGGTTCACACGCGCCGCGCGCGAGATCCTCGCGAGCGCTCGCGCCGCGAAGGCGTCGGGTGACGCCGATCAGTTCGCCGCGCGCGCGCGCGCCGCGCTCCAGGAACGCGACCGGCGGACGCTGCGTTCGGTCATCAACGCGACCGGCGTCGTGCTGCAGACGAACCTCGGCCGCGCGCCGCTCGCGCCGCGGGCGCTCGCCGCGATCGCCGCAGCGGCCGGCGCGGTCACCGTGGAGTACGACCTCGCCGCCGGGAAGCGGGGCGAGCGCCACGGTCATGCGGCGCGGCTTCTCGCCGACCTGGCCTCGGCGGACGATGCGGCGGTCGTGAACAACAACGCCGCCGCGGTCCTGTTGACGCTGGCCGCGCTCGCAACACGGAAAGAAGTGCTCGTGGCGCGCGGCGAGCTCGTCGAGATCGGCGGCGGCTTCCGCATCCCGGATGTGCTCCGGCGATCCGGCGCGAAGCTCGTGGAGGTCGGCACGACGAACCGGACGTACGCGCGTGACTACGCCGCCGCGATCACCGCGAGGACCGGCGCCATCCTTCGCGTGCACGCCAGCAACTTCAAGATCACCGGGTTCGTGGCTCGGGCCGCCGGTCGCGAGCTCGCGGCCCTGGCGCGCGAGCACAACGTGGCGTACGTCCACGACCTCGGGAGCGGAACGTTCCTCGACACGGCGCGGTTCGGTCTCGCGAAGGAGCTGACCGTCGCCGAGGCAGTACGCGAAGGCGCCGACGTCGTGACGTTTTCGGGCGACAAGCTGCTCGGCGGTCCGCAGGCCGGGATCGCCGTAGGTCGGGAGCCGCACATCGCTCGGCTGCGCGCGCATCCGCTCATGCGAGCCCTTCGTCCGGACAAGCTGACCATCGCCGCGCTCATCGCGACGCTCGAGAGCTATCGCGAGGGCAAGGCCGAACGGGAGCTTCCGGTCTGGCGAATGATCGCGGCGCCGGCCGGCACGCTGCGAAGCCGCGCGCGGGCGCTTGCCTCGAGCCTGTCGGCGGCCGGCGTCGAGGCCGAGGTCATCGAGACCCGCTCGACGGTCGGTGGCGGCTCGCTTCCGGAAGAGACCCAGCCGTCGTTCGCCGTCGCCGTGAGCGGGGCGGCCGCGAACCGCATCGCGGAAACGCTTCGCGCCGGCGAGCCGCCGGTGATTTCGCGCATCATCGACGAGCGCGCCGCGCTCGACCTGCGGAGCGTCCTGCCGGAGGATGATGAGGTGCTCGGTCGCGCCGTCGTCGCGGCGCTGGCGAAACGGGGCAGCTAACGCTGCCGACGGAGAGGGGTTGCAGGGGATACCTCCCCTGCGCAGAAAAGAGAGGGAGCAGATGGAGATTCGCTCGACGAAGACGGACCGCGCGCCCGCGCCGGTCGGACCGTACAGCCAGGCGATCATCGCGGGTGACTTCGTGTTCTGCGCGGGACAGATCGCTCTCGACGCGCAGAGCGGCCAGCTCATCGGCGGCGACGACGTGCGCGTTCAGACGCGCCGCGCGCTCGACAATCTCGCGGCCGTGCTCGTGTCGGCCGAGTCCTCGCTCGATCGCGTGACGAAGACCACCGTCTTCCTCGCGGACCTGGGCGACTTCCAGGCGATGAACGAGGTCTACGCGGAGCGTTTCGGGACGCACAAGCCGGCGCGCTCCACGGTCCAGGCGGCTCTGCCGCGCGGCGCGAAGGTCGAGATCGAGTGCATCGCGGTGCGCCGCAACGTCTAGCGACCCGCGTCCTCCTCGCGTCATCGCCACGGCGGGTCACGTCGATCACGGCAAGTCGACGCTGATCACCGCCCTCACGGGCACGAACCCCGACCGCCTCCGCGAAGAGCGCGAGCGGGGCATGACGATCGACCTCGGCTTCGCCTGGCTTCGACTGCCGGGCGGTGAGGACGTCGGTATCGTCGACGTTCCCGGTCATCAGGACTTCATCCGGAACATGCTGGCGGGGATCGGTCCCGTGGACGCGGTGCTGCTCGTCGTGGCGCTCGACGAAGGGGTGATGCCGCAGACGCGCGAGCACCTTGCCATCCTCGGCATCCTCGGGGTGGACCGCTCCGTCGTCGCGCTCACCAAGCGCGACCTAGTCGACGAGGAGTGGGCGGCGCTCGCGCGGGCCGACGTCGTCGCGGTGCTCGCAGCAACGCCCCTCGCAGGGTCGCCCGTCGTCGAGGTGTCCGCGACGAGCGGGCGCGGCCTGCCCGAGCTGCTCGCGTCGCTCCAGACGGTCCTCGCGGCGGCACCGGCGCGCCGCGACATCGGCAGGCCGCGCCTCGCGGTCGACCGATCCTTCACCCTCACCGGCTTCGGCACGGTCGTGACGGGGACGCTCGTCGATGGGTCGTTCGCGACCGGCGACGACATCGAGATCGTCCCGTCGGGAAAGCGCTCACGCATCCGCGGGATCCAAACGCACAAGCGGAGCCTCGAGGTTGCGACTCCGGGCAGCCGCGTCGCGCTGAACCTCGCGGGCGTCGAAAAGGATGAGGTGTCGCGCGGCATGGTGATCGTTCGCCCGGGCACGCTGGCGCCGGCGTCGGTCCTGGCGTCGCGTCTCGAGCTGCTGCCCTCGCTTTCGGCGGGGATCGCCCAAGACGAGGACGTGAAGGTGCACGCGGGTACGGCCGAGGTGATGGCGCGCGTGTCGCTGCTCGAGACCGGTGCGCTCGCGAGTGCCGAGTCCGGATGGGCGCAGCTTCGCCTCTCCGCGCCGCTGCCCGTGGCCGTGGGCGATCGCTTCGTCGTGCGCCGCCCGTCCCCGCCCGAGACGCTCGGAGGCGGGAGCGTCGCGGACGTCTCGACCGCGCGTCTGCGCCGGCGCCGCGAGGTCGTCGAGTCGCTCGAACGTCGCACCGGTCCAACGGCGGAGTCGCGCGTCCTCGCCGCGCTCGACGAGCCGCGGACCGCGCGCGAGGCCGCCGCCCGGAGCGGCGTCGACCCGGAGGAGACGGACCGCGCCATCCGCTCCCTCCTCGACGCCGGCCGCGCGGTAGCGCTTGCCGACGCGTACGTCGGTCGCGAGCTCTTCGAGACCTTCGCCACGCGTGTGGAGCGGATGCTCGGCGCGGCGCACCGTCGCTCGCCGCTCCGTGCGGGTGCGCCGCGCGAGGAGGCCCGCGCGTCGACGGGTCTCGCGCCCAAGCGGTTCGCCGCGCTCGTCGAGCAGCTCGTCGCGGGCGGCCGCGTCACCGATCGCTCCGGGCTGCTAGCGCTGCCCGATCACGTCGCAGCGCTTTCGCCGGCGCAGGAGGAGGCGTGGTCGCGCGCGCGCGTCCAGCTCGAGCGCGACCCATTGCAGCCGCCGTCACCGTCGGACCTGGAAGCGCGCTTCGGCTTGGATCGCGAGCTCATCGCCGCCCTCGCCGAGAGGGGAGACCTCATCCGGGTGGGGACCGAGGCCGTGTTCCTGCCGGAGGCCCTTGCCCGCTTCGGCGAAGCCGTCGTGGGGGAGCTCGCGAGCGAAGGAAAGATCACCGTCGCGCGGGCTCGTGATCTGTTCGGATCGAGCCGGAAGCACGTCCTTCCGCTGTTCGCGTTCCTCGACGATCGCGGGGTGACCCGGCGCGTCGGCGACGAGCGCATCCTGGCCATCGGCCCCG
>DATBKH010000186.1:0-8919 GCA_036555955.1 Candidatus Limnocylindria bacterium | reverse complement strand
CGGCCACGGCCGCAAGACGCTCCTGTTCCATCCCACCTACTCGATGCACGGCCGCCTCACGCAGCTCGCCGGCGGCACCGTCGTCGAGGAGATGGTCGGTCTTCCCTACGAGGTCACGAAGGAACGCGCGATCGAAACGATGACGCGCGTTCGCCCCGAGATCGTGGTCTTCACGACTCCGAACAACCCCACCGGCAACGAGATCGCCGCCGAGGTGATCCTCGCGGTGGCCGAGCGGTTCCCCGAGACGCTCGTCCTCGTCGACGAGGCGTACTCCGACTTCGCGGGGCGATCGCTCGTGTCGCGCATGGACGCGTTCCCGAACATGATCGTCTCGAAGACGTTCTCGAAGGTGCTGGCCGCCGCCGGTCTGCGCGTCGGCATGCTCATCGTCCACCCCGACCTCATGGGCTACTTCACCGCCGCGGCGCTTCCGTACAACGTGAGCACGCTCACGCTCGCCGTCGCTGTGCGCGTGGCGCGCGACGAGCAGGCCATCGCGCACCGGCTCGACCTCGCGAAGCGCGAGCGCGAGCGGGTCATGGCGGCGCTGCGGCGCGTTTCGGCCATCGAGGTGTTCCCGTCGGTGACGAACTTCATCCTGTTCCGCCTGCGGGACGCAAAACCCGCCGACGTTCACGCACGATTCCTCGAGCAGAGCGTGCTCATCCGCGATATCTCGATCTGGCCGGGATGTGACGGGTGTCTCCGGGCATCGCTCGGCACGCCGGCCGAGAACGATCGCTTCATCGCAGCGCTCGACACGGTGTTCGCCGCGCCCGCCGCACGGCGATAGCCGGCGCGACGCTCCTCGTCGACGGATCGAGCCTGGCCTATCGGGCGTACCACGCGATGCCCGAGTGGAAAGCGTCGGACGGCACGAACGTGAACGCGGCGCTCGGCTTTCTGAACTTCATCTCGCGGCTCATCCCCGACCGCAAGCCGGCGCGGCTCTTCGTGGCGCTCGATGCGGACTGGCGCCCGCAGTTCCGCGTCGACGTGCTGCCGTCGTACAAGTCTCATCGCGTCGCCGGCCCGGACGACCCGCCGGACCCGGTCGAGCCGCAGATCGACATCATCGTCGAGCTCCTCACGGCATTCGGCATCACCACCGCGGCGGCGGAGGATCACGAGGCCGAAGACGTCATCGCGACGATCGCGGAGCGCACCAGCGGACCGATCGAGATCGTCACCGGCGACCGCGATCTCTTCGCGCTCGTGAAAGATCCGAACGTGCGCGTGCTCTACACCCTCCGCGGCGTGTCCGATCTCGCATACGTCGACGAGGCCTACATCCATGCGAAGTACGGCATCCCCGGCGACCGCTACTACGACTACGCCGTTCTCCGCGGCGACCCTTCCGATGGGCTGCCCGGCGTGCACGGGATAGGGGAGAAGACCGCGAGCCATCTGGTAGCGAAGTACGGGTCGCTCGACGGCATCCTCGGCGCGGCGGACCTGTCGTCGACCATACGGTCACGTCTGCGATCGGACGCCGAATACCTCGCGGCGGCACGGAAGGTGGTCTGGATGGCCCGCGACGCGCCGGTCACCGGGGGCGACGGCACGATCCCGCGAAAACCCACGCACCCCGAGACGCTCGAGAGCCTCGCGAAGCGCTACTCGCTCGGCGCCGCCGTGGGGCGGCTCATGGAGGCCCTCGCCGCCGTCTGAGCCGCTGCGCTCAATGGTTCGCGGGGATGCTGAACCAGAAACGCGTCAGATCCGGCGCGGACTCCGCGCCGACGCGACCGCCGCCGAGCTCGACGAGGGTCTTCACGATCGCCAGGCCGATGCCGGCACCCCCGCTCGCCCGGTCGCGCGACTTCTCCACCCGGTAGAAGCGCTCGAAGATATGCGCCAGATCGTCCGCGGGAATGCCCGGCCCCGAGTTCGTCACGGTCACCAGGACGTCCTCGTCGCGGCGCCGTGCGGAGACCGTGATGCGGCCGTGGTCCGGCGTGTAGCGCACGGCGTTCTGCAGCAGGTTCGCGAGGACCTGAGCGAGGTGGTCCGGATCCGCGCGTGCGCCGAGGACCGCGGGCAGGTCGACATCGAGCCGCAGGCCCCGCCGCTCGATCGCCGCCGCGTAGAGCTCGACGGCGGTCGTGATCGTCGCGCGCAGATCGATCTCGCGCAGCTCGCCTCGCGCGTTCACGGCGACGTCGCCCTCCGCGAGAGCGTCGAGCGACCGTGAGAGCCGGACCAGCCGGTCCACCTCCTCGTGAAGCGACTCGAACGTCATGCGGTCGGCCGTGACCACGCCGTCGCGCAGGGCCTCGAGGTAGCCCTGGAGGTTGGTGAGCGGGGTCCGGAGCTCGTGGGCCGCGTTCGAAACGAACTCGCGGCGCATCCGCTCCTGCTCTTCGATCTCGCGGGCCATCGCGTTGAACGAGTCCGCGAGCGAGCGCACCTCGGCCGGCCCGCGCGCGTGCACGCGGACGCCATGGTCGCCCTGCGCGACCAGCCGGGCGGCCTCGCTCATGTCGTGAAGCGGTGCCGCCACGCGGCGGCCGACCGCGACGGCCAGAAGCGCGCAAGCGAGCGCGGCGAAGACGAGAGCCGCCACGAAGAATCGGGTGACGCTGTCCTGGAACATCGCCTGGGCGGACGCGAGGGTCTCGCCGTGATCGACCATGAGCTCGGCGAAGGACATGCGCGCGAACACGAGCGTTCCGACGGTGAGCACGACCCCGACGACCGCGGCGACCGCCGCGGCGCCAACAGCGATCTGGCCGGAGAGACTCTTCATCCGAGCACGGCGCGGTAGCCCGCTCCGCGGACGGTCGCGACGTAGCGTGGCCGGTCCGGGTCGTCACCGAGCTTGTCGCGCAGCCGGCGGATGTACACGTCGACGGTCCGGTCGAGCACTTCGGATTCACCTCGCCCGTAGAGCGAGTCGAGGAGCGATTCGCGCGAGACGATCCGGCCGCCTGCTTCCACCAGCGCGCTGAGCAGGCCCAGCTCGGATTGCGTCAGCGTGAGCCGCTCGGCGCCGCGCCGGACCTCGTGGCGAGCGAGATCGATCACGAGGTCGCCGAGGACGAGCTCGCTGCGCGCGGGCCGATCACGCGCTTCGGCGCGCCGCAACAGCGCCTTCACACGCACCACGAGCTCCGCTGGCGAGAACGGCTTGGGGAGATAGTCGTCCGCCCCGCTGGCGATCCCGGCGATCCGGTCGGCGGTGCTTCCCCGCGCCGAAAGCACGAGGACGGCTACGTCCGACTCGGCACGCGCGGCGCGGAGGACCTCCATGCCATCGAGGCGCGGCAGCATGAGATCGAGGATCACGAGCCGCGGGGTTCGGTCGCGGATCGCCGCGAGCGCGGTCACTCCATCGAGCGCCGTGGCCACGGTGAATCCCTCTCGCTCGAGATACATCCGCACGAGCTGCAGGATCTTCGGGTCGTCGTCGACGACGAGAATCGGCGCGTCCGACGGCGAAAATTCCACGTCCCGCATGTTCGCACGCTGCCAGCCGCCGATGACATCCGCGTGACAGCGCTGTCATCGCGATGTCATCCGCGCTCTCCACAGTCGTCGCGACCTGCCCATCGCAGGCACGACCATCTGGGAGGAGACCCATGTCACGCTTCGTCGCGTCTCTGTTGTCGCTTCTCGCGATCTTCGCTCTCGTGCTCGTTCCCTCAAGCCCATCGGCTGCTTCGGAAGGTGCCGGGGCCGTCTACACGTTGACCAACGCGGCGACCGGCAACGCCGTCATCGCATACGACCGCTCGGCGTCGGGAACGCTGACCTGGTCCGGCACGTTCGCCACGGGCGGCCTGGGAAGCGGAGCCGGCCTCGGCTCGCAGGGCGCCGTCGTCCTGAGCGGCAACGGACGCTGGCTCTACGCGGTCGACGCCGGAAGCAACGACATCGCGGCCTTCCGCGTCACCAAAGGCGGACTCGTCCTCACCGACCGCATCGGGTCGGGGGGAACGCAGCCGATCAGCCTGACGACCGACGGCGACGTCGTCTACGTCGTGAACGCGGGCAGCCTGAACATCGCCGGGTTCCGCGCTCACAACGGCGACCTCACTGCGATCCCGGGCTCGATCCGCGCGCTCGGCGGGAGCGGTCCCGCGCAGATCGAGTTCGCGCCGAACGGCCACGCCCTCGTCGTCACGGAGAAGGCGACGAGCACGATCGACGTCTTCAAGGTCGAGCATGGCGTCGCGGGCGCCGCGACGTCGTATCCCTCGTCCGGGTCGACGCCGTTCGGGTTCGCGTTCGGCCGGCACGATGACCTCGTCGTCTCCGAGGCCGCGGGCGCACCCGCGGGTCTCTCCGCCGCATCGTCCTACGAGCTTGGCAAGGATGGAACGCTCGTCCCGGTCAGCGAGTCCATTCCAACGACGCAGGCCGCCGCGTGCTGGGTGGTCGTGACGGAGAACGGGCGCTACGGATTCACCGCGAACGCCGCGAGCGACTCGATCTCGACGTTCGCGATCGACAAGGACGGCGCGCTCACGCTCGTGTTCGCCCAGGCCGCGCACGCCACGGGGGCGCACACCACGGACATGGCGATCTCGAGGGGCAGCCGGTTCCTCTACGCGAACGACGGCGGAACGCACTCGATCAGCGCATTCCGGGTCGGCTCCGACGGAAGCCTCGTGCGGATGGCCGGCGTCGCCGTCCCCGCGGGCATCCAGGGGCTCGCCGCGCGCTAGCTTCCTGACCGGTCGAGGCCGCCGGCGTCGAGCCGGCGGCCTCATACCATTCATCGCCACGTGATCGTCTATCCCGCGATCGACATCTACGAGGGCCACGCGGTGCGGATGACGCGCGGCGACTTCGCGACCGTGGAACGGGTCGCCGCGTCGCCGCTCGAAGCCGCGCGCAAGCTCGTCGCGGACGGCGCGGAGTGGCTGCACGTCGTCGACCTGGATGGATCGCGCACCGGGACGCCCGCAAACCTCGATCACATACGGGCCATCGCCAACCGCTTCACCGTGAAGATCCAGGCCGGCGGCGGGATCCGCGACTTCGACACCGCTGAGGCCTTCGCCGAGGCCGGCGCGTCGCGCATCGTGGTCGGGACCGCGGCCATCGAGGACCCGGAGCTCATCGGCCGTCTCGTCGATCGCCACGCCGACGGGCTCGCGGTCTCCGTCGACGCACGGAACGGCATGGTGACGACGGCTGGGTGGACCGAGACGACGGAGGTGCGCGCCGTCGATCTCATGCAGCGCCTCGCCGTGACGGGGGTGCCGACCGTCATCTATACGAACGTCTCGATCGACGGCACGCTCCAGGGTCTCGATCTCGCCTCGACGGAGGCCGTGGCTCGCGCGTTCGGTGGCGACGTCATCTACTCCGGCGGCGTTGGCTCACTCGAGGACATCGAGAAGCTCGCCAAGCTGCGCCACCGTGGGCTGCGCGGGGTGATCGTCGGACGTGCCCTGTATCTCGGTCGTTTCACGCTCAAGGACGCGCTACGCGTCGCCCGTGACGGAGCGGCGGCCTAGCGACCATCGCGGCGGCGGGCTGGCACGCGCGATGCCAGAGCGTTCCGTGTGTCCGGTGACCTCGCGTTCAGCGTCGGACTTCTTGCGGGGTGGCTCGCGCTCGTGGTCTGGCTCACGTGGCCGGACCCGCACTGCAAATGCTGCCCCGAGCGTCAGCGGGCCCGTCAGCCGCACGACCGAAAGGTCTAGACGCCGGCTCTGCCATCACCTCTGGCCGGTGCAGCGGTGGGCGCGATGAGGAAGATCCAGATGTCCCAGGCAACGTGGCTCACGATCAGCGCGCCGAGCGGCAGACCGAGCGCCCGCAGAAGACCCCAGTAGGCGCCCGCGACGGTCGCCGCACCGACGAGCGTCGCGTTTTCCGTCACGACGTGCGCGCCTCCGTACAGCGCCGTCGCCGCGAGGTAGCCGGCGCGCCGCTGCACGAACCCACGCCAGAACAGCTCCTCCGCCGGCCCGATGACCAACCCGAGGCGCGCCGCGAGCTCCTCCCGGGGACGCAGCGAGCGAAGCGCGTAGATGTCGCCGATCTCCTCGCTGCCTCGGGGCATGACCTCGCGAGCCACGGCGTCACCGACTCGAAAGATGCCGTAGAGCGCCGCGGCGCTCGCGAGACCGAGCGCGACCTCCGCCGGTCCGACGCGCGCGCGCCGGCTCTCGCGATCGGCGGCCAGCGCGACGGCGCCAAGCGCAAGTCCCGTGGCGGTCATCCGGTCCCAGAACTTCTCGCGGGGGCCACGGAACGTCAGGCCGAACGCCGCGAAGGCCGCGCCGACGCCGAGAGCGAGGGGCCGCACGTCTAGCGCGCGACGAGCGCGGCGATGATGAGGCCGACGACGAGGAGATAGCCGAACACGGCGTGCAGCTGCGCGGTCTCGAGGTCGATCATGGCGATGGCGCGCTGCTGGCCCGTCGCGCCGAGCTCAGAGGATCGGATCTGGCGGACGAGAAGCGGCAGCGACAGCATCGCGAGGAGCGTCCACGTCGGCAGCAGACCGATGACGACCGCCGCCGACAGCGCGAGGTACGCGCCCACCACCAGCGCGACGTAGAGCCAATGCGCGGCCGCGCGGCCCGCGCGCACCGAGAACGTCCGCGCTCCCGCGCGCGCGTCCTCGCTGATGTCACGCCACTCGTTGCCGTGGAGGATCGCCGCGACGAGGAGTCCCACCGGGATGCTCGCCGCGACGGCTCGCAGGTCGAAGAGCCCGCTCACCGCGTAGAACGATCCGATGACCATGAGCGGTCCCATCAGCAGGAAGACGAGCGGGATCCCGACCGGCCCGAACTTGTACTGGAACGGTGGCGCCGTGTACGTGTAGCCCCCGATAAGGCCGACGATGCCGAGCGCCACGATCGGCCATCCTCGCGCCGCCGTAAGGACGAGCCCCATCGCGACCGCGACGGCGAACGCCGCGATCGCGAAGCGATAGGCGGCGCGGTCGGAGATCCGTCCCTTCACGATCGCGTGGCTCGCGCGGGGCGAGACGATCGTGTCCACGCCCTTGCGCACGTCGTAGATCTCGTTCGTGACGTTCGTGCCCACGTGGAGGGCGACGGCGCCGACGAGCGCGGCGACGAAGAGTCCGGGGTCGAACGCGCCGGCCACGGCCGCCAGGGCGCCGCCCGCCGCGACGGGAACCGTCGACGCGGTGAACGAGAAGGGGCGCGCGATCTCCCACAGCGCGCCGAGCTGATCGCCCGTCCGCTGAGCGAACGTCTTGCGCTGCGCCTCGAGCGCGACGCGCGCCGCGGAGCCCACCTCGGCCGTGCCGTAGAGGACCGCCGCCTCGAGGAGCGCTTGGACTTGCGCTTCCTCCTGCACGACCGGCTGCAGCAGCGGAAGGTCCATGCCGGCTTCGTGATAGGCGTGCGCGCGCTCGGCGACTTCGCGGCGCGTGCCGCACAGGATGTACGCGTCGAGCAGCTCGTCCGCGATGAGCGCTCCGGCGCCGGTGTAGTCCTCCGCGCGCCACTTCGCCGCGATGCGGTCGCGGTTCTCGGGCTCGAAGCCCGCGCGCTTCAGCGTGACATCGGAAAGGATCGACATCATGTAGATGACGAACGGGTCGCGCTTCGCGCGATTGAGCGCGTCGCGCCGCGTCTCGTCGATGAACGTGAGGAGATAGCCGGCGACGTCGATCGCCTCGGGATCGCGTCCGGCCGCGCGCGCGGCCTTGGTCATGACCTTCAGGAGCTTGCGAAGCCCGGGGATGGACTCGGCCGGCCGCGCGAGGTAGCCGTCACCCTTCTCGCCGGCGACGACCATCATCGGCGAGCGGTATCCCGCCACATAGATGGGTACGCGGTGGACCGGCGGGAACATCGGCTGGAGCGGCGGCAGGCCCTGCTTGCCCGCGGGGATGCGCTCGCCCGACCACAGCTGATGCAGCGTGTCGATCGTGGCCGTCGTTCTCGCGGCGGCGTCGTCGGGGGCGTACGGGATGCCCATCTGGCCGAGACGCAGCGGGAGCGCCGAGCCCAGGCCGAGACGGACGCGCGATGGCGCCATCTCGTCGAGCGCGCTGACCGTCATCGCGATGAGCACGGGATGGCGCGTGAACGGGTTGAGCGCGCCGAGCCCCACGGCGATGCCCTCCACCTGAGAGGCGACGGCGCTCGCGTACGTCACCGCGTCTCGCTCGAAGTAGCTGTCGTGGAACCACACCGACTCGAGTCCGGCGGCGCGCGCCCGGTCCGCCCACGCGATCGTGTCGCTCACCTTGCCTCGGGACGCGAGACCGAGTCCGATACGGCGCGCGAGCGCCATCAGTCCGGGCCCCCCGCGAGGAGGACGCGCGCGTTGTCGATGCGCGCCAGCGCGCGGTCCTTGCCGAGGATCTCGAGTGACTCGTAAAGCGGCGGTCCGATCGTGCGTCCGGTCACCGCGACGCGCACCGTCGCGCCGTTCACCTCGCTCTTGCTCCACCCGAGCTCGTTCGCGAACGCCTCGAGCGCCGGCTGGATCGCGGCCGCGGTGAACGGGGACACGCGCTCGACGATCTCCGAGGCGCGCGCGAGCGCGCGCAACGTCGACTCAGCGTCGCGCTTCTTCGGGACGAGCAGCTTCGGGTCGTAGCGCAGCTCGTCGGTGAAGAGGAACGCGATGAGGTCGCGGGCGTCCTTCAGGGTCTTCAGACGCTCCTGGATGTGCGGCGCGATCCGGCGCACGGTGTCGCGGTCCCACTCGGCCGGAATGAACGGCTCGAGGCGGCGGACGAATTCATCGGTGCCGAGCCTTCGGATCCAGACCCCGTTGAAGTAGTCGAGCCGATCCTGATCCCACTTCCCGCCGGCGCTCTGGACCTGCTCGATCTTCCACACCCGGATGAGATCGTCCAGCGAGAAGATCTCGTCCTCCGTGCCGGGCGACCATCCGACGAGCGCCAGGTAGTTCACGAGAGCCTCCGGCAGATAGCCCTGCTCGCGGAACTGCGCGACCGCGGTC
>DATBKH010000185.1:0-2890 GCA_036555955.1 Candidatus Limnocylindria bacterium | reverse complement strand
GCCGGGTGATCCTCGGGATCGATCCCGGGACCACCGGTATGGGATACGCGTTCGTCGTCCCAGCCCAGGACCGCGCAGCGCTCCTCGAATGCGGCGTCGTCGACGTGCGCGCGAGCACGAGCGCCGCCGAGCGCCTCCTCGCGATCTCGGAAGCGCTCGACGAGCTCATCCGCCGCCACCGCCCGTCCGCCCTCGCCGTGGAGCGCCTGTACTTCAACAAGAACGTCCAGACCGCGATGCGCGTCTCGGAGGCCCGCGGTGTCGCGCTCCTCTGCGCCGCCCGCGCGCGCCTCGAGATCGCCGAGTACACCCCCCAAGAGGTGAAGATCTCGGTGACCGGGGACGGGCGCGGCGACAAGAAGGCGGTCCAGCGGATGCTTCCGCTGCTCGTCGCGATCGACGCGCCGATCACGCAGGACAACGTCGCCGATGCCGTGGCGATCGCGCTCACGCATGCTCAGCGTTCGCGCTTCGCGGCCGTCGTCGCGGCCGCCCGGTCGTGATCGCCGCCGTCCGCGGCGAGGTCATCGCGCGCGGCGTGGACCACGTCGTCGTGGACGTGCGCGGCGTCGGATACAAGGTCTTCGTTCCCCGGCACCCGTCGCGCGACGACGTTCTCCTGCACACGCATCAGGTCGTGCGCGAGGACGACCAGTCCCTCTACGGGTTCGAGACCCGCGAGGAGCTCGCGCTCTTCGAGATGCTGATCAGCGTCTCCGGCGTCGGACCGAAAGCCGCGATGGCGATCCTCGGGGTCGCGCGCCCGGCCGAGATCGCCTCGGCGATCGCATCGGGGGACGTCTCGACGCTGTCCCGCGCGCCGGGGGTCGGCAAGAAGACCGCGGAGCGGCTCATCGTCGACCTCAAAGGCAAGGTCGAACGCGTAGCGGGCAGTCCTACCGCGACGGGCGTACTAGGCGTGCAGGACGATGCGCAAGCGGCACTTGTCGCGCTTGGCTACACGCCGTCGGAGGCGTCGGTAGCGCTTCGTAACGCGCCCGACAAGGATCGCGCGACGACCGAAGAACGAGTCGCGGCGGCGCTTCGTTCCACCGGTCGCGCGCTGGTGGCAGGAGGGTGACGAAAGTCACGCCGGGCTAGCAGGCGACCACCGTATTTGGGACCATTGCCGACGGCCGCCGTGCCGTAAAAGGAGCGTGCATGGTCGAGTTTTTGGTGAACGATGAAGGGCAAGGACTGGTCGAATACGCACTCATCATCGCGGTCATCGCGATCGCTGTGATCATTGCGATGGTCTTTTTCCGCGATCAGCTGTCGAACTACTTTTCGAACATCGGCAACAACCTCACATAGGAGCGGCGCGGCGGCCAGCCCGCTCTCCACGCGTGAGAGGATTTCCCGCCATTTGATATAGTTACGTCTGGCGTCCGGCCTGGCCGGTCGCCGCGTCGGGCACTGAAAGTGGGTCGACCCCACTTTTTTTGTCGCCTACGCGAGAAAGTGAATGAGAAGGGGAGTTGCATGAACCGAGAGCTCGTCACCGGCCTCGCGCAACTCTCCGCCGAGAAGGGCCTCCCCAAGGAGGTCGTCAGCGACATCATCGCCCGGGCGATCAAGCGCGCCTACGGTGACGAGGAGCACATCGACGTCAAGGTCGATGTCCAGACCGGGGCGTTCCGGGTGTACCTGCTCAAGACCGTCGTCGAGAAGGTCGAGGACCCCAAGATCCAGGTGCAGCTCGACACGGCCAAGAAGATCAAGTCCGACGCGGCCCTCGGCGACGTCATCCCGTTCGAGGAATCGGCCGCGGCACTTGGCCGCATCGGCGCGCAGACCGCCAAGCAGGTCATTCAGCAGTCGCTGCGCGAGGCCGAGCGCGAGCAGGTGTTCGCCGAGTACGCCGACCGCGAGGGCGACATCATCAACGCGAAGATCAGCCACTTCGAGGCGGGCTCCGCGATCATGGAGCTCGACCGCGGGGCCACGGCGATCCTTCCGCGCTCCGAGCAGGCCCCGCACGAGCGCTACTTCGCCGGCCAGGCGCGCAAGGTCGTCGTGCTCGAGGTGCGCCGGACGCTGCGCGGCCCCCAGATCATCGTCAGCCGGGCGCACAAGGCGCTCGTGAAGCGGCTATTCGAGCTCGAGGTGCCGGAGATCTTCCACGGCCAGGTCGAGATCGTCGGCATCGCGCGCGAGCCCGGCTCGCGGACGAAGATCGCGGTGCGGGCGCGCCAGCCCGGGCTCGACGCGCGCGGCGCGTGCATCGGCCAGCGTGGGCTGCGCGTCCAGGCGATCGTGAACGAGCTCGGCGGCGAGAAGATCGACATCATCGAGTGGGCCGAGAGCCCCGAGCGTTACGTGGCCAACGCGCTCGAGCCGGCGCACGTCGTCCGCGTGGACATCGTGCCGGAAGAGAAGACCGCGTACGTCGTCGTTCCCGACCGTCAGCTCTCGCTGGCGATCGGCAAGGAGGGCCAGAACGCACGCCTCGCGGCAAAGCTCACCGGCTGGCGGATCGACATCCGGAGCGAGTCCGAGGTCCGCGCGGAGGTCGAGCCCGAGCCCGAGCCGGAGCCGGTCGCGATCGTCGAGCCGGTGCCGGTCGAAGAGGAATCGGAGATCCGCCACGATCTCGTCGCCGAGGTCGAAGCCGAATCCGCGCAGGCGGACGAGGAGGACCTGGATGAAGAGGACCGCGCGCTCCTCGGGGGCAAGAAGAAGCGATCCGAGCGACGGTAAGCCGCAGGCTCGGCCGGCGCGGAGCCTGCCGCGCCGGACGTGCGTCGCCTGCCGAACGACCCGCGCGAAACGGGAACTGGTGCGCGTCGTACGCTCACCGGCGGGGGACCTCTCGGTGGACCTTCGCGGCAAGGCCCCGGGGCGAGGCGCGTACCTCGATCCCGATCCGGCCTGTCTCGATCGCGGGATC
>DATBKH010000184.1:0-1778 GCA_036555955.1 Candidatus Limnocylindria bacterium | reverse complement strand
GAGCCGGCGCTCCGCGCCGCGGCCCGCGTGCTCCAGCGCGCGGCATGAAGCTCCTCTTCGTGAACGGTCCGAACCTGAACCTGCTCGGCGTCCGTCAGCCGGAGATCTACGGGACCGCGAACCTGAAGGAGGTCGAGACGCGGTGTCGCGAGATCGCACGCGAGGCCGGCTGCGACCTCGTGGCATTTCAGTCGAATCACGAGGGCGCGCTCATCGATTTCCTGCAGCAGCACCGCGACGCGCGAGGTGCGATCATCAACCCCGGCGGGCTCGCGCACACCTCGATCGTGCTGCGCGACGCCGTGGCGGACTCGCCGTTCCCGGTCGCGGAGGTGCACATCAGCGACATCACGGCGCGCGAGGAGTTCCGCCGCAAGAGCTACCTGAAGGATGTGACCAAGACGCAGTTCTACGGCAAAGGCGTAGCCGGATACGAGCTGGCCCTACGCTGGCTCATCGAGGAGACAAAGAGAGCGTGATCAGCACAGGGGAGATCAAGCGCGGCATGACGATCGAGCTCGATGGGGTGCTCTATCAGATCGTCGAGTTCCAGCACATCAAGCTCGGGCGCGGCAGCGCGCAGATGCGCATGAAGCTGCGCAACGTCCGCAAGGGCGACCTCGTCGAGAAGACGTTTCAGGCCGGCGATCGCTTCCAGCGCGCGCGCCTGGATCATCGCAACGTGCAGTTCATGTACAAGGACGGAACGCACTACCACTTCATGGACACCGCGACGTACGACCAGGTCGCGCTCGACGACGATCAGCTCGGCGACGCCACCGACTACCTCACCGACGGCATGACCGTCATCCTCAGCGAGTACGAGGGATCCCCGATCGGCGTCGAGATGCCTGCGTCGGTCGTCCTGCGCGTGACCGACACGGACCTCGGGCTGAAGGGCGACACCGCGACCGGCGCCACGAAGCCGGCCACGCTCGAGACCGGGCTGCGCGTCAACGTGCCGCTGTTCGTCGAGCGGGGCGACAAGATCAAGGTCGACACGCGGACCGGTGAGTACCTCGAGCGCGCCTAGCCGCGTCCTGCGCGTCGGCCAGGTCGTGACGCGCCTGGCGACGCACATCCAGTCCGGCGACGAGTTCAAAGACCTGTGGATCGAGGGAGAGGTCGTGCAGGCGCGAAGCTCTCCGGTCGGCCACGTGTACTTCACGCTCCGCGACAACGTGGGTCAGCTCCAGTGCGCGCTCTTCGCGATGAAGGCCGCGCAGATCCCCCTCACCCCGCGCGATGGCAACAAGGTCCTCGCGCACGGCTACATCGAGCTGTATCCGAAGGACGGCCGCTGCCAGCTCATGGTCGACGACCTCCGTCCGGCGGGGGCCGGCGACGCCTACCTCCGCTTCGAGGCCCTGAAGCGGCGTCTCACGGCGGAGGGCCTGTTCGCGGTCGAGCGAAAGCGGAAGCTGCCCGCGGCACCGCGACGCATCGGCGTGGTCACGAGTCCGATCGGCGCGGTATGGCACGACATCCAGCAGGTCATCGCGCGCCGCGATCCGCGGATGGAGCTCATCCTCTCGCCCGCCCAGGTGCAGGGCATCGGCGCGGTCGAGTCGCTCATCGCGGCGCTCGACGGGCTCGCGCAGGTCCGCGATCTGGACGTGGTCATCCTCGCGCGTGGCGGCGGCGCCGCCGAGGATCTCGCTCCCTTCAACGACGAGGCCCTGGTTCGCGCGATCGCGCGCTTCCCGAGGCCGCTCTGCTCCGGCGTCGGTCACGAGACCGACGTGACGCTCGCCGATCTCGCCGCCGACGTCCGCGCG
>DATBKH010000183.1:0-7974 GCA_036555955.1 Candidatus Limnocylindria bacterium | reverse complement strand
CAGCCCGCGCTGGCCGAGCCAGCGCGGCGCCCACCAGTTCGCGCGGCCGAGCAGCCGCATCGTCGCGGGAACGACGAGTGCGCGCACGAGCGTCGCGTCGAGGAGCACGGCGATGGTGAGTCCGATGCCGATCGATTTGATGATGACGACGTCCGCGAGGGCGAACGCGACGAAGACGCCGACCATGATCGCGGCCGCGCCGGTGATGAGCCGACCGCTTCGCTCGAGGCCCATAGCGACCGCGGCGACGTTGTCGCCGCTGCGGCGGTATTCCTCCTGGATGCGCGAGAGGAGCAGGACCTCGTAGTCCATGGAGAGCCCGAACATGATGCAGAACATGATCACCGGCAGGCTCGGCTCGATCGATTGGGGGGTGAAGTTCAGCACGTTCGCGAGATGTCCCTGCTGGATGATCCAGACGAGCGCGCCGAACGACGCCGACACGGAGAGCGCGTTCATGACGACGGCCTTCAGCGGAAGGAGCACCGAACCCAAGAGGAAGAACAGCGCGAGCATCGTCGTGAGCGTGACGAAGCCGATCGCGATGGGCGTCCGGTCGACGAGGTACGCGACCGCATCCACATCGGAGGCGGTCTGGCCGGTGACGAGGACGGTCCCCCCGTCGAGCGTCTGCGCGCGCGTCGCCCTGACGATCTCGCGCGCCTGATCGCTCTGCGCGGTGCTCGCGGTGCGCACCGAGAGGAGGGCCACGTGCGGGCCCGTCGGGCTCAACGGCATGTCCACGCGCAGCACGTTCGGCAGCGCGGCAAGACGCGCGCGCAGATCGTCGAGCGCGGGGCGGTGCCGCAGCGGATCGTCGGGGAAGCGGGCGACCACGGTGATGGTCGACTGATCCTGCCCCGGAAACTCGTTCACGAGCACGTCGTAGCCATGTCGCGATTCGATCGTCGGCGGAAGGATGGTCGCGTCCGCCGAGGCGAGCCGGAGCTGGACGAACGGCGACGCGGCGACGGCGATGAATGCGATCGTCGGCAGCAGCACGAGCACCGGACGGCGCATGACGTTCGTCGCGATCGCGTGCCACACGCCCGATCCGCCTCGCGCGCGCCGCGCGGGGAGACGCCACGCGCCGACGCGGGGGCCGAGGATCGAAAGGAGCGCGGGTAGGAACGTGAGGCCGTAGACGACCGCGGCGGCCACGACGAGCGACCCCGTGACGCCGAGCGAGACGAGGAACGTTCCGGGATAGAAGAGCATCCCGGCGAGCCCGATCGCGACGGTGATGCCCGAGAAGAGGATGGCGCGGCCGGCGGTACCGACGGCGATCGCGACCGCGTCTTCAACGCCGCGTCCGCGGGTCAGCTCCTCGCGGAAACGGCTGACGATGAAGAGCGAGTAGTCGATCGCGACGCCGAGGCCGATGAGCGTGACGATGTTCAAGGCGTACTGCGAGATGTCGAACGACCGCGCGAGCGCGAAGGTGGCTCCGAGACCGGCGACGATCACGAGGACGCCGACGCCGAGGGTGAGGATGGCCGCGGCAGCGCTTCCGAAGACGAGCAGGAGCAGGATGAACGCGACGGGAAGCGAGACGAGCTCGGCGCGCTGAAGGTCGCGGTCGAGGGTCTCGTCGATGTCGCCGTTCAGCGGGATGTTTCCGGTCGCGAGCACCTCGAACGCGTCGCTGCGCACGAGCGAGCGGAGCGCGGGGAAGAACGCCTCGGCTTCCGTCGTCGTGCCGTGCACCGTCACGTTCGCGAGCGCGCGCTTTCCGTCCTTCGATCGCAACGCGGCAGCCGTCGCCACGGGCGCGCTGTCCGGAGTGACGACGGAGACGACGCGCGGATCGGAGCGGAGCGCCGCCAGGGCTGCGTTCATCCCGTCGACGAATCGCGCGTCCGCGGCGGCGAGCCCCTCGCGGCTCGTGAAGATCAGGACGAACGAGGACGTCGCGGCTACCGGGGCGCCCGGCGCCGGCGGAAATTCGTCGCGCAGGAGCTGGTTCGCCCGTCCCGCCTCGGTGTCGCGGAACTGCACATTCCGGAGCTGGCCGCCGGCGGCAATGGACGCCGCGGAGAGGCCGAGCGTGATCAGGGAAAGGGCGAGGACGAGCCACCGCCGCCGGTAGACGAGGCGGCCCCAGGCGGCGAGCGGTCCCATGCCGCCTATATACGCACGGCGGAGGCGGCTCGTTCCGTCAGCGGAGCGCGGCGCGCTGTGCGGCGACCAGCGTGCTGACGCCCTCGAGCGCGATGGCGAGGACACGATCGAAGTCGGAGCGCGAGAACGGGCGGCCTTCGGCGGTCCCCTGGACCTCGATGAGCTCGCCGTCGCTCGTCGCGACGACGTTCACGTCCGCATCGGCGATCGAGTCTTCGGCGTACGCGAGGTCCAGCAGGAGCTCGCCCTTCACGTATCCCGCGGACACGGCCGCGACGTTCCGAACGATCGGTGAGGGCTGGATCTTGCGCACGGCGTGCGCGAGGGCGACGAAACCGCCGGTGATCGCCGCGGTGCGGGTGCCGCCGTCGGCCTGGATGACCTCGCAGTCCACGACAACGCTGCGCGGGCCGAGCGCCTTGAGATCGATCGCCGCGCGAAGCGCGCGGCCGACGAGCCGCTGGATCTCGAACGTGCGGCCGCCGGGACGGCCCGCGATGCTCTCGCGCTGGCTTCGCTCGGGCGTGCTGCGCGGGAGCATGGCGTACTCCGCGGTGATCCATCCGGTCCCCTTGCCCTCGAGGAACTTCGGCACGCTGTCCTGCAGCGTCGCGAGGCAGAGCACCTTCGTGTCGCCGAAGGAGATCTCGGCGGATCCTTCCGCGAACTTCGAGACGCCGACGTTGATGGTCACCGGACGGAGCGCCGACGGCTTCCGGCCGTCGGGCCTCGCGAACGTCACGCGGTCTCGTCCCACAGCCGGCGCATGTCCGCGGGATCGTACGACTCGAGTGCCCGGCCATCGCCGCGGGCCCGCTCCTCCACCCGCGCGACGTGGGCCGCGAACCGCCCGTTCGCGTCGCGAAGCGCCGTCTCGGCGTCGAAGCCGGACACCCGTGCGGCTGCGACGACGTCGAAGAGAAGATCGCCGAGGAACTCCTCGTCGTCGATGTCGAGCGGCAGGTCGAGATGGGGCGGCTCGAGGCCGACACGCGAGGTTCGCTCGAGCATCCGCTCCGCGGCGAAGAGCGCGGGCAGCTCGCGCGGAACGCCGCCGAGGAGCGACTTCGTCCCGCCGCCCTCCTCGTCACGCTTGATCCGCTCCCACTGCGCGAGGAGGTCTCCGCCGACGATCTCCTTCCCCGCGAACACGTGCGGATGGCGCCGGATGAGCTTCTCGTTCAAGCGCCGCGCGACTTCGTTCATGTCGAACGTGCCCTCCTCGCGCGCGAGCTGCGCGTGGATGGCGATCTGGAAGAGCAGATCGCCGAGCTCGTCGCGCAGGCGTTCCGGATCGCCGGAGTCGAGCGCCGCGAGCGCCTCGTACGCCTCCTCGAGAAGATGCGGCCGCAGCGACGCGTGCGTCTGCTCGCGGTCCCAGGGACAGCCGTCGCTCGCGCGGAGGCGCTCCGCGATGCGCGCCGTCGTCGCGACGCTCGCGAGGTCGGCGTAGGGCTCGAGCGGATCGAGGACGAGGAACCGCGCGGCGGCCGCTTCGCGCTCGGCGTCGGCGAGCGTCGTGACGCGGCCCGAGTCGAGCAGCGTCACGCGGTGCCCGGCCGGATAGCGCGCTCGCAGGAGCGACCAGTCCATCGCGCCGTCGAGCGCGATCGCGACCGCGCGCAGCGTCGAGAACGTGTGCCGGTCGACGCCGGTAGCGGGAACGATGTCGACGCCGCCGGGCCCGCGCGCGAGGAGGGCCCCGAGCTGGCTACTCGAATTCGAGGCCGGGGAGGAGACGGAGGACGTCGTGCGCCTTCTTCTGCTGGTTGAGCCAGTACTGGTAGGCGTTGTTCTTGATCGCGGTCTTCTGATCGTCGGCGAGGTCGCGCGAGTCCGACTTCTCGATGACCTTGTACCAGGTCGTCGTCGTGAGCAGGTTGTGCTGCTCGCTGCGCGCGCCCGCGTCGAGGTTGAAGAGCTCGTTCTCCGCGCCGAGATCGGTGATCATGCCCCGGGCGATCCAGCCCATGTCGCCGCCGTTGTCCTTCGTCGCGCTGTCCTCGGAGTACTGCTTGGCGACCTCGCCGAAATCGGTGCCTTTCTCGAGGGCATCGTTGATGTCGGAGACCTTCTTCAGCTGATCGGTGAATGCCTGGAGGTCTCCCCCGACCGGCCGCGGCGCCGCGACCTGGATCATCGCGACATGCACCTGCGCCGTCGGTGAGGTCGCGCCGCGCTCCTGCTGCTTCGTGGTGAACGCCTCGCGGAGGAGGTCGTATTTCGTGTGGCGCTTGATGTCCGCCTCGCCGAACCCGCTCGCGATCCAGCGCTGGACGACCTCGTTGTCGGTGGGCCCACGGCGCTCCTCGACCTGGATGATGTGGTAGCCGTAGTCGGACTTCACCGGGTCGGAGATCTGGCCGATCGCGAGCGATCGCGCCGCGTCCTCGAATTCCTTCACGAACTGGCCCTTGCCGACCCAACCGAGCTCACCGCCGGACTCGGCCGAGCCCGGGTCCTGCGAGTTGTCCTTCGCGAGCTGGTTCCACAGGGTCTGGTTGTTGGGGTCCTGGCGGAGCTGGTCACGGATCGCGGTCGCCTTCGCGAGCGCGTTCGCGGCCTCGACGGCCTGGTCCGGCGCGTCCTTGTCGATCGTGATGAGGATGTGGCGGCTGCGGAACTGGCTGAAGTCCTCTTGGTAGCGCTCGTTCACCGCGTCCTGCGAGATGGAGACGCCCTCGGCGCGCGCCTGCGAGTCGAGGATCGCGTACTCCTCGATGGTGTCGAGCGCACCGCGGTCGTACGACGCCTTCTGCTCCGCGATCTGCGGGTCGTCCTCGTAGCCCGGCGGAACCCCGTATTCGACGTAGAACCGCGCGAGCTCGTACTTGCGCTCCGCCGACCAGTCGCGCATCGGGATCGCGCGGCCGTCGAACTTCAGGGCCGGCTTGAGGTTGTCGCTGTAGTACTTGTCGCTCGCCGCCCAGCTCACCAGGCCGAGCACGAAGAAGAGCACGGCGGAGAAGACGGTCACGATGATCGCCTGCTGCCGGCGCTCGCGCTGCCAGCGCGCGGTGCGCTGGCGCCGCGTCAGACGTGGAAGCGGGATACGACGGGCCATGAAACCAAAATTCTATCGGGCTTTCTTCGCTACGTTGCGGTACACGGCGAGCGTCTCGTCGGCCGCGCGGTCCCATGAGAACGCGGCGGCGCGGGCCTTTGCGCGAGCGCGGAGCGTCGCGCGGAGCTGGGCATCGTCGAGGAAGCGACCGAGCGCCGCGGCGAGGGCCGGCTCGTCGCCGCTCGGCACCAGAACGCCGGCATCGCCGACGACCTCGCCGACGGCGCCGCCCGCGTAGCCGACGACGGGCGTTCCCGCCGCGAGGGACTCCAGCGCCGTCAAGCCGAAACCCTCGAGCAGCGCCGCGTGCAGGAGGCACTCCGCTCCCGCGTACAGCGCGGCGAGCGTCGCGTCGTCGACGAAACCCGTCACGACCACGCGGTCGCCCGCGACGCGTTCGGTGGCGAGCGCATCGTGGAGCCGCGAGGCGAGCTTTCCGAGATCTCCGACGACGATCAGGCGAAGGTCGGGGTCGCGATCCGCCGCGGACGCGTACGCGCGCAACAGTCCGCGCACGTTCTTTCGCGCGTCGAACTGACCGACGTAGAGGACGTACCGGTCGGGCACGCCGTAGCGCTCCAGGGCGACGGCGCGGCCCTCCACCGCGGGCGGAGGGTCGAACTCGGCGTCGACGGCCTCGGGCACGACGGTGATGCGCTCCTCCGGCACACCGAGGCGTTCGACGATGTCGCGCTTCGTCGCGTCGGACACGGCGATCACGGCGTCGGCGCGTCGCGCCAGCGCGTACTGCCATGCGTGGCCCGCGCGCGCGTAGGGCAGGCGCAGGTACTCGCGCGGCCAGATGAGCGGCGCGAGGTCGTGGATCGTGATCACGGCGGGAAAGCTGCGCCGCGCGGGTAGCGACAGCTGCGTGGAGTGATAGACGTCGATCCCGCGGCCCGCGAGCTCCAGCGAAAGAAGGATCGGATCGAGCGCCAGCATCGACAGCTCGGGTCGTCGCAGGCGCGACGTCGCGACGTCGTCGTGCGCCGGCGCCAGGCCGGGATCGGCCGGCGGGAAATTCCGCAGGCGCAGGAAGGTCCACTCGACGTCCGCGGGCGCACGGCGCGCGAACGCCGCGACGAGGTTGCGCGTGTAGCGCCCGATCCCTCGGACCCGCGCCACCGTCTGCAGATGGCGGGCATCGAGGGCGACACGCACCGTTCCTAGACTATCGGCGGTCGTGATCTCCGTGATCGTTCCCACCTACAACGAGGCCGACTCGCTCCCGCAGCTCGTGGAACGCCTCGCGAGCGCGATGGCCGGACACACCTGGGAGCTGGTCGTCGTCGACGACGGATCGCCCGACGGCACCGCGGCCGTGGCGGACCGCCTGAGCGCGCGGCACCCGGTCTGGGTCGTCCGTCGCGCGGGAAAGGCCGGGCTCGCCTCCGCGGTGATCGCGGGCTTCAAGGAGTCGCGAGGGGACGTCCTGGTGGTCATGGACGCGGACCTGTCCCATCCGCCCGAGGTCGTGCCTGCCCTGGTGAAGGGTCTCGAGGACGGCGCGGACCTGGCCGTGGGCAGCCGCTACGTCCCGGGCGGCGGAACGATGGATTGGCCGCTGCGGCGGCGGATCGTGTCGCGCGTCGCCTGCTACATGGGGAACGCCCTCGTGCCGGTGCGCGACGCGACGAGCGGGTTCTTCGCGGTGAGGCGCGCGGCGATCGACGGCGTCCGGCTGAACGCGATCGGCTTCAAGATCGGACTCGAGGTCATCGCACGGGCGAAGACGAAGAAGATCGTCGAGATCCCCTACACCTTCCGGGACCGCGAGCTCGGAGCGTCGAAGTTCGGGAGGCGGGAGATCGGGCAGTACCTTCAGCAGCTCGGCATGGTCGCGCGCGACAAGATCCTGGGGAGGCTCCATTGAAGGTTGCGGACATCACCCTGCGCCAGGCTCAGCTCTCGGACGCGCGGTTCGTCGCCGACATGGACACGGCGATCCATCCCGACGACCCGCGCGACCCGGTCGCCCTCGAGGACTACTGGCGGAATCCGGAGGCGAGCCTCCGGATCGAGCGTTTCATCGGCGAGCTCGACGGCGCGCCCGTCGCGTACGCCCACCAGCGGCACGAGGATTGGGCGCAGGCGCCGAAGCGCTTCGGCAACGTGAACGCCGATCTCCTGCCGGAGCACCGCACGCCGGCCCGCCTCGACGCGCTGCTCGAGGCGATGGAGGCGCGCTCCCGCGAGGACGGGACTCGGACGTTCAGCGCCTGGTCGCGAGAGGACGATCCGCTGCGGGTGGAGGTCATCACGAAACGCGGATTCCGCGAGGAGCGGCGCCAGCGGTTCTGGGAGCTCGACCTCGTCGCGAATCGGTCCAACTTGGAGAGGATGGCGGGGGAGTCACGCGCGAAGATGCGCGAGCAGAAGATCCGCGTGCACACGATCGACCGCGACGACGATCCGGAGAAGTGGCAGCAGCTCTGGCGCATGAGCGAGGAGGCGATCCACGACGTTCCGACGACCGTGCCCTACACGGGCATGTCCTTCGACGACTTCATGAAGTGGATGCGGTCGCCCGGGCTCCACGAGGACCGGATATGGATCGCGCGCGACGGGGACGAGCTCATCGGTGTCTCGATGCTCTCCTACCCGCAACAGCGCGGCATCGTGTCGACGGATTGGACCGGCGTCGCTCGCGCCGGGCGCGGCCGCGGCGTCGCCCGTGCCGTGAAGTGCGAGACGGTGATGCAGGCCATCGCACTCGGCGTCGACCGCATCCGGACCGACAATGACAGCAAGAACACGCCGATCCTGCACATCAACGAGACGATGGGCTA
>DATBKH010000182.1:0-2848 GCA_036555955.1 Candidatus Limnocylindria bacterium | reverse complement strand
GCGGGGTGGGCGGGGCGACGACCGGCGCAGCACGCTTTCGATGCGCGCGACGAGCTCGCGCGGCGAGAACGGTTTCGTCAGGTAGTCGTCGGCACCGAGCCGGAGCCCCTTGACCTTGTCCTCCTCGAGGCCACGCGCGGTGAGGACGATGATCGGCAGGTCGGTCTTCTCGCGGACCTGTTCCAGAAGCGAGAAGCCGTCGCGGCGAGGCAGGGCGAGGTCGAGGACGACGAGATCGGGCTGCTCCGAGTAGATCAGGGCGAGCGCCTCGTCGCCGTCGGCCGCTTCGATCGGGGTCAGGTCCTGGCGCGCGAACGAGAGCGAGCTGCGGACGAGCGCCCGGACGTCCGGCTCGTCGTCGACGATGAGGATCTTCACGTCGCGATCGGTAGCAGGGTGACGAACGAGGCGCCGCCGCCGGGGTTCTCTTCGTACTCGAGCGTGCCTCCGTGCAGCGTCACCAGCGAGCGCGCGATCGCGAGACCGAGGCCGGAGCCGGCGACGCCGTCGGCGTTCTGTCCGCGGAAGAACTTGTCGAAGATCCGCTGGCGGTCTTCGGTGGCGATGCCCGGACCGTGATCGCGAACCTCGATGCGGACCGCGTCGCCCTTCCGGTGCGCGGCGACGAGGATCGGCGTGCCCTGAGGCGCGTAGCGGATCGCATTCACGATGAGGTTCGCGAGCGCCTGCTGCATGCGGATCCGGTCCGCGACCACCCGGGGCGGCTCGGGATCGACGTCGAGCGAGATCCACTGCCGCTTCTGCTTCGCGAGCACGGCGTGATCGGCGACGACGTCGCGGACGAGCGCGACCGCGTCGATCTCCTCCTTGTCGAGGGCGATCTGGCCGTCCTCGAGCCGAGCCATCTCGAGGAGCTGCGCGGTGAAGTCCTCGAGCCGGCGCACGTTCCGCTCCGCGCTCTCCGCGAGCTCGCGCTGCGCGGCCGTCAGCGTGCCCGGCCGCTCGCCGAGGAGGAGCTCGACGGCGCCGCGCACGACGGTGAGCGGGCTGCGGAAGTCGTGCGACATCGCGGCGAGGAACTCGCTCTTGATGCGGTCCGCCTGACGCAGCGCGGCGGCCTCGACCGATTGGCGAACGAACTTCTCTCGCTGAGCACGAAGGTGCTCGAGCTCGCGCAGGAGGCCCGACATCATGTAGGCGGCAAGGATGAAGGTGCAGACGTGGAACGCCAGGCGCGGCGGCTCGGCCGGCAGGCCGAACGTATCCGCGCGGTACGCCGCGATGAGCACGTACGACAGCGAGATCGCTCCTGCCGCGGCGAAGGCCCCCGCCGTGCCGAAGCGGAAGCCGCCCGCGATGATGATCAGCGTCCCGACGACCCAGGTCGTCCAGCTCGGGTCGGACGAGAACACGAGCATGGCCGAAGAGACGACGGCGATGTCGACCACGAACATCACGCGAGTGAATCGATCGACCCCTCCCCGTTTGAGCAGGCGCGCGACGATCGCCGCGTACCCGAGCACGAAGGCGCCCAGCGCGAAGACGTACGCGATGCCGACGTTCGGGAAGAGCGGTCCGAGCACGAAGATGAGGCCGGCGCCGCCGAGCCGCGCCCAGTTGAAGGTGTGCTCGAGACGCCCCGCCACGGCCGCTAAGTTAGCGCGTGCGCGGCGGGCTGAACGCTTCCCTGGGCCGCCTGCGGACGCTCGAGGCGTGCGTTGCGACGGTCCTCATCCATCATCTCGATGAAGGCGTCCACGGCCTGCTCTCGCCACTGCTTCCCGCGCTGACGGACGAGCTCCGCGCGAACGACGTCCCAGGCGAGACCCTTTCGATACGGTCGATCGGTCGTCATCGCGTCGTACGTGTCGGCGACCGAGATGACGGAGACCTCGAGCGGGAGCTCGTCGCCGGCGAGCCCGCGCGGATAGCCCTTGCCGTCGTGCCGCTCGTGGTGGGACAGCACGAGCTCCGCGCCTTCCCAGAACTCGGGCAGCCGCCGCAGCAGCCGGTGCCCGATCTCGGTGTGCCGACGCATTTCGGTCTGCTCCTCTTCGGTGAGCGGGCCGGGCTTCAACAGGATCATGTCGTTCGTGCCGATCTTGCCGATGTCGTGGACGCGCGCGGCGTCGCGGATGAGCTCGACCTGCGCGTATTCGAGCTTCAGTCGACGCGCGAGACGCTCGGCGAGCGCGGCGACGCGCTGCGAATGGCCGTGGGTGTACGGGTCGCGCAGGTCGATGAGGTCGGCGAGCTCGAGGATGGCCACCTTCGTCTGCTCGCGCACGCGCGCGCTGTCGCGCACCGTGAGCAGGACGATCGCCATGGGAACGCCGAAGAGGACGAGCGTCCAGGGCTGCGCCTGGGCGGCGATGGCCGCGAGCGCGCCGAGCACGAGCAGCGCCGCCTCGTACGGCAGGAGGCGCCGATGAAGGGTCCACCAACCCGCGAGCGGATTCCGCCGCACCTGAAGCGCGACGACGAGATCGACGAGCATGCTGTTCACGAGGTATTTGAGGATCGCGGCGATCGCGATCGCCCAGGGCTCGCGCACCACTTGCGCGCCGGGTCCGGCGATGACGACGAACGCCGTCGCCGCCGCGCCGGTCGAGAGGACCGAGGTGGCGGCGTTGAAGCCGCGGTTGTACCAGCGCTGCCGCACGCCGCGGAAGTGGAGCGCGATGAGCGTCGTCGCGCCGGCGACGATCATCGAGTAGAACGGACCCAGGAGAAGCGCGGCCGCGAACGTCGCAGTGTCGTCGACGGTGATCTTCATCTTGACTGAGAGATGGACCGGCCAGAGCTGCGCGACCGCCGCCATCGTCGTCAGGATGGCGAAGAGGACGATGTCCTGAGAGCGGAGGTCCCCTCGGAAGGCGGCGCTCGC
>DATBKH010000181.1:0-4467 GCA_036555955.1 Candidatus Limnocylindria bacterium | reverse complement strand
GGGTCGCCCTCGCGAACGACCTTTCCGTCGACGTGCATCTCGCGTTTGCCGAGGTCGATGTCGAGGGCGGACACCCCCGCGACGCAGGGGAGCCCGAGCCCGCGGGCCACGACGGCGGCATGCGACGTCGACCCACCGCGTGCCGTGAGGATCCCCGTCGCCGCGACCATCCCGTGGAAGTCGTCGGGGCTGGTCTCCGGCCGGACCAGCACGACGAGCTGTTTCTGCCCGCGCAGCGCGACCGCGCGGTCGGCATCGAACACCGCGCGCCCGGTCGCCGCGCCGGGTGAGGCGTTGAGGCCTTTGGCGAGGTAGCGGCCGGCGGTCCGCGCGCGCTCGACCTCCTTCTGATCGAATCGCGGCAGGAGCAGCTGCTCGACCTGGGCCGGCTCGACCCGCGTGAGGGCCTCGTCCTTCGTGATGAGGCCCTCGCGCACCATGTCGGTCGCGATCTTCACCGCCGCGGCGGCGGTGCGTTTCGCCGAGCGCGTCTGCAGCATGTACAGCTTCCCGCGCTCGATCGTGAACTCGAGATCCTGCGCGTCCCGATAGTGCTTCTCGAGCCGCTTCGCGATCTTCTCGAACTCCGCGTAGGCCTTCGGCAGGTCCTTCTTCATCTGCGCGATCTTCGCCGGCGTGCGGATGCCGGCGACGACGTCTTCGCCCTGCGCGTTCGTCAGGTACTCGCCGTAGAGCTCCTTCGCCCCCGTGTTCGGATCGCGCGTGAAGGCAACGCCCGTGCCCGAGTCCTCGCCCATGTTGCCGAAGACCATCGTCACGACGCTGCACGCCGTGCCGAGGTCGTCGGAGATCTTGAACTGCTTGCGATAGTCCTTGGCGCGCTGCCCGAACCACGATCCGAAGACGGCCTCGATCGCGAGACGGAGCTGCTCCCGCGGCTCGGTCGGGAACGGCTTGCCCGTCTCCTTCTTCACGATCGCCTTGTACTCCGTCACGAGCTCCTCGAGCTGCTTCGCGGAGAGCTCCGGGTCCGTCTCGACCCGCGCGGCCTTCTTCTTCGCCTCGAGCGCGTGCTCGAACTTGTCCGCCGGAATGTCCAGGACGATGCGGCCGAACATCGAGATGAAGCGCCGATACGCGTCCTGAGCGAAGCGCTCGTTCTTCGTGAGCGTCGCGAGGCCCTTGCGGCTGTCGTCGTTCAGCCCCAGGTTGAGGACGGTATCCATCATTCCGGGCATGCTCATCGCGGCGCCCGATCGCACCGAGACGAGAAGGGGATCCTTCGGGTCGCCCAGCTTCTTCTTCGTGGTCTTCTCGACGGTCGCGAGCGCTTTCTCGACCTGATCCCAGAGGCCCGGCGGCAGCTTCTCCCCGGCCGCGAAGTACGCGTTGCACGCCGCTGTCGTGATCGTGAAGCCGGAGGGAACGGGAAGCCCCGCGTTCGTCATCTCGGCGAGGCCCGCGCCCTTTCCGCCGAGGAGCTCCCGCATCTTCGCGTTGCCCTCCGCCTTGCCGCCCGCGAACAGATAGACCCACTTCTGCTTCTTCGGATTCGCGCTGCGAGAGCCTCGCGATGCGGTCGAGCGCGTGCGGCTGCGGACGGCGGCCATGACGTCCCTCCCTGTGGAGATTTCGATTCTGGCAGAAAACCTGCTCCGCCGAACGCGAGTGCACAGCCCTGCGGTACAGTCGCGACCCGTGTACGAACAGCCCGGTTACCGCACGCTCCTCGGTCGTCTGCGGGACAACGTGCGGCGGTACGTGCGCAAGCAGCTCGAGCTCCCGCGGCAGGAGATCGCCGAGATCGTCCGCGCGAACCTCAACGCCGCGAAGTGGTTCGCCGTGGCGCTCGCGTTCGTGTTCGCGTTCCTCATCGCGTTCGTGGTCCTGATCATCGTCCTGATATCGCTCGTCCTTCAGCCGTGGGCGGCCGCGCTCATCGTCATGGGCATCATGCTGCTGGGCGCCGCCATCACGGGCTACGTCGGTTACAAGCGGCTCGAGCTCCGCGGTCCCACACGCACGATGAACTCGATGAAGGAGACGATCCGGTGGGCGAAACAGCGTCTGCTCGGACGGAGCGCGAGCTAGCCGCGCTGCGCGGCGAGATCGACGCCGATCTCGACTATCTCCTCGTGCGCGTCCGCGAGGACGCCGATCCGCGGAACATCGCGCGGCGGCAGCCGGTCGCCTTCTTCGGGACGCTCGGGTCGGTCGCCGCGATCCTCGGCCTCGCCTTCGCGAGCCGCGTGAAGAGCTTCCGCCGCTCGCGCACGGAGAAAGAGCTCGACCAGATCATCACGCGGCTCGGCGGCCGCCTCGACCGGCTGAAGGGACGAGCGCGCAAGCGGCTCCGCGAGACGCTCCGCAAGGAGATCGACGAGGTCGAGACGGGACCCCGCGCGAAGCAGATGGCCTGGGAGTCCGCGACCGCGGCTCTCACCGCGGCCGCGACACTCCTGGCCCGCCGTTTCGCGTCGCGCCTGACGGGCGACCCGCTTCGGGAGGACGAGGCTTAGCCCACCGGACGCGCTAGTCGATCTCCGCGCACTGGCCACGGACGGCGCCGTGCACCTGATTGGGGCTGCCTTCCGAGTCGCCGATCTGGGGAGCCGGATCGTTGCCGAAGCAGCTCAAGCTGCCATTGATCGTGTTCGTGACGTACTCGTTGCCGTCGGGGTCGGCGAGGACGTTGTCGTTCAGCCGGACCGCGCCGTTCACGTGGTTGCGGATGAATCCTTGCCAGAAGCCGTCGTAGCCCTCGATGGTGACCGCGCCATTGATCTGGCTGTCCTCGATGGTGTTCCAGGTGACGTCGAACGGCCCGCCGAACGGACCAGACCCGCCCTGGATGTCGACCTTGCCCTGGATCGTGGCGAAGTGGATCTGCACCGACCGTGCGTTCGTCGCTCGGACGCCCCCGCTGATCGTCGCGGTGTTACCCGGCGAGTCCTCGCTGCCGAGCACGAGCGTTGCACCCGGGCCGATGTTCACGCCGCCGCGGATGGTGACGGAGCCTTCGCTGAAACAGAACGCATCCGCCGGCACGACGACCTTCAGGTAGGTGCCCGCGGCGAGCGGGCCGTCGCACGTCGTCGTGGGAGATGCGGCGGCGGCCGCGCTCGGAAGACCGACGATGAGGGCGGCCGCCATCGCGCCGGCTTTCAGGATCACGCGCGAAGTCATGGCGATGCTCATGGACGTTCCCTTCTGAATGTGAGTGGATCTTTCGCCCGACGCTAGCACCGCGGCAGAGCGCGTTCTCGCTCGGAGTCTCTCGCGCTCTCCGATCCAGGCGGGGCTCGTTTGGCCGACTCGTCACGGTCGCCCTGACACGAGCCGTCGCAGTCCCAGAGCGAGGAGCAGCGCCGCGGCGTACACGAGCGGTACCGCCGCCGCGCCCGCCAGGCCGGACGCGACGGCCAGACCGGTCGCGACGGCCGGATCGCGGGACCCGGCCCCGAGCGCCGCGGCGACGGGATCTCCGCGAAACAGCGCGGCGGCGATCGCCGCCACGGCGCCGCCGAGAACGAGCACCGAAACCCCGAGGAGCATCGTCCGCGCGTCGAGCCCCGGCCCGACCGCGAGAAGACCCACGCCCAGCGCCATGGCGAGCGCGACGTAGCGCGCGCCGTCAAGGACCGGGAGCAGCGCGTCGCGCATGGTCGGCACCGACCCCGCGATCGCGGTCCCGATCACGAAGGCGAAGAGCCCCAGATTCACGGTCGCGGTCACACCCGGGATGGCCGCGTTCAGCAGCGCGAACGAGAGGACCGTCGTGCCCGTGAGGAGCGCGCCGACCGTCTCCGAGCGCGCGCCGGCGATGCGCGCGAGCTCCGGGCCGACCAGGGGCGCGGGCGCGAGCGCCAGGAGCGCCACCGCTGGGTCGCCGACGACCAGAGCGAAAAGGCCGAGCGCGGCGTAGGCGAGCGCGATCGGAGCCAGATTCCGCGCGCGGCGGAGCGATAGGAGCGCGAGAAGCGGAGTGCGCGTGCCCGTCGTGAAGAAGTAGACGGCCAGCGCGGTCTGCGCGGCGGCCGCGAGGTCAGGCGCGGAGCTTCGCCTGCAGCGCCGGGACGAGCTCGGCGATCGCGACGCGGTCCTGCGCCATCGAGTCGCGCTCGCGGATGGTCACGGCGCCGTCGTCGAGCGATGCGAAATCGACCGTCACGCAGAACGGCGTGCCGATCTCGTCCTGCCGGCGGTAGCGCCGGCCGATGGCGCCGCCGTCGTCGTAGAACACGGCGAATCGGGGCCGCAGGTCGTCGTAGATCCGGCGCGCCACCTCGGGCATGCCGTCCTTGTTCACCAGCGGGAAGACGGCGGCCTTGATCGGGGCCAGGCGCGGGTGGAAGCGCAGCACCGTGCGCGCCTCCCCGCCGACCTCGTCCTCGGCGTAGGCCTCGCAGAGCACCGCCAGCGCGAAGCGGTCGGCCCCGGCCGACGGCTCGATGACGTGCGGCAGGAAGCGGTAGGGCGGCTTGAGCTTGGCCTCCTTGCCGGCCG
>DATBKH010000180.1:0-3808 GCA_036555955.1 Candidatus Limnocylindria bacterium | reverse complement strand
TCGCAACGACGTCGTGCGGGAGCGCGCCGTGAAGGTGGACTTCCACGGCCACAACGACCGCGGGCTCGGCACGATCAACGCGCTGACCGCGACAGCGCTCGCCGACCGCGTGCACGGATGCGCGCTCGGCATCGGCGAGCGCGTGGGGAACTCCTCGATGGACCAGCTCCTCGTGAACCTTCAGCTCTGGGGTCTCATCGATCGCGACCTCACCCCCCTCGTCGAGTACACCGCGCTCGTGGCCGAGCACTGCGGCATCGCGATCCCGCCGAACTATCCCGCGATGGGCTCGGACGCCTTCCGCACCGGCACCGGCGTGCACGCTGCCGCGGTGATCAAGGCCCTGCGCAAGGGGGATCGCGCGCTCGCCGACCGCGTGTACAGCGCGGTCCCGGCATCGGTGCTCGGACGCGACCAGCGCATCGAGGTCGGGCCGATGAGCGGCGAATCGAACGTCGTGTACTGGCTCGAGTCGCGAGGGATCGAGGCCACCCGCGCGCGCGTCGATCGCATCTTCGCCGCCGCGAAGGGGAGCGACCGGCTCCTCAGCGAGGCCGAGCTGCGGAGGCTCGCCGAAAGCTAATCGGCCGCGGCGGCGTGCGCCGCGACGCGCTCGCTCCGGCGCGCCGCGTTCTGCCGGTACACGATGAACGCGACCGCCGCGACGATCACCGCGGCGCCGACCACGATCGTCAGCGTGATCGGCTCGGCCAGGACGAGCGCGCCGAGGACGACCGCGACGACCGGATTCACGAAGGCGTACGTCGCGACGAGCGAGACCGGCGCGTTCCGCAGCAGCCACGTGTAAGCGGTGTACGCGATGAGCGATCCGAACGTGACGAGATACGCGAACGCGACGATCGACCGGATGGAGAAGGTCGCCGGATCGACGTTCGCGAGCTCGCCGTGCACCACAGCGACGACGAGCAGGGTGAGGCCGCCCGCGAGCATCTGGTAGGCGGTGGCGACGAGCGAATCGCGCGGCGCAGGCAGCTTCGGCGAGAGGAACGAGCCGAGTGCCCACGACACCGTCGCGATGCAGAGCATGCCCGCGCCGATCGGATCGACCGTGCCGTCGAGGCCGCCCGGCACGACGAGAATGGCGACGCCGATGAGCCCGATGAGCACGCCGGCGAGGAGATCGCGACCGACGCGCTCGCCGGCGATCATGCGGATGACGACGACCACGAGCGGGATGAGCGCGACGATGAGCGCGGCGAGACCCGATGGCACCGTGCGCTCGGCGAGCACGACGAGGCCGTTGGCGATCGTCAGGAGCAGGATGCCCACGAGCGCGGCGCCGCCGAGCTCGCGCCGCGTGACGCGCAGGTCCGCGCGTCGCAGCGCCAGAAACGTCGTGAGGACGATGCCGGCGAGGAGGAACCGCATCCCCGCGTACAGCAGCGGCGGAAGCGTCTGGACCGCGATGGCGATCGCGAGATACGTCGAGCCCCACACGACGTACACGGTCCCGAGCGCGAGCCACACGTTCAGGCCGGAGGCGCGGCGAGGCGAGGCCATACCGATAGAACGTAACGTCACGCGCGATCGTGAGATGCCCAGGCCGCGCCTTTCCGAGCGATTGTGTAGCGGAGGACACGGTCACCGGCCATCTTGAGAGGATGGAACCGTGATGACGCCGGCCGACGTGGTCCCGCTGCACCTCGCCGACGTGACGTATCCGGCATCGCACCCGCTCGCGGGACAGGACGGCCCGGTCCTCGCCTTCGCGATCCGTCACCCGGGCGGGCTCGTCCTCGTCGACACCGGCATCGGCGCCGGGAACGAGTGGATCGAAGAGAGCTACCGCCCGCGGAGCCGCGACGTGCGCGAGGCGCTATCCGCCGCGAAGCTCGACGCGGCGAGCGTCTTCGCCATCGTGAACACGCATCTGCATTTCGACCACTGCGGCCAGAACCGCGCGTTCGCAGGCGTGCCGATCCACGTGCAGCGGCGCGAGCTCGAGCTCGCACGCACGCCCGATCACACCGTTCGCGAGTGGGTCGACTTCCCCGGTGCGCGTTACGAGACGTCGGACGGCGATCGCGAGATCGTCGACGGCGTCAGCGTGCTCGCCACGCCGGGCCACACCGAGGGGCACCAGTCCGTGGTCATCCGCGCCGGCGACGGGCTCGTGCTCATCGTGGGGCAGGCGGCGCAGGACGCGCGGACGTTCGCCGCCGGACCGGCGGACGCGAGCGTGCGGCGGCTGCGTGACCTGAACGCGGATCGCATCCACTTCTCGCACGACCGCGCGGTGCTGCGGCGACGGAAGTAGGCGGCGCTAGAAGCGGCGGCGCGCGCCTCCGCCGAGCACACCGATGTCGGCGAGGAACCCGAGCGCGACGACGATGATGCCGAGGAGGTTGAGGCCGCCGAGCTCGTTCTGGGCGATGGCAAAGGCGATCGTCGTCCACGGCAAGAAGAGGAATCCGAGGAGCGGAAGGAGGAACGTGTCGTACGCGCGCGCGAGGTAGTTCGTGAAGAGCCACAGCAGAACGAGCACCACGCGCGGTCCGACGAACGCGAGCAGCACGAGGACGCAGCACATCGGTCGCATCGTGGCACAGGCGCGAGCACCGCGCGCGGCGTGACACCATGGAAGTGATGCAGCAGGTGGAGCGCGCGCGGCTTATCCCGGGCGGGCGGATCGACGGCGACCGGGCGACCGAGCGGACCGTCGAAGGACCGGCGGGCCGGCAGATCCGCGGGCGAGCGCTCATCTTCTGGGACCCGAAGGTGCCGGGAAAGAAGCTCGACGCCATCGACACCGACCAGATCACGCCGGCCGACGACTGCGTGTCGGAGAGCCTGGACACGCTCGACGAGCGCTGGAAGGCGGGGTCGTTCCGCTATCTCATGCCCAATTTCCGTGAGCGCGTCCACCGCGGCGAGACCTTCGTCATCGCGGGCGACCGCTTCGCGATCGGCAGCTCCCGCGAGATGAGCCCGGCCGGCCTGCAGGGCGTCGCGGACGAAGCGGGGCGCGAGATGGTGATCGTGTGCGGTGCCGCGATGGGCGACATCTTTCGGCGCAACGCGCTGAACCTCGGGCTGCACGTCATCCAGAGCCGCGCCGCCGTCGACGAAGCGCAGGAGGGCGACGCGTTCGTGTTCGATCCGGCGACGCGGCGCCTCGTCAACGAGACCCGCGGCAAGACGTACGAACCCGCCGCGCTGTCGCCGCAGGAAGAGGAGATCCGGCGGTCGGGCGGCATCATCAAGATCGGACGGCGCGAGTTCGCGGAGTCGGTGCGCCGCGTGCCCGAGGTGCGCTGGCCGGATCCGGCGACCGCGCGCGCGCTCACCTCGACCGAGCAGATCCTCTGGGCGCACCGCGTGGACAAAGATGCCGACGTCCGGCCGGGCGCGACGCTGCGCGTCTACGCCGATCTGCTGCCCGCCTCCGATGGCACCGCGCCGTTCGCCATCCACACGTTCAACCAGATCACCGGCGGCCACACGATCTATCCACGTCAGGCGGCCATTGCCAACGATCACTTCGTCTTCACGGGACGCGCCGACGACGAGCGGCAGACGGCGATCGGCCGCGCGTTCGCGCAGCAGCACGGGCTGGAGAAGCCGTACTACGCGACGCCGGGCGACGGCATCTTCCATTTCTACTTTCCCGAACAGGGACTCGTGCTGCCGGGTCAGTTCATTCCTGGCGCCGATTCGCACAGCCGCGCGTACGGCGCTTACGGCGCGGTCGGCATGGGCGTCGGCTCGACGACGCTCGGCTTCGGATGGGCGACCGGCTACGTGTACTTCACGCTTCCACAGGCACGCCGCGTGGTCTTCAGCGGGG
>DATBKH010000179.1:0-18090 GCA_036555955.1 Candidatus Limnocylindria bacterium | reverse complement strand
CGACAACATGTGCATGCAGCTCGTCGTGAAGCCGGACATGTACGACGTCCTCGTGCTTCCCAACCTGTACGGCGACATCGTCAGCGACCTCGTCGCAGGCTTGGTCGGCGGTCTCGGGGTCGCCCCCGGAGCGAACATCGGAGAAGGCGGGGTCGCGATGTTCGAGGCGATCCACGGCAGCGCGCCGAAATACGCCGGCCTTAACAAAGTGAACCCGATGGCGTTAATGCTCGCAGGGGTTCTCATGCTGCGGCACATCGGCGAGCGAGCCGCGGGAGACTCTCTCGAACGGGCGATCGCCGAGGTCGTCGCCGAAGGCAAGGAAGTCACCTACGACCTCAAAGCGGACCGCGACGACTCGACGGCCGTCGGCACAAAGGAGTTCGCCGACGCCGTGATCAGGAGGATGGGGAGCTAGTGCCGACGGAAGATCCAAACACCCCCGGCCGTTTTCTGCACACGACGGGAAGCCGTGGCGAATTCCAGTTCGGCTTCTCCCGCGCGGTCCGCCACAACACCATCGTCAGGGTCGCCGGCACCGCCGGGATCGGCCCCGATGGCGCGGTCGTGTCGGACGATGTCGTCGAACAGATGCGCGCCGCGATCGCGACCATGAAGGAAGCGCTGGCGGAGCTCGACTGCACCCTCGGCGATGTGATCATGACCCGGGTGTACGTGCGCAACCCCGCGGACATCCAAAACGTGGCTGTCGTGCACGGCGAGGTCTTCCGGGATATCCGGCCGGCGATGACCATCGTCAAGGTCGACTTCATCGATCCGAACATCCTCGTCGAGATCGAGGCCGAAGCCGTGTACGGCGGCGCGGACGAGCACGCATGAGCGTCGTTCGCGTCGTCGTCACCGGCGCCACAGGACAGGTCGCCTATGCGCTCTTGCCCCGCATCGCGGCGGGCGAGATGTTCGGACCCGACACCAGCGTCGACCTCCGTCTTTCGGACATCCCGCCCGTCATCGAGAAGGCGAAGGGAACCCTCATGGAGCTCGAGGACTGCGCCTTCCCGCTGCTCGCGCGGGTGTCCGCGAGCGCCGACCGCGCCGAGACGCACAAGAACGCCGACTGGGTCCTTCTCGTCGGCTCGGTGCCGCGCGGACCAGGCATGGAGCGCGGCGACCTGATCCGCAAGAACGGTCCCATCTTCGTCGACGAGGGCAAGGCCATCGCACAGCACGCCTCGCGGAATGTGCATGTCGTAGTGGTGGGCAATCCGTGCAACACGAACTGCTTGATCGCGCGCGCGAACGCGCCCAGCATCCCCGACGACCGCTGGAGCGCGATGACGCGGCTCGATCACAACCGCGCTCGCTCGCTCCTCGCCGCGAAGGCGGGCGCCCGCGTGACGGACGTGAAGAAGCTCGCGATCTGGGGCAACCATTCGGCGACGCTCTATCCGGACTTCACCAATGCCGAGGTCAACGGCAAGCCCGCGGATCAGGCCGTCGACCGCACGTGGCTGGAGACGGAGTTCATCCCCCAGGTGCAGCAGCGCGGCGCGGCCGTGATCGCGGCGCGAGGCGCGTCGAGCGCGTTCTCAGCGGCGCAGGCGCTCGTCGATCACGTGCGCTCGCTCGTCACGCCGACCCCGAAGGGCGACTGCTTCTCGGCGGCGATCGTGAGCGACGGCAGCTACGGCGTACCCAAGGGACTGGTGTCGAGCTTCCCACTCCACTCGAAGGGTGACGGCGGCTGGCAGATCGTGCCCAACGTCACGCTCGATGGGTTCGCGAAGGCGAAGGTCGCGGCCACGGTCGCCGAGCTCGAGAAGGAACGGGACCTCGTGAAGGACCTCCTCGCGAGCTAAGGAACGAGCTCGGCGGTCCCCGAGCACTGCGACGCGGTCCACACCACTTCCTCCACCGCGTCGAGCACCTGCGGAGGGAGCAGCCGGGTCGCCAGCGCCATACGCGTCACCGGACCGTACGCGCCGTTCGCGTCGATCCCGTTGTCCTTCTGGAAGGCCGCGACCGCGTCCGAGGTCACCTCTCCGTAGTAACCGGTGACGAGGTCCATGTAGCCGAGCTTCTGCAGCGCCGTCTGGAGCGCCGACACATCCTCGGACTCCGTTTCGGGCTCGAGGTCCTTCCCGGGAACACCGAGCTCGTGTGACAGCACCGATTGCGCGAGCGCGGCCGCGGTCGCCTGGCCGTATGCGCCGTCGGCGGGGAGACCACTCGACTGCTGGAACGCCGTCACCGCGGCGAGCGTGAGCGGGCCGAAGCGGTGACCGCCGCCCGCGACCTCGTCGGCGTCGATGAAGCGGAGGAACGCGAGGTCCCACTGCAGGAGTGCGACCTCATCGCTCACGTTCTCTGGCTGCAGGCCGGCCGTGGGCGCGAAGCCCTTCCCCTCGATCGTCCGGAGGCTGAGCCGCGCGGGAGCTTGCGCCCGCTGGGGCTGCGAGCAATTCCGCACCAGCGACATGTAGTAGTTCCAGTTCCACGTCGGACCCGGATCGCTGTGATCGGTCCCAGGCACCTCGTTGTGACCGATGATGTGCGATCGGTCGACCGGGATGCCGTAGCGGCGCGCGATCGCGCACACGAGCAACGCCGATGCGCGGTACTGCGCGTCGGTGTGCCAGATCGCGTGCCTCGGATCGAACTCGTGCTCGATACCGATGCTCCAGGGATTCGCGACGCGCGCGTGGTAGGCCGTGTCGGACTCGGCGACGAACTGGATGATGCCTCCGCCGTAGGCGCGCACGAGGTAGTGCGCGCTCACCTGCGCGCGCGGGTTCTGGAACCAGTTCACCGCCGAGGTGTACGAGCCGTCGGTCTCGTGGATGACGATCGCGACGATGGGAGCTGTTCGGCCCACGTCGTAGTTCGCCCGCGCAGCCGGGATGTAGGTGATCGGCGGGTAATACGGGGGAGGCGCCGCGAGCGCCGGCGACGCCGCGGCGAGGGCGAAGGCGAGAGCGAGAGGGATCGCGAGAACCCAACGCATGTGCAGGACCGCCGACGCTACGGAGGCCGCGCATGTCGCGGCAAGGTCCTAAGTACTCATGTCCTAGATGTCGCGACGCGTTCGAAATCTCGCGCTCGAAAACGCTACCGACGCGCAACTTCGTCGGCCGTCACAGTCCTTGATGTCTTAGCGCGCGACCTCCTCGATCGCGGGATGGTCTCCTGAAGCGAGACGCAGCGGGCGCGTGTCGATCGGACGGATCGGCTGCAGATGCGCGGCACGCGCGCGATCGAAGCTCGCGATCCAGTTCCAGGTCACGCGTCCCGGATACATGAACGCGTCGATGAGCCGCTGAAGGACCGCCTCGAGCGCGTCGGCGATCTTCGCGATCAGCCGGAACACGTACACAATCGCTTGCGCGAGGAGCCACGCGACCGCCCACAGCGCGAGACCGGCGAACGCGGCGGAGAAGACGACACCGACCGCGGCGACCGCGAGCAGAAAGTACCCGCCAAGGGCCAGGGCGACCGCTCCTATCAGTAGGACGAGTCCGACGACGCCGAGAACCCGCAGCACACCGCCGAGCAGGACGGCGAGTGGCGGCAGCGCGCGGCTGATCGCGCGCAGCACGAGCGCGACGATGAGCATGACGAGCGCGAGCGCGCCGACGACCACGATCCAGACGAGCCACGGCATGGCGATCGCGCCCCACGCGATGAGCGCGGTCGCGATCAGCATGAGCGGGATCGGAAATGTGAGAGCGATGCCCTCGAACTTGTTCGCGAGGTCGGCCGGGATGAAGTCGGTCACGATGACCGACGACCGCCACAGCGCGAGGAACAGGGACAGCAGCAGGAACGCCAGGGCGAGGCCGAGCGCGGTCCGCGTGAGCCAGCGCCGCGGTCCCGGGGCAAGGTCGTCCCACGGGCCGAGGTGCGTCATGCCGATGAGGTCGAAGAAGACCAGCCCGAGCATGAGCGCGCCGACGAAGGACGCGATGGCGTACGCGACGGTGATCTCGCGGAAGATCTCCGGCAGGAACGTGACCGTCGCGCCGATCGCCTTCTCGTGGCTCGCGATCGACAGCGCAGCGTCGGCGTAGAGGAACAGCAGGAGGCCAAAGAAGAACAGGAGTCCGCCGATCACGCGCCAGCCCGGCCACTGGTTCGAGTTACCGCGCAGCGCGTTCGCGGCCGAGCCCGCCTGCGAGCCGAGACGCGCGCTGCCGTTCTCGGCGTGGGTAGCGGCCTGGTCGACGAGTGGGCTGATCAGACCAACGATCGCGTCGGTGATCGCTGCGACCGGCCAGCTCGCGGCGCTGCGCGCGGTCTCGAAGAGGCCGCCGGCGGCGCGCGCAAGAGCGCGCGCGGGACGGTCGAGCACCGGACGGAAGTAATCACGGAGGTTACGCAGGAGCCGGTACGGCGCGGTCGGCGTAGCGCGCCGCAGCGCCGGATCGATCTCGGAGCGCGTGAAGCTCGCCGGAACGCGCAGAAGCGCGGCGACCGAGCTCACCAGTACGCGCGCCGGGATTCCCAGCAGTGTGATCAGGACGACCGCGAACAGGAGCAGGTACCAGCGCTCGAGGATCGGGCGAAGCGCCTCGAGGGCGGCGACGATCTCGTTCATCGGCCCGATGCCCGGAGCTGCTCGACGATCTTGTCGACGGTCGTCGCGGCCCACGGCAGGAACACCGGCGTTCGCGCATTCAGTGTCTTGAACGTGCTCTCCCAATCCCGCTGACCCTTGCCCTGATCGCTTGGGTCGTCGCGGTGATAGAGACCGACGACGATGTCGCTCTGCGCGAGATCCGGACGGACCGGGTTGCCGATCGTGTCGGTCATGTCCGAGAAGAGAACGAGCTTGTGCTTTCCGGGATTCGCGCCGAACACGCCGCCCGCGACCGCGAGGCTCCCGTAGATGTCGGTCCCGACGGGGTCCTGTACGGGCGCGACGGTCCCTATCGCGGCCTGCGTCCGCTCGATGAACGATGCGACAGCCGCCGCGTCGTCGGCCGCGCTCCGCTGCGCGATGTCGTTCACCTTCGCCTGCCAGTCCTTCGCGGCCGTGTTGTAGGTACGGACCTTCGCCGCGTAGTCGTTGCATTCGAGCTGGTTCAGAGGCGCCTTCGGGGGTGTCGGCGCCGTCGGGTACTCCGCAGTCGACGACTTCGGAACCTGCGTCAACGGCAGATAGATCTCACGCATGTCGTTGGAGTTGTGGCTGATCCAGGTGCCGAACACCGAGTCGCCCGGCCGGAGGTCGAGCTTCGTGAGCGCGCCGGCCACGGTGTTCAGCGCGGTCATCGGAAGCTGCGGCCAGGGATATGAGGGCGAGCGCTTCGCATCGCCGGTGTAGGCGCGGTCGATGAGGAAGCCGTACGTGATCGGCCCGCCCGCCGCGGCCGGCGTCGTGAGGGGCTCCAGCGTCGGCGCCGGGCAGACCGTGCCGTTGGCGCCCGCTCCGCCGCACGATGTGAGCAGGATCGCGGCGGCGAGGCCCGCGACAAGACCGAGCCGGATGCGGTTGCCCTTCGTCACCGTCTCCTTCGCAAACTAGCGCCCGAAGATAAGAAAGAGCCCGCTCGCCCGCCTGGCCGACGTGCAAAGGCCGGGCCATCACCGCCCTCGTCCGGCCAAGCCCGACACTGACCGGCGGATGAACGCCCCCAAACGGCGGGTCCTCTCCCTGAAAGGGACGGGAATCGTCTATGTCGCGAGCCACGGGGCGGACATCCGCGGGCCATCGCGGCGCGGTGCAGGGGTATACGCGTGGGACACGCGCCACATTTCGACCTACCAGGTCCGGCCGCGGGATGGGGCCCTGCGGCTGCGCTCGGCCGAGATCCTTCCCGACGGCGCGGTGCTCCGCTACGCGCTCGGCGATCTCCGGATCGCGCGGCGCTTCGTGATCGACAACGCGATCGCCGACCGCTGGACCATCGAGAACGTCGGCTCGAACGAGGCGACGTTCGACGCCGACGTAGACGTCGCGGCGGACTTCCGCGATCTCTTCGAGGTCCGACGGACGCACCGGATCACCAAAGGCCGGCTACATCCGGCGACCGCCGCGGGTCATCGCCTCGAGCTCCGCTACACCGCGGTCGACGGCGTCCGGCAGTCCACCGAGGTCGTCGCGCCGGTCGACACGTGGCGAACCGAACGCACGCCGGCGACCGGCGCCGTTCGCATCACCGTGCCACCGGGCGAGCGGCGGCCGCTCGAGATCGACATCCGGGCGCGCTCGACCCTGCCGTCGCCGGTGGTCGCCGACCGCGACTGGGATCTCTGGCGGCGGACCGCGACCCGGTTTGCGAGCGATTCGCCGGACCTCGATGCGTGGATCGAGCGGAGCTCCCTCGACCTCTTCCTGCTGTCGGACCGGACCGAGGACGGCTACTTCCCGGTCGGCGGCATCCCCTGGTTCGTGGCGCCGTTCGGACGCGACTCCATCACGAGCGCGCTCATGACGCTCCCGCTCCGTCGCGACCTCGTGCCCGCGGTGCTTCGTCTTCTCTCGAGATATCAGGGCACGCGCGACGTACCCGCGCGGGACGAGGAGCCCGGCCGCATCGCGCACGAGATCCGGCAGGGCGAGATCGTGCGCACCGGCGGCGCTTTTGGATCGCCCTACTACGGGTCGGTCGACGCGACGCCGCTCTTCGTCTGGCTCGCCGCGGAGGCCGCGCGCTGGCTGCCCGAACGCGACCTCATCGGCGAGTTCGAGCCGAATATCCGCGCGGCGCTCGAGTGGATGGAGAAACGCGGCGACATGGACGGCGATCTGTTCATCGAATTCGAGCGCAAGTCGCCGACCGGCATCGAGAACCAGGTCTGGAAAGACTCGGGCGAGAGCTTCCTCGACGCGAACGGCCGGCGCCCTCTGGGTCCGATCGCGGCGGTGGAGGTGCAGGCGTACGCCTTCGCCGCGCTGCGCTCGCTCGCTGAGGTCGTCGCGCCGCGCGATCGGGTGTGGAGCGGGGCGTTGGCGCGGCGCGCGGAGATCATCCGCGCGAAGTTCGAGCGCGAGTTCTGGATGCCCCGGCACTCCTTCTACGCACAGGGTCTCGATCGGCACAAGCGCCTCATCCCGGACATCGTGTCGAACCCCGGGCACGTGCTGTGGGCGGGCGCCGCGTCGCCTTCGCACGGCCGCGCCACGGCGAGGCGGCTGCGACGGCCGGACCTGGCGAGCGGCTGGGGTATCCGGACCCGCAGCTCGCGCTCGAAGCACTACGACCCGGTGAGCTACCAGAACGGCGCGGTCTGGCCGCACGACACCGCCATCGCCGCGGCGGGCATGGCCCGCTACGGCGACAAGGCATCCGCCGCGCGAACGATCGCCGAGATGATCGCGACGGCCGCGGCGTTCGACGATCGCCGCATCCCCGAGCTCTTCGGCGGCCAGCCCAAGCGCCGCGGGATCGCCCCGACGCAATACCCCGTCGCGTGCGTACCCCAGGCCTGGTCCGCCGCTGCGGTCTTCCTCTGCGTGCGCACGATCCTCGGGGTCGAGGTTTCGGCGGACGGTTCGGTGGTAACGGTCGACCCTCTCCTACCAGACGGGATCGACCGGTTCGAGGCCATCGGGATGGCCATCGGACGCGGCGCGCTCGATGTCCGGATCGTTCGCCGAAGAGGCCGTGCGGCGATTGACGACATGCAAGCAAGCGGCATCTCCGTCATCGAGCGCTGACCATGCCAGCAGTACGATTTGGCCGAACCCAGGGGAGGAGGAACAAAACCCATGCGCATCCGCAATGCGTGGCTCGGTATGCTGGCTCTCGGCGTTCTCGTCATCACCGCTTGCGGCGGCCCCGGAACCAGCGGGACGCCGAGCGGCTCCGTAGGTCCGCTGTCGGGCGACGTGCGCATCTCCGGTTGGTCCTCGAGTCCGACCGAGGATGCGTTGCTCACCGACTCGATCAACGCCTTCATGCAGGCAAACCCGAACGTCAAGGTGAAGTGGGAGCCGATCGCGCAGGACTACGAGACGGTCCTGAAGACGAATCTCGCGGCCGGCACCGAGGCCGACGTCTTCTACGCCGACATCTTCTGGGTCGACAGTGTCATGAAGACGGGCAAGCTCCTCGCGCTCGACGACTACATGTCGAAGAACGGTGTCCAGAAGAGCGATTACGTTTCGTCGCTGCTGAACGCCTTCACGTACAACGGCAAGGTCTACGGGATACCGAAGGACTTCAACACGCTCGGCCTGGTGTACAACAAGGATCTCTTCAAGGCCGCTGGCGTGGCGGAGCCGACGAACGACTGGACCTGGGATCAGCTGAAGGACGCGGCGAAGAAGCTCACCAGCGGGAGTGTCGTGGGGCTCAGCCTTCCTGCCGACGCCGCGCGTTTCGTTCCGTTCCTGTGGCAGGCCGGCGGCGACCTCGCGAACATCAACAACGACAAAGGTCAGGCAGCCGTTGACTTCTACACGGGCTTTGAGGCGAAGGATGGGACCTCGAAGCTTCCGTCCGAGCTCGGCATGGGCTGGGCCGGCGAAGCGTTCGAGAAGGGCAAGGCCGCTATGGTCTTCGAGGGTGGCTGGCTTCCCGCCGACCTCAACAACAACTTCAAGAACGTGAACTACGGCGTCGTGCAGATGCCGAAGGGCTCTGCCGGCAAGTCGAACCTCATCTTCACGGTGTCGTACTCCGTCTCCGCGAAGACGAAGAACCCCGACGCGGCGTTCGCACTCGTGAAGTACCTGACGGGCAAGGAGAACCAGTCAAAGATCCTGAAGGCCGGATTCGCTCTCCCGACGCAGCAGTCGCTCGCGTCCGAGATCACGAACCCGAACTCGAAGGCGATCTTCGACGGCGCGCCGTATGGCAAGCCGTTCAACTACGCCAGCGCGAACACCGGCAAGGTGAATGACGAGATCAACAAGGCGCTGGAGTCGATCATGCTCAAGAAGTCGAGCGTGAAGGACGCGCTCGACAAGCTCGCGACCACGATCAAGCCGCTACTGCAGTAACGAATGGCGGTACTCGCGAGAGGGGCGGCAGCCCGCCGCCCCTCTCGTTTCCGTCATTGGCGTGAGTGGGTCACCGCGTATCTCTTCATCGCGCCCTACGCGATCTTTCCGCTCGTCTTCATCGCCGGAGCCGTCGTCCTCGCCGTGTACTTCTCCTTCACCGACTACGACCTCCTTTCCGACCCCGTCGTCGTCGGGCTGAAGAACTACGAAAGGGCGTTCCAGGACGAGTCGTTCCTGCATGCGCTACGGAACGTCGCCACGTACACCGCCGTCGTCGTACCCGCTCAGACGTTCGTCGCGCTCGTCATGGCCGCGATCCTCGATCAGAAGCTGCCGTTCCGCCGCTTCTTCCGGATCGCGTGGTACCTGCCGTGCGTCGCATCGTCCGTTGTCACGACGCTCATCTTCATGTGGCTCTTCCTACCCGACGGCTTCATCAACGCGGCGCTGAATTTCCTCGGCCTGAACGTGCGGATCAACTGGCTCGGTGAGGAGGCGACGGCGCTGCCGACGATCATGTTCATGAACATTTGGGCGACCGCGGCGACCTTCATGCTCATCTTTCTCGCCGCGATCCAGGACATTCCCGGCCCGATCTATGAGGCGGCGCACCTCGACGGCGCGGGGCCGATCCGCCAGTTCTTCCAGATCACGATCCCGCTGCTCCGCCCGGCGATCTTCCTCGTCGTCCTGCTCGGAACGATCGGCTGCTTCCAGCTCTACGACCAGGTGAAGATCGCGACGAACGGCGGCCCGAACGAGGCCACGCTGACGGTGACGTATCTGCTCTGGAAGGAAGGCTTCCGCGATCTGCAGATGGGCTACGCGAGCGCGCTCGGGGTGATCCTCTTCATCGGGATCTTCGTGGTCTCCCTGGTACAGCGTCGATTCCTCGACGTGAGGCCGGACTACTAGAGATGGCGACACGGGCCGCGACCGTCACCGCCGTTTCCGTCCCGCGCCGGCCGTTCCGCCTGCGTTTTTCGCGCGTGGTATTCCTCACGATCGCCGTGATCATCACGATCCTCGCGCTCATGCCCTTCATCCTCACCGTCTCCGGATCGTTCAAGACGAAGAGCGAGATCCTCGACTGGCCGCCGGCGATCATCCCCTCGGCGCTCCACTGGGAAAACTACGTCGACGTGTGGACGAACTCGCGCTTCTTCCCGCAGTGGATCGGCAACAGCCTGTTCCTCGCGGCGTTCCATCTCGTCATCTACATCGCCATCTGCTCGCTCGCGGGGTACGCGTTCGCGCGGCTGCGCTTCCCCGGGGCGACCGTGCTCTTCCTCGCGATCCTCGGCAGCATCATGGTCCCCGGTCAGGTGCTGTGGGTACCGAAGTTCCTCATCCTCAACCAGGTCGGTCTCGTCGACAACCTCATGGGGATAGCGCTGCCCGACCTCGCCGAGGTGTTCGGCGTCTTCTTCATGACGCAGTTCTTCAAGTCGCTGCCCAAAGAGCTCGAGGAAGCCGCGTCGATCGACGGCGCGGGAACCTTCCGCACGTTCCGGCAGATCATCTTGCCGAACGCCTATCCCGCGCTCGCCGCGCTCGCGATCCTCCGCTTCCAGGCGTCGTGGAACGCCTTCCAGTGGCCGCTCATCGTGGTTCGGTCACCGGAGCACCTCACGCTGCCACTCGGCCTCGCGTCGTTCCAGGGGCTTTTCGGTGTGAACTGGCACTGGGTGCTGGCGGGCGCGATGTTCAACGCGCTGCCGATCATCCTGCTGGTGATTTTCTTCCAGAAGTACTTCATTCGAAGCGCGGCGAGCAGCGCGGTCAAAGGCTAGCGCGCCCGCACCGCACGAACGAAGTCCCGTCCGCTCTCTGTCCACGTTGCTAGGGTTCGCGCGCGACGGCGTGCCCGTCGTGCGAGGTGCTCGCGCGAGCGGTCGTCGGAGGCGAGACTCCGGAGCGCGGCCGCGAGCGGCCCGATCCGGCCCGGCGGCACGAGGATCGCGGCGCCGTCCGTGACCTCGCGAACACCGGCGATGTCGCAGCCGATCACCGGCAGCCCGTGCGCAAGCGCCTCGACCACGACGATCGGATAGCCCTCGCGCACCGAGGGCAGCGCGAAGATCGACGCGGCGGCGTAACGGCGCTCGAGCGCGGCGCGGCTCAGCGATCCGTACGCCCGCACACGCGACGCGACGCCGCGCGCCCCGATCAGGTCGCGAAGGCGCGAGGCGTACACGGGATCGGGCGCGTCGCCCACGAGCTCGAGCGTGACCTCCGGAACGCGCGCCACGGCGGCGATCAGCGTGTGGATACCTTTCGTCGGGATCCAGTTCGCGACGCAGAGGACGGAGCCGCTCCGCCTGGCTGAGGCGCGCCGTGTCAGTGGGTCTCGGCCGGGTCTCACGACGACGACCCGGCGGCGCTCGACTCCGGCAGCCACCAGCTCCTCCGCGAGAGATCCGCTCACCGCGATGACGCCGTCCGCGCGACGCGCGAGAAGGAGCGCGCCGTGCCACATGTGGGCCAGCGCGATGACACGCGACCCGCGCGCGCGCAGACCTCCGAGCTCCGGAGCGGCAAGGTTCGCCGCGATCGTGTCGACGACCACGACTCGGGCATCGAGCGCGCGGAGGCCGAGCGCAGCACGGCGATCGCGGAGCACCACCGTCCCAACGCGGATCCCGGCGCGTCGCATCGCGGCGAGCATGTGCCGGTTGTAGAGATTGCCGCCGGTCCGCCGCGCGGGGTCCCCCGCCGTGACGAGCGCGACGTCAGGCGTAGTCGAGCACCACCTGGACGGTCTCGGCCGCACGGTCGTCGAGGAGCGCGTAGGCCTCGGCCGCCTTCGCGAAGGGGAACCGGTGCGTGATGAGCTCCGTGAGCGTGAGCTCGCGGAGGAGCCCGGTCGCAAGCTCGAGCCGCCGGTCGCGATCCCAGCGCGGCGCGAGCGCCGGATCGATCCGCCCGACCTGCGAGCTCGTGATCCGCAGGCGGCCGCGGTGGAAACGTCCGCCGAGCTCCAGAGGCACCGGCTTCTCGCCGTACCACGAGCAGACGACCACGGTGCCTTCCGGGGCGACCACGTCGATCGCCTGCTGGAGCGCGTCTGGACTTCCGCTCGCGTCGATGGCGAGGTCCGCGCCACGTCCCGCGCTCACGCGACGGACCGCCTCCACGTTGCCGGGCGCGACAGCGGCCTCGGCGCCGCACCGCTCGGCGAAGGAGCGCCGGAGCGCCGACGGCTCGAACGCGATGACCCGCGCGCCGGAGCGGCGCAGCAGCTGCGTGACGAGCAGGCCGACCACGCCCTGGCCGAACACCGCGACGACCTCGCCGAGCCGCGGCTTCGCGTCGAGCACGACGTTGATCGCGGTCTCGAGGTTCGCGAGGAAGACGCCCTCCTCGGGCGTCACACCGGCCGGCAGCGCACGCGCGAGCGACTCCGGCACGAGGTACTCGTCCTGGTGCGGATGCAGAGCGAAGACGAGATCCCCTTCACGCACGCCGTGGACGTCGCGGCCGACCGCGACGGCGCGGCCGACGCTCGCGTAGCCGTACTTCAGAGGGAAGCCGTAGCCGCCGCTGAGCGTCGGCAGGTCCAGCGCGAGACGCGCGTCGACCTCGCCGCGGTACACGAGCATCTCGGTGCCGTGCGAGATCGCCGACAACGTCGCTCGCACACGGATCTCGCCCGTGCCCGGATCCGCGACCGGCTCCGTGCGCAGCTCGACGGACCGCGCGCGCGGGAACCAGACGGCCGCGGCCATCCTCAGTCCGACCGGACGGGCTCGCCGTAGAAGACGACATCGCCGCCGTACGCGACGAACCCCGAGCGCTCGAAGGTCACGGCGTCGCGCAGGCGATCGATGTGGAGGTCGCCGACGGCGGCGATGCCCTCGCCGATCACCTTCGGCGCGATGGCGACGGTGAGCCGGTCGACGAGACGGTCGCGCAGGAGCGCGGTGATGATCCCGCGGCCGCCCTCGACGAGCACGGTGCGGATGCCGTCGGCCCGCAGGCGCCGCAGCAGGTCGCGCAGGTCGACCCGTCCCTCGGCGTCCGCCTTCGCGCGCACCACCTCGGCCCCGCGCTTCCGCAGGACGGCGGCGCGCTCCTCCGGCGCCGCCGTGGTCGCGGCGACGATCGTGCGCGCGCCATCGGCGAGCATGCTCGCGTCGGGCGACGTGCGCAGCCGGCTATCGACGACGATGCGGACCGGGGATGTCCCGGGTACGAGCCGCACCGTGAGCTTTGGATCGTCGGCGAGCACGGTCCCGATGCCGACGAGCACCGCGTCGTGCGCGGCGCGAAGCTCGTGCGCGAGCCGGAGCGTTCGTTCGCCGCTCACCCACCGCGCGTCACCGGTACGCGACGCGATGCGTCCGTCGAGCGTCTGCGCGTAGTGGACCGTGACGAACGGACGGTCGACGGGGATCGCAGCCGATTCCAGACGACGCGGATCGGGCAGGCCATCGAGCAGGTGTCCCATGCGAGATGCCTTCGTCCGCAGGTACGGCGCGTTGATCTCGTTCGGCAGCGTCTCGAGGGGGACGCGTTCGATCACCTCGATGCCGTTCGCCTCGAGCCCCAGGATCTTTTCGGGGTTGTTCGTGATGAGGCGCACCGCACCGACGCCGAGCTCGTGCAGCGCTTCGGCGGCGGCGGTGTAGTCGCGCGCATCGATCGGAAGGCCGAGCTCGACGTTGGCGTCGACGGTGTCGCGCCCGCGGTCCTGGAGCCCGTACGCACGGACTTTGTCGAAGAGCCCGATCCCGCGACCCTCGTGATCCAGGTAGAGGAGGACCCCGCGCTCCGCTCGGCCGATCATCTCCAGAGCGGTCCGCAGCTGCTCGCCGCAGTCGCAGCGCAGCGAGCCGAGCACGTCGCCGGTGAGGCACTCGGAGTGGAGCCGAACGAGGACCGGCTCGCCCGTCGCGATCGCGCCGCGCGCGAGCGCGACCACCTCGGTCTCGCCGAAGCGGAACACGGTCACGCGGAAGTCGCCCCATCGTGTGGGAAGCGCGGCGTCCGCGCGCGCGGGTGCTGAGATGCTCTTCATCCGCCCATGTCCGATGCTACTTGTGTGCCATGCCCTGAGGTTCGGGCCCGATCATGAGCGAAATGCCCGGGCGGATCGTCATAACGGGCCTCCGGTGTCGCGGAAGGCAGGGACCGACTGCCACGGACCGGCAGCAGGCGCATGACTATTTGGTCGATGTCGCGGTCGGCGTCGACGTCGCGGATGCGGTCGCGAAGGACGACCTCGAGGCGGCGCTGGACATCGCGCAGCTTGCGCTCTGCGTGCGCGAGGAGGTGGCGCGAACGTCGCGCGTGCTCGTCGAGAGGATGACCGCGGACGTCGCGAGAGCCGTCCTCCAGCGGTTCGGAGAGGTCGGTGTGGTGCAGGTGAAAGTGACCAAACCCGAGCCCGCCGGCCTCGAAGCGGCCGCGGAGGCGGTCGAGATCACGCTGGAGCGCGAGCCGCGATCCGGAGAAGGCAGAACACGACGATCGCGGCGGTGACGCCGTGCATCGTCATGAGCGCGACGACTCCCGGAATCGTGGCGCCCGGCTCCTTGATGAAGAGCAGCGCGACGTCGGGGACCCACGAGAGCAGGAGCGCAACGATCGCAAGTCGCACGTAGATCCGGCCGGCGTCCCGAAACAAGCGCCGCACGACCGCGAACGTCACGGCGGCGAGGATCACGCCGCCGGCCGTGTACGGCCCGACCGTCCCCTGGAACGGTGGGAACTCCGGCGGGACGGAGAACGCCTGACGCGCGAACGCCTCGATCGCGAGGTCCAGCGGCACGGCCACCACGAGCGCGACAAGGGTCGCGAGGATGATCCTCACGCGGACCCGATGAGGGCGCGCATCACCTCGATCACCGCTGCGTGGAGATTCAGGCTGTCGCCCGCGATCGCGCTCCCGAACGTGATGGCCACGCGATTCGTCGGGCGTCCCGGGAGCGCCAGTTGAAGCAGCGCTGCCATCCGCTGACGCTCTTTCAGCGAGCTGCGACGCTTCGCCATCGGGTGATCGAAGGCCGACCGCGCCACGACGCCGCGTATCGCAGTCGGCACGACGTGCGTGCCGGCTGCGACCCGGGCGAGCAGCTCGATGCTGCGCGACCATCCGCCGAGCGACGCGACCGCATCGGATCGGGAGAGACTCGGGTCGATCTCGAGCCCGCCGGCCGGAAAGACAAGCACCGTGTCGCCGTCGCGCAGGCGCGCCACGATGCCGCGAAAGGCGGAGAGTCGATCGGCGCGGTCGTCCGAGACGAAGAGGAAGCGCCGGCTGGCGAGGCGCATCGCGCGCAGGAACGGATAGCTCGCCGTCACGATCCAGGCATCGTCGCGACCGAGCGCGGCGAGGATCGCGACGGCGTCGGAGAGCCCGGGGTGATTCGCGACGATGAGCAGAGGGCCGGAGTCGGGCACGCGGTCGCGGCCTTCGACGACCAGCCCGCCCGTCGCCTCGTCGACGATCCACGACGAGCCGTTCCACATCCCGGCGTCGCCGAGCGCGCGGTCGTAGCTGACGAAGCGAGAAGCCAGCTGCGCCGCGACCGGCCGGATGAGACGTCGCATGAGCTCGACGCGGAACCCGGCGGCCCGTCCGACGAGCGTCTCCGCGCTTTCTCGCGCGACGATCTGCGCGATCTGGCGGTGCTGATCGACGAGCTCCGGAGCGAATGCGTTCGTGCCGGTAATGCGTATGAGCATCCGTCGCGGATCAGGCGGCGCCGGCTGCGAGAGCCGTCGGCGCGGCTGGGGCACCATGCCCTTGATGGCACGCGTGCGCGTCGGCCCGGGGGGACTGCCCTCGCGGGAGAGTCCGGAAGCCGCGATCGAGCTGCTCGTGGCAGGAGGCTACGACGCTTGCGAGATCGACCTCGCCGACGGCTTCTGGATGGACCGGGAGTTCGCCGCGCGCCTCGGCGACCTCGCACGGGGTGCAGACATCCGCCTTTCGGTCCATGCGCCGCTCGCGGCATTTCTCGGGCATGCCGACGCGCGAGGCCGCAAACGTCAGATGGCGGTCGGGATGCTCGATCACACCGCCGGCCTGGCGCGCGCGTGCGGCGCCGAACCGATCGTGATGCATCCGGGTTTTCTGCTCGGTCGTCCGCGCGAAGCGGCGATCGACGCGGTCGTCGCGCAGCTCGGTGAGCTTCGCGACCGGCTCGCCGCGAAAGACCGTCTCGTCCCGCTCGGGATCGAAGTCATGGGACGCGTTCAGGAGCTCGGCAGCCTCGACGATGTGCTCGCGATCTCCCGGCGGCTCGACTGGGTGCGGCCGGTCCCCGACTTCGCGCACATGCACGCGACGAGCGACGGCGGTATGACGACCGTGGCGCGCTTCGCCGCGGCACTCGAGGCGGTCGACCGCGCGCTGGCGCCCGGCGCGCCGTTCCACATGCACTTCTCCGACGTCAGCTATGCGAATCGAAACGAGAAGGCGCATCTGCGCTACGGCGAGGGCACCCTGCGCGCCGAGCCGCTCGCGGAGGCCCTCGCGAGCTTCAGCCGACCCGCCACCGTGATCTCCGAGTCCCCCGACGAAGCTTCCAACCAGGCGATCCGCGCCATCGTCGCGAAAGCATCACCGAGCCCCGCCGAATTACAGTCGTAGGGAACCGATGCCCACCTTCAAGACGCTCGCCGGGACCTCCCACCGCTACATCGGAGTCGACGACGTCGGTGGGCTCCCGGTGACCGTAAAGATCCTGCTCGAGGGCGTGCGCCGCGTCGACGGTGACGCGGAGCGGTCCGCCGCGAATGCGCTCGCCCGTTACCCCGAGGGGAACGCGAGCATCGCGTTCCGTCCCTCGCGCATCCTGCTCCAGGACTACACCGGGATCCCGGCCGCGGTCGATCTCGCGGCGATGCGCGCCGCGATGAAACGCGCCGGGAAGGACCCCGCGAAGATCGAGCCGCTCATTCCCATCGATCTCGTGATCGATCATTCGGTGCAGGCCGACTTCTTCGGCGCGAAGGACGTCTACGAGCGCAATCTCGAGCGCGAGTACGAGCGAAACCGCGAGCGCTACGCGGTGATGCGGTGGGCCGGCCAGGCGTTCAAGACATTCCGTGTCGTTCCGCCCGGCGCGGGGATCTGCCACCAGGTGAACCTCGAGCGGCTCTCGCAGGTCGTCGCCGTACGCGACGGCGTCGCGATCCCCGACACCCTCTTCGGCGCGGACTCGCACACCACGATGGTGAACGGGCTCGGCGTGCTCGGGTGGGGCGTCGGCGGCATCGAGGCCGAGGCCGCGATGCTCGGCCAGCCGACCTATCTGCCATGGCCGGTCGTCGTCGGCGTAAAGCTGAAGGGACAGCTTCCGGTCGGCACGACGGCCACGGATCTGGTCCTGACGCTCACCGAGCTCTTCCGCAAGAAGGGCGTCGTGAACAAGTTCATCGAGTTCACCGGCGACGGCCTGTCCTCGCTCGCGGTCGCGGAGCGCGCGACGGTCTCCAACATGTGCCCGGAGTACGGCGCCACGAGCGCGCTGTTCCCGGTCGATCGGCAGACGCTCCGCTACCTCGACCAGACCGCGCGGCCGAAGGAGCTCATCGATCTCGTCGAGCGCTACACGAAGGCGCAGGGCATGTTCCGTTCGGACGGCGCCGCGACGCCGACCTTCGACGAGCTCATCGAGGTCGATCTGGGCTCGGTGCGCCCGTCGGTCTCCGGGCCGAAGCGACCGCAAGACCGCGTCGATCTTCCGCTCATCTGGGACTCCTTTGTCGGCCCGCAGCCGACGAAGGGCGTGACGCAGCCGGGACACACCGAGGGTCCGAAGCCGGTGAACGACGCGGCCCAGACGATGGTCGCCGAGGCGACGACGAAGACGGCGGCGGTCGCCCAGAAGCCGCGAACGCTGCAGGTGACCGATGGCTCCGTCGTCATCGCCGCGATCACCAGCTGCACGAACACGTCGAATCCATCGGTGATGATCGCCGCGGGGCTTCTCGCGAAGAAGGCGGTCGAGCGCGGTCTCAAGGTGAAGCCACACGTGAAGACGACGTTCGCGCCGGGATCGCGGGTCGTGACTCGCTACCTCGAGGCGTCCGGACTCACGCCCTACCTCGAGCAGCTCGGCTACTACCTCGTCGGCTTCGGCTGCACCGTATGCATTGGGAACACCGGACCGCTCGCGACACCTGAGATCGAGCAGGAAGTGAAGGAGCACGACCTCAACGTCGTC
>DATBKH010000178.1:0-6448 GCA_036555955.1 Candidatus Limnocylindria bacterium | reverse complement strand
TAGCTCATTGACGCGGCGAGCGTGCGCTTGTTATCGTCCCCAAGTCGCGCCGTTGGGCGCGGACGTTTCGAAAGGAAGTGGCGCAGTGCTGAGTCTCGTCCGCATTCGCACCGGCTCCAGCGCGGTCGCTGGTCGTCGGCGCAGCCTGCCCACTTACCGGATGGCCTAGAACCCTTTCTCGCGAGGGCCGACCGGGACCGTGGGCAGAGCCCACGGTCTTTTTGTTTGTCTAAGGAAGTGAGAAAGATGGCCATCCAGGTACGCGATCAGTCAGCGGCCAAAGTGAAGAAACAGGACGAGGCGATCCCGACGATCGCCCTCGCCGCGCGGGACGTGTCGAAGGCGTTCCGGGCGTCGGAGATGGCCGACGGGAAGCCGCGACCGCGCGCCGTCGACCAGGTGAGCCTCTCGGTGTTCCGTGGCGAGATCTACGGGCTCCTCGGCGCGAATGGATCGGGAAAGTCGACGCTCATCCGGCTCTTCTCGACGCTGCTCAGTCCGGACTCCGGAGACGTGCGCGTCTTCGGCCGCGACGTCGTGCGCGACGAGCTCGCGGTGAAGCGGATGATCAACCGCGTCTCCGTCGAAGCGTCTTTCTTCAAGAAGCTTTCGGCGCTCGAGAACCTGACCTACGCCGGTCGGCTCTACGGGATCGGTCCCGACGTCTCGCGGCCGAAGGTCGTCACGATCCTCCGGCGCCTCGGCATCGAGGAGGACCGCATGCGTGAGCCGCTCGAGAAGCTCTCGCGCGGGATGCAGCAGAAGGTGGCGATCGCCCGCGCGTTCCTTTCGACGCCGATGCTCCTTTTGCTCGACGAGCCGACGACCGGTCTCGACATCAGGAGCAAGCGCGAGGTGCAGACGTTCGTGCGCGACCTGCGCGACGAGCACGACGCGACGATCCTCCTGACGACGCACGATCTCGACGAGGCCGCTCGGCTTGCCGACCGCCTCGGGATCCTGCATCAGGGCAGGCTCGTCGCCGAAGGCACCCCCGCGGAGCTCGCGGCCCGTCATGGCGGCGGCACGCTCGAGGACGTGTTCATGACGCTGACGGGACGGCGTCTCGAGGACGCCGACGCCGCCGATGCGGAGCGCTCGACGTGATCGCCAACGTCGGCGCTCAGCTCGGCCTCGCCTACGCGTTCGTCGAGCGTGAGATCGCGCTCTCGAAGCGCTACTGGGCGTGGGAGATCGTGTGGCTCGTCTACGGGATCGTGACGAGCCTGTCGGTCGTGTACATCGGGCTCGCGGCGCCGGAGATCGCGGGCGCGAGCGCGGACCCGGCCAGGATCTCGCGAACGATCCTGTACCTCCTCGTCGGGACGATCACCTGGCGTTTCCTTGGCCTCATCTTCGAGCAGATGGCCGAGACGATCGCGTGGGAGCGCTGGGAGGGAACGATCGAGTACACGTTCATGGCGCCTGTGCCGCGCATCACGCATCTCCTCGGCATGTGCGGCGCGACGCTGATCCGCGCCCTCGGATTCAGCGTCGCGATCCTCGCCGCCGTCGCGCTCCTCGTCCCCGTGGACCTCTCGCACGCGAACGCGCTCGCGGCGTTCGTGCTGCTCTGCGTCGGCGCCGTCGCGTTCGTCGGTCTCGCCATCGCGTCGGCGGTGTTCCCGCTCCTCTGGACGGAGAAGGGACTGCAGATGGCGTACATCGTCCAGGCCGTCGTCCTGCTCGTGTCGGGCGTCTACTACCCGACGACGATCCTGCCCGGCTGGATGCAGGTGCTCTCCTTCATTTCGCCCGCCACCTACGTCATCCGCGGGATGCGCGACGCGCTGCTCGACGGCGCCGATCTCGTCGCGGTCTGGCCGAACCTGTGGCCGGCGCTGGTCGTCGGCGCCGTGTCGATCCCGCTCGGCATGCGGATCTTCCTGTGGGCCGAGCGTCACGCGAAGAAGACCGGCCGGCTGAAGAGGAGCGGCTGATGGTCGCGGGTGTCGCGCTCGGCCTTCGCCCTGCGCGCGTCGAAGACGCGGCGTTCGCGGCCGACGTGATGACGGCCGTGCGGCCATCGTCGCCGACGGATCCGTCGATCCTCGCGTACTGGTGGGCGCAGCCCGAGGAGAGCTTCGATCTCCGGCGGTTCTTGGTGACGGCGGGCAGGCGCGACGTTGGATACGCCGAGGTATCCCACGCGCGATGGGATCTCGACCCGAAGCGCTACGGCGCTGTGAGCGGCGAGCTCATCCCGGAGGAACGCGGCCGCGAATCGCTCGACGCGCTGTTCGCGATCTGCGAGGAGCTGCTCGTCGCGGATGGCGCCCGCATCCTCCGTGCTCGCGCGGCAGAAGACGATCCCGTGCGCATCGAAGCGATCGTCGGCCGCGGCTACACGGAGGACCGGCGCAGCCGGCGCTGGGAGCTCGACCTCGTCGCGAATCGCGATCACGTCCTCGCCATGACCGAGGGATCGCGCACGCGAATGCGCGATCTGGGCGTTCGCATCGCGACGCTCGCGGACGACACCGATCCGGACGTGATCGAGAAGATCTGGCGGCTGTCCGAAGAGGCGGGCGACGACGTGCCTACGACCGTGCCCCGCACGCCGGAGGTCATGGAGACGTACGTCCAGTGGGTGAAGGCGCCGGGCATCCATCGCGATCGTTTCTGGATCGCGCGGGTCGGCGACGACGTCGTGGGCGTGTCGCTGCTCGAGTATCCGCCGGTCCGCGGGATCGTCACGACCGATTGGACGGCGACCGCGCGATCGGTGCGCGGCCGCGGCGTAGCCCGTGCGCTGAAATGCGAGACGCTCGCGCAGGCGATCGCGCTCGGCGTCGATCGGGTGCGCACCGGGAACGACGCGGCGAACGCGCCGATCCTGCACATCAACGAGACCATGGGATACCGGTGCATCCCCGGGTCGATCAACTACCTCCGACCGCTCTGAGCCGGCGCGCGCACTATGTGCGCCCGTGACGGCGATGGCGCGAGGCGGTGAGGATTCCGTCGAGTCGCTGCTTCGCGGCGTGCCCTACCTGCGCGATCTCGATCGCGTCAGCTTCGCGCGACTCATCGGCGCGCTCGAAGATGTGACCCTGGAGGCCGGCGCGCTCATCGCCGCGGAGGGCGCGGCCGCCGACGCGCTCTACCTGCTCCAGGAGGGGGAGGTGCGCGTGACCGTGTCGTCGCCGGCCGGCGACGTGGACGTCGCGGACATGACCGCACCCGCGTATTTCGGCGAGCTCGGCCTCCTCCTGGAGCGCCGCACCGGCACGATCCGCGCGGTCTCGGACGTGAAGCTGTGGCGCCTCCCGCACGATCGTTTCGAGACGCTCGTCAAGGAGCGGCCCGAGATCGCGCTCTCGGTCGCGAAGGTCCTCGCGGACCTCCTCGACCGCAGGCAGCGCACGCTCATCGGCGCGCCGCTCGTGGAAACGGAGAGACCGCCGGCCGCGGATGCGCCGCCGCGGGCCCGCGAGAAGACGCGGTCGCGCGTCCTCGCCGCAGCTGCCGCGATCGCGCTGCCGTTCGTGCTCTGGTGGGTCCCGCCGCCGGCCGGTCTCGACGTCAACGGGTGGCGCGTGATCGCGATCCTCCTCGGCGCGGCGCTCGCGTGGCTTTTGGAGCCGGCGCCGGACTTCGTGATCGCGCTGGCCATGGCCGGCGGGTGGGGAGTGACCGGACTGGCGCCGCTCGCCGCCGTGCTGAGCGGCTTCGCCTCGTCGTCGTGGGTGCTCGCACTCGGTGCGCTGGCCCTGGCCGGCGCGATGGTGCGGACCGGACTCCTGTTTCGCGCCGCGATCCTCGCGCTGCGATGGTTCCCCGCGACCCACCTCGGTCAGGTGCTCGCGCTCGTGCTCGGCGGCCTCGCGGTCACTCCGCTCGTCCCCCTGAGCGTCGCGCGCGTCGCCGCCGTGGCGCCGCTCGCCCTGGAGCTCTCGCGCTCGCTCGGCTACGCGCCGCGATCGAAGGGCAGCGCCGGCCTGGCTTTCGCGGGCCTCGCCGGCTACTGGTACTTCAGCAACGTGTTCCTCACCGGCTTCGCGACGAACTTCTTCGTGCTCGGGCTCCTGCCGGCCGCGGACCAGCAGCGCTTCGGATGGATCGGCTGGCTCCTCGCCGCCGCTCCCGCGGGAATCGTCTGTCTCGCCGGCGCCATCGCCGCGCTCGTGATGCTGTTCCGTCCCGAGAGAGAGGCGCGCGTTTCCAGCGTGGCGCTGCACCGCCAGCATCGCGTGCTCGGGCCGCTCTCGACGGGCGAGAGCATCGCCCTCGCGGCGCTCGCGGTGCTCATCGTCGGCCTCATCGTGCAGCCCGTGCTCGGCATCGAGCCGGCGTGGTTCGCCGTCATCGCGCTGGTGGTCGTCACCGCGACGATCCTCGGGCGCGAACAGTTCCGCACGTCGCTGGACTGGGGGTTCCTCATCTTCTTCGGGATCCTGCTCGGCTCGAGCACCGTTCTGCAGCGCGCCGGCGTCGACCGATGGATGGCCGACGTCCTGCTCGGCGCGAGCCGCATCGTGCCGTCGCCGCAGCTCATGGTGCTGCTCGTCGCGCTCCTGACCATCGGCGTTCGGCTGGTGTTGCCGAGCCGTCCGACGATGATCCTGCTCGGCCTCGCTCTCGTCCCGAGCGCCGCGGCGCTCGGCGTCGATCCGTGGGTCGCCGGCTTCGTGATCCTGTCGGCCGCCAACACCTGGATCCTCCCGTACCAGGGGCTCGAGTACCTCATCCTCCGCGACGCGACGAAGGGCGAGGCGTTCGACGACGCACAAGGGATGCGCTTCGGCGCGGCGCTGGCCACGGTGCGCGTCGTCGCGATCGCGGCGAGCATCCCCGTGTGGTCGGCGATGGGCCTCGTCCGGCCGCCGTGAGTAGGCTTACCCAGATGCCGCTTCCGCCGCCGCCGCGGACTCCACGCGAGGAGGTCGTCGACGACGTGCACGGCGAGCGCATCACCGACCCGTACCGCTGGCTCGAGGAGGACGCCGCGGAGCGCGTGCGCGCCTGGAGCGAGGAGCAGAACGCGCGGACCCGTTCGGTCATCGGGCCCCTGCCCCAGCGGGCGGCCTTCGCGAGACGGCTGCGGGAGCTGCTCGCCGTCGGGCTGCTCTCGACACCGCGGCCGATCGCCGGGCGGATCTTCCACACACGCAGGGAGGGCGACCAGAAGCAGGCCGTCCTGTACGTGCGCGAAGGACCGCGCGGCGGCGACCGCGCGCTCATCGACCCGAACGCGCTGGACGCGAGCGGCCTCGTCACGCTCGACTGGTACTACCCATCACACGACGGGAAGCTCGTGGCCTACGGTCTCTCGCGCGGTGGCGACGAGATGTCGACGCTCGGCGTGATCGAGACGGCGACGGGGAAGACGCTTCCCGATCGCATCCCCTACACGCAGCGCAGCACGGTCGCCTGGGTCGACGGCGGCTTCTACTACACCGTTCACCCCGCGCCCGGCTCGGTCGCGGCGGGCGACGAGAACTACTACCGGCGCGTGCGCTTCCATCGCCTCGGCGACGACCCCGCGGGGGACGAGCTCGTGTTCGGCGAAGGACGCGCGAAAGAGGAGATCCCCGGCGTGTCGACGTCGCGCGACGGCCGGTGGGTGCTGATCGCGTCCTTCCACGGATGGGCGCGCTCCGAGGTCTACCTCCTCGACCGCCGCGATCGCGAGCGCAGGCTCGTGCCGGTGATGGAGGGCAGGGAGGCGATCGCGACCGGGTTCGTCCACGACGATCGCGTCTGGCTGCGTACGAACCTCGACGCGCCGAACTACCGCGTCGTGTCCGTGGCCTGCGCCGCGCCCTCGGTCGATCGATGGGAGACCGTCATCCCCGAAGGCGACCACGTGATCGAGAGCTTCGACCGGACGAGGGACCGCGTCGCGGTGCTGCGGCTCGCGCGCGCGACCTCACGCGTCGCGACGTACGACCCGAGCGGGAAGGACGAGCGCGAGATCGCGCTGCCGTCGCTCGGAGCGATCGAGCTCGTCGAGGGCGAGCACGGCGGGGATCTCATCGGCTACACGTTCCAGTCGTTCACGCAGCCGCCCATCGCGTTCGTCGCGGACGCACGGACCGGCGCGACGACGGAGGTCGCGAAGCTCCGCACGCCGCCGCGGCTCGACATCGGCAACATCGCCGTGGAACAGACCACGTACCCCTCGCGCGACGGCACCGAGATCACGATGTTCCTCGTCCACCGCAGGGACGTGACGCCGACGGGAAGCGTGCCGACGGTCCTCACCGGATACGGCGGCTTCAACATCTCGCGCACCCCGGCGTACTCGGCGGGCGCGGCGGCGTGGGTCGAGGCGGGCGGCCTCTTCGCCCTGCCGAACCTCAGGGGCGGGGGAGAGTACGGGGAGACGTGGCATCGCGCCGGGATGCTCGTGAACAAGCAGAACGTCTTCGACGATTTCCACGCGGCGGCGGAGGCGCTCATCGCGCGCGGCTGGACGAGCCCCAGGCAGCTCGCGGTCGCGGGC
>DATBKH010000177.1:0-5852 GCA_036555955.1 Candidatus Limnocylindria bacterium | reverse complement strand
TTCATCAAGGACGACGAGCTTCCCGGGGCGCTCTATTACCAGTCGGCCTACTACCTCGAGCCCGAGAAGTCGGCCGAGAAGCCGTACGCGCTGCTGAACAAGACCCTGTCGAAGACCGGACGCGTCGCGATCGCGAAGTTCGCGCTGCGTGACCGCGAGCGGCTCGTCTCGGTGCGTCCGCAGGACGGCACCCTCGTCATGAACACGTTGCATTGGCCGGACGAGATCCGCTCGACCGAAGACCTGGACGTCCCCGAGGACGTGAAGGTCTCGCCCGCCGAGCTCAAGATGGCCGAGAACCTCGTGAACATGATGGCGACGGACTTCGAGCCCGAGGAATACCGGGACGAGTACAAGCAGGCGGTCCTGAAGGTGGTCGAGGCGAAGGTCGAGAAGAAGGAAGTCATCGAGGCGCCCGAGCCGGAAGCCGAGACGACCGTCGTCGATCTCATGTCCGCTCTGAAGGCGTCCGTCGAGAAGGCCAAGAAGGGCGAGCTGAAGACGAAGCGGGCCGACAGCGCACCGCGCGCTCGCAAGAAGGCCTCCTAGGACTCGTATCCTCGGCGGGTGCCGTCGCGCGAGCGCGAGAAGGAGCAGCGCGCGGATCGTCTGACGCTCATCGACGTCGAGCAGGCGACGAGCGCGCTGCCGCGATCGATCCTCCCCATGCGGCCGCGTCTCGCGCGCAAGGCGTTCAACTCGCCGGAGTACGTGTTCGAGCTGAAGTGGGACGGCGTTCGCGCGATCGCCTCGCGCGACGCGAACGGCCTGCGCCTGACCGACCGCTCGGGTGGCGATCTGCTGCCCCTCGTGCCCGAGCTGCGCGAGCTGCGCCTGCCCGAGGGAATGGTGCTCGACGGCGAGATCGTCGTCTGCGACTCGCGCGGCCGTCCGAGCTACGACCTCCTCGCCGGACGGATCGGGCCGAAGGCGGCCAAACGCGGCCGCGGGCCGGTGTTCGTCGCGTTCGACTTGCTCTACGTCGAGGGCCGGCCGCTCATCGGGCGGCCGTTGGCCGAGCGCCGCGCGCGTCTGGCCGGAGCCGGCGTCGGGTCGCGGATCCTCGCCGTACCGGAGCATCTCGACGACGACGGCGAGCCGTTCCTCGACGTCGTCGCGGAGTACGGCCTCGAGGGCATCGTGGCGAAGCGCCGCGACGGCCGATACATCCCGGGATCGCGGAGCGCCGGCTGGCTGAAGTGCCACGTGACGCCGCGCGCGGACGTGATCGTCGGCGGTCTCATCCTCGACGAGCGCAGTGGCGCACGGGCGATCCTCTGCGGACTCCGAAGCGACGACGGAGCGATCGTCCACGCCGGCGAGGCATACGTGCCGCCCTACCTCGGCGCGTGGCTTGACACCGCGACCCGCGACTTCGCGGACGAGAGCTCGCCGTTCGCGACGCCCATCGCGATGCGTCCCGGCCTGCGCTTCATGCGACCGCGCCTCGTCGCGATCGTGGAATACGCGGCGTTCGAGAACGGCGAGCTCCGCGACGCGCGCTTCCGAGCGCTCCGGTTCGACGGCCAGCTCGACGATTGCCGGCGCGAGGATCCGATCGATGTTCCGTCGTACCCGCCGCACGAGGGGAGCGACCGTCCGCGCCTCGTCGTGCTGAACAGCCTTCCGTTCCCGCTGTCCTGACGCGCACTGGCCTCGCGAATCAGTTGCTGGACTGAAGGTCGCGGCCTCCCTAGAATTAGAAAAACCCCGGAGGTCCGCCGTGCCGAAGTTCGTGTTTGTGACCGGAGGGGTCACCTCCTCCCTCGGCAAAGGCATCACCGCCGCTTCCCTCGGCCGAATACTCGCCGCGCGTGGGCTCGCGGTCGCGTCGCTGAAGATGGATCCGTACCTCAACGTGGACCCCGGAACGATGTCCCCCTACCAGCACGGCGAGGTGTTCGTCACCGAGGACGGAGCCGAGACGGATCTCGACCTGGGCCATTACGAGCGCTTCATCGATCGGAACGTCACGCGTGCCTCGAACCTCACGACCGGACAGATCTACAACGCGGTGATCGCGAAAGAACGGCGCGGCGATTACCTCGGCGCGACCGTGCAGGTCATCCCGCACGTGACGAACGAGATCAAGGAGCGGATCCACCGTGTGGCGCGCGAGCAGCAGGCCGAGATCGTCGTGGTCGAGGTCGGCGGCACGGTCGGTGACATCGAGTCGCTCCCCTACCTCGAGGCGATCCGACAGTTCCGGAACGACGTCGGCAGGCAGAACGTCCTGTACATCCACCTGACCTTGCTGCCCCGCGTCGCGACCGGTGAGCTGAAGACGAAGCCCACGCAGCATTCCGTCCGCGAGCTCCGCGCCATCGGTATCCAGCCGGACGTCCTGATCGCGCGCGCCGACGAGCCGATCGACGACGACCTACGCGAGAAGATCGCGCTCTTCTGCGACGTGAAGGCCGACAACGTCATCAGCGAGCCGGACGCGTGGTCGATCTACGGCGTGCCCCTGATGCTGGAGGAGGCGGGACTCGGCAGGATCGTGGTGGGCGAGCTCGGGATCGCGAACGCGCGCGAGCCCGACCTCGAGGAGTGGAAGGCGCTCACCGACCGGATCCGCGGCGCACGCATCCCCCTGACGATCGGTCTCGTCGGCAAATACATCGAGCTGCCCGACGCGTATCTCTCGGTCGCGGAGGCCGTGCGCCACGCGGCATGGGCCGCGGGATGCGACGTGAAGCTGCAGTGGATCGACAGCGAGCATCTCGAGCGCTCCGACGACGTCGAACCGCTCGTCGGCCTCGACGGGGTCGTGGTCCCCGGCGGCTTCGGGTACCGCGGCATCGAGGGCAAGGTGAAGGCGACTCGGTTCGGCCGAGAGCGTCGCGTCCCCACGCTCGGACTGTGCATGGGCATGCAGTGCATGGTCATCGAGCTCGCGCGGACGGCGCTCGGGACGAACGACGCGAACTCGACCGAATTCGACGCGTTCACCCCGCATCCGGTCATCGACCTGCTCCCCGAGCAGCGCGACATCGGCGACAAGGGCGGCACCATGCGCCTCGGGAGCTACCCCTGCGTGCTCGAGCCCGGCTCGGTCGCCGCACGCTCGTACGGCCAGCCGATCGTGCTCGAGCGGCACCGCCATCGGTTCGAGTTCAACAACGCCTACCGCGAGCTGCTGCAGACACACGGGATGCGCTTCTCGGGCCTGTCGCCGGACGGCCGCCTCGTCGAGATCGCCGAGATGCCCGACCACCCGTTCTATCTCGGCACGCAGTACCACCCTGAGTTCAAGTCACGGCCGAATCGGCCGCATCCGCTGTTCTCGTCATTCATCACCGCGGCGATCGAATTCGCTCGCGCGAACGGCCGCGCGCTCGAATCCACGGCACCGCGACTGCAGGAGATGCGCTCATGAAGCTCTTCCTCGACACCGCCATCTATGAAGAGATCGCCGAAGCGGTCTCTTGGGGCGTCATAGACGGCGTCACGACGAATCCCACGCTCATCGCGAAGGCCGGACAGGACCACGAGCAGCAGGTCAAGAAGATCTGCCAGATCATCGGAAACGTCTCCGCGGAGGTCGTCTCCGAAAAGAAGGACGACATGGTCGTCGAGGGACGTCGCCTGGCGGCGTGGCACAAGAACGTGATCGTGAAGGTGCCGCTCACGCCCGACGGTCTCGCCGCCGGGAAGATCCTCGCGGCCGAGGGAACCCGGGTGAACGTGACGCTGTGCTTCTCGGTCAACCAGGCGCTCCTGGCCGCGGCGATCGGCGCGTACATCATCAGCCCGTTCGCCGGCCGTCTCGACGACATCAACGAGGACGGCATGCGCGTCGTGGCCGACATCGTTTCGGCCTACCGGCAGCAGGACATCAAGACGAAAGTGCTCGCGGCCTCGATCCGCAACCCGATGCACGTGACGCAGGCCGCGCTGGCCGGCGCCGACATCGCCACCATGCCGTTCTCCGTCCTCAAGCAGCTGTTCCAGCACCCGCTCACCGACGCCGGCCAGAAGCGGTTCCTCGAGGACTACCGCAAGACCCAAGAAGCGAAGCCGGTCCGGAACAGCGCGCAGGAGGCCGCCGCGAAGCGCTAGCGGCGCGGCGCCTCGACCAGCAGCATGTCGCGAATGTCGGCGTTCGCCACGCCGCAGAGATCGAGGACGCAGAGCATGAGCGCGGCGACGTCGGATTCGGCACGCCCCGTCTTGATGACCTGATCCGCCGCGTAGATCGCCTCGTATGCGCGAAGCACGTCGGTTCGCGCGACGCGACGGGCGAACGCGGTGGCGCGGGTGATCGCGTAGGGGCTCGAACGGATCGCCTTCGCCATGCGCTCGGCGTCGGCGTTCGATCGCATCGCCGAGGCGAAGAGGAGAACGCGGAACTGCCATAGGAGGAGCGCGAGGATCTGCTGGACGGCGTTGCCGTCGGCGATGAGGCGCTCGAGCGTCACCACCGCCGTTCGCGCGTCCTTCCGCAGGACGGCCTGCGTCAGCTCGAAGACGTCGGCTTCGATCGCGCCGCTGACGAGCGCACGTACGTCGTCCGCGGTCACGCTCGCACCGTTCGCATACGCGCCGAGCTTCTTCACCTCCTGCTCGATGCGCTCGGTATCGCCTCCGACCGCGCCGACAAGGGTGGATACCGCTTCCGGATCCAGCTTCACGCCGTGGAGCGCCGCGCGCGCCTGGACCCAACGCGGTACGTCCCCGAACGCGAGGCGCTCGATCCGCTCGACCGACCCGCCGACCGCCTCGACCGCCTCCAGAAGGTTCGCCGGCGCGGTGTTCGCCGCCTTCGCGCGACGCGAACGTGCGCCCGCCGGGATGCGCTCGACCGCCACGAGGACGAGCGCGGCCTCGCGCGGGAACGACGCGATGATCTCCAGCTCGCCGAGCGACTCGGCGTGGTCGACGACGACCACGCGGCGCTCGTCCACCGCATCGAAGAGTCCCTGCGCCTGTCCCGACATGAGAATGGCCGCCCCCGCATCCGACCGCGCGTCATGTCTTGTGACCCCGAGCAGCGCGCCGAGCGGACGCTCCGAGACGGACGAGAGATCGCCGGCCGGCGGCGGTCCGCCCGCGACGAGCGCGCCCGCCAGCTCACCCAGCCGGAGGCGCGTGCGGAAGGGATCCTCCCCGTGGAGCAGGAAGACCATTCGCGTGGGTGCGGACGACGAGCTGAGCGTTGCCATCCAGATCGAGCTCCACCGTCCCGTCGCGGTCGGTGCGGAAGATCGGAGTCCGTCCGAGCGCCGCGATCGTCTCGGGTGTCGGATGACCATACCGGTTCCGCGCCCCGACGGAGATCAACGCGGCGCTCGGACGGACCGCGGTCACGAGCGCGGACGCGTACTGGCTCGCGGCACCGTGGTGCGGAGGCACATACACGCGCGACGCGAGCGCGTCGGGAGCGAGCAGAAGGTCCGCCTGGGCCTGTTCGGTGGCGTCACCCATGAACAGCATCGAAAAGGCCCCGCGCTCGAGACGAAGCACGAGCGAGGGGACGTCGACCCGCGGATCGCCGTCCGGCGAGAGCACCGTCAGCGTGGCGTCGCCGAGACGCAGACGCGTCCCTCCGGCGAGGGCACGGCGCGGGACGTGGGCTCGCGCGATCCGATCGTTCCATGCGCTCGCGACGGTGCCGGGATTCAGGCCGACGGGCTCAAGCGCGAGCCCCACCTCGTAACGCTCGAGGACCGCGATGAGACCGTTCGCGTGATCGGCGTGCGCATGCGTGAGCGCGACGACGTCGATGCGCCGTCTCCAGGGCGGAAGGCTCGCCCCGAGCTCGGCGAGGAGGCGGGCCGGGTCCGGACCGCCGTCGACCAGCAGCGTGAGGTCACCCATCTCGACGAGGAACGCGTCGCCCTGCCCCACGT
>DATBKH010000176.1:0-1961 GCA_036555955.1 Candidatus Limnocylindria bacterium | reverse complement strand
TCCTCGTGCTGCTCGTCGCGATGTGGCTGTCGCAACGCTCGGCGTTCCGCCGCTTCGCGATCGGGGCCGCCGCGGTCGCGATCGTCGCCGCGGTGACGAACGAGCTCCTGTACCTGATCCCGCTCCCGTACGCCGGCTACTTCCTCGCGGTGGTCTACCCGCAGGAGCTCACTCGGCAGACGGCCCTGTCCTTCTCCTTCGTGTCGTTCGAGTTCTGGATCGGTCTGCCGGGCATGCTCTTCGACCGAACGTTCGGCATCGCGGGTGTCGCGCCGTGGCTCTTCCTCGCGCTCGTCGGGATACCCGCCGCGTGGCGTGCGAATCGCCATGCGCTTGCGCCCGCCGCGGTCACGCTCGCTCTCAGCCTGATCGGGCTCTCGGCCTATCACTACTGGGAAGGTGGCTACGCGCCCTCGGCGAGGTACTTCGTCGACATCGTCCCGCTCCTCGCTCCGTTCGTCGCGTACGGGCTCGTCGTAGCGAGACACTGGTGGATGCGCGCATTCGCCGGCCTGCTCGTCGGACTCAGCGCCGTGGAGACGCTCGTCCTGTGCGCCATGCCCTCACGCGCGTTGAACGACGCGTTCCAGGGTCAGGCGCAGGAGGTCCTCGACCAGATCCTCGGCCTGAATCCGTTGGGCTGGCTGCCGTCCTTCGAGCAGACCACTCCGGATTGGTATGTCGCGGCGTATCTGCGGATGCTGCCCGCGCTGGCCATCGCGATCGCGCTCGCGGTCTACGGATGGCGCGGGCGACGCCTCGCGCCGGTGGCCTCGCGGGAGCTCAGCCTTCGCGCAGAGATCGCGGTCTTCCTCGTGGTGAACGCGCTCCTCCTCGGAGCGGTCATCGTTGCGACGCTGCAGCCGTGGATCGCCGACCTCAGCGACGTTCCGCGCGGCCTCGCGACGAAGTGGCTTCCCGCCGCGCTGGCGCTCGCGACCGCGTTGGCGGCGATCATCGCGGTGCACCTCGATGCATCGGCGCGCCGCGGATTCTTCGCTCGCCATTACGCGATGTATCTCGCCGCTCCGCTGATCCTGCTGGCGCTGCGCAGCCAGTTCATCACCGACCCCGCGCTCGGCCCGAGCTACCTGCTCGTCGCGGTCGCCGTGGCCGCGAACTCGCTCCACGCCATCCACACGCTCCTCGTCCCCCTGAGCGACCGGCGGATCGCGGTGCTGCTCGGCGCGACCATGCTCGCGACAGCGCTCGTGATCCTCCCCTACGACAGGACGCTCGCGCCGACCGCGTCGGACGAGCCGCACTACCTGATCATCGTCCAGAGCATCGTCTTCGACCGCGACCTCGACCTCGCGAACGACTACGCCGGCCAGCGCTACTTCGAGTTCTACCCGGAACCGCTGCGCGAGATACACGGGATCCACGTGGGCGACGCCATCTATTCCATCCGCGACATGGGCATGCCGCTCCTCGCCGTGATCCCGTACGCGCTCGCCGGACGGACTGGCGTCCTCGCGCTCATGTGCCTCTTCGGCGCGCTGCTCGCGGCACAGCTCTACCTGCTGCTGCGCGATCTCGCGTTCGATCGCCGCGTCGCCTTCTTCGCGGTGGCGGCGACGGTGTTCGTCCATCCCTTCCTCACCTACACGACGCAGATCTATCCCGACCTCATCGCGGCGGTGATGTTCGTGACCGTCGTCCGTCTCATCCGCCACGGTCTCGCGACGCCGGCGCGGAATCTGGCACTCGCGAGCGCCTTCGTCGGCACCCTGCCCTGGCTCACGACGCGCGCGTGGTTCGTCGCGGTCGGGCTCGGGCTCGTGATCGCGTTCATCGCGCTCTGGCCGCGCCGCGATCTCGTGCGTCGCTTCGTCGCCGCGGCGCTGCCGTTCGCCGCGCTGATCGTCGTCCTGGCCTACGTGAACTACCGGCTGTTCGGCTGGTTCGTGCCGAGCGCGGGGTATCTCCTCATCAGCGATCAGCAAGAGGTCCTGAACTAC
>DATBKH010000175.1:0-9632 GCA_036555955.1 Candidatus Limnocylindria bacterium | reverse complement strand
AGACTCGGGTGCGATGCCGCAGGAACGGAAGGTCGTCACCGTCCTGTTCGCGGACATCGTCGATTCGAGCGGCTCCGCGCGTTCGTACGACGCCGAGGTCCTCCGCGACGCGCTCGCGCGCATGTTCGCGACCGCTCGGGAGATCCTCGTCGCGCACGGCGCGACGGTCGAGAAGTTCATCGGCGACGCGGTGATGGCCGTGTTCGGTGTACCCCTGGCGCACGAGGACGACGCCGACCGCGCGGTCCGGGCGGCCATCGCGCTGCGAGAGGCCGTGTCGGCCGATCGTGGCGATGGGAAGCCGCGCTTCACGTTGCGCATCGGCGTGAACACCGGCGAGGTCGTGACGGGTGACGGCGCCGGCACGGAATTCCTCGTGACAGGCGGTCCCGTCGTCGTCGCGAAACGCCTGGAGGAGAACGCGCAGCACGGCGAGATCCTCGCCGGACCGCTCACGCGCGCGCTGACGCGTGGCCGGGTGGCGTACGGCCCGGCGCGCATCCTCGAAACGAAAGGCATGGGCCCGGTCGACGCCGCCGCGGTCGCGAGCGTCACCGCCCCGAGCGTACCGGCGGCGCAGGCGACGAGCCCGTTCGTGGGGCGGAGGGCGGAGCTGCGCCTGCTCGACGACATCCATGCGCGCGTGGCATCGACCGGGCGACCGCACCTTGTGACCGTGTACGGCGAGGCCGGCATCGGCAAGAGCCGGCTCGCGCTCGAATTCCTGCGCCGGCTCGATCCGGATGAGCCGCTCGCGCGCGCGGCCTGCCTGTCGTACGGACACGCGATCACGTACTGGCCCTTGCAGGAGCTCATCCGGGGCGAGGCGGGGATCACCGCGATGGACGGACGCGACGCCGTGCGCACGAAGATCGAGGAGCGCGTCCGCGGCCTCGCGGGGATCGACGACCAGGAGTCCCGAGCGATCGCGCGGGAGCTCGCGGCCATGGCCCTCGCCGACGCGGACGCGTCGCAATCCGAGCTGAGCTCGGAGGCCCGGCGGCGCGAGCTCGCCCTCGGCATGACGCGCTATCTGGAAGCGCGCCTCGGCTCGACGCCCGGAACGATCGTGCTCGAGGACCTCCACTGGGCGGAGGAGCCCTTTCTCGCGCTGCTCGAGGAGCTGCTCGAGCAGCTTCGCGCGCCGCTCTTCCTCCTCTGTCTCGCGCGCCCCGACCTTCTGGAGCGCAGGCCGACGTGGGGATCGGGACGAACGAATGCGATCGCTATCGGCCTCGAGCCGCTCGAGCTCGCCGACACCGAGCGTCTCGCCCATGCCCTGCTCGCGTCCGACCTCCCGGTGGATGAGATCGTGACCCGGACCGAAGGCAATCCGCTGTTCGTCGAGGAGTACGTCCACATGCTGGTCGACCAGGGCGTGCGCGCGGTCGTGCCGCCGACGTTGCACGGTGTGATCGCCGCTCGCGTCGACGCCACCACGCCGGGCGTGAAGCGGATGCTGCTCGAGGCGAGCGTGCTCGGACGCGAATTCTGGCTCGATGCGCTGCCGTCGCTGCCGGGCGAGCCCGACATCTCGGACGCGGAGCGCCGCGGACTCATCGCGCGCCGGCCGCGGCGGGGACCGTCGGGAACCGCGACGTTCGCCTTCCGCCACGGGCTGATCCGCGACGTCGCGTATTCGTCGCTCTCGAAGGCGGAACGCGGACGCGTCCACGATCACTACTCGCGCTGGCTCGAAGTGGCCGCCCGGGAGCGCGCGCAGGAGTACGCGGCGATCGTCGCGTATCACGCCGAACGCGCCTTCGCGCTCGGCATCGAGCTCGCCGCCGCGAACACGCACGAGCTCGGGGTCCGCGCATTCACGCTGCTGTCGAAGAGCGCGGTGGCCGCCTCCGCGCGGGGGGAGCTTCGAGAGGCGCAGGAGCTGAACGACCTCGCGCTCGCGGTCGCGGAAGAGGCGAAGCTCTCCGCTTCGACGCAGTCCGCGGCGCGGGCCCTCGCCTCGGTCTTGAAGCGGCGGCTCGACGGCGATCCGGCGGACGTCGGCGCATCGCGAATGTCGTCCTCGACGAGGGCGCCAGCGCGCTGACGCACGGCGGTGCTATGTTCGGCACCCCGTGAAGCTGCACGAGTACCAGGCAAAACAGGTCCTCGCGCGCGCGGGTATCCCCATTCCGGACGGTCGCCTCGCGATGTCGGCGCAGGAGGCCGAGGCCGCGGCCAAGGCCATCGGGTCGGCGGTCGCCGTAAAGGCCCAGGTCCACGTCGGCGGACGCGGGAAGGCCGGCGGCATCAAGGTCGCGAAGAGCCCCGCCGAGGCGAAGACCGCCGCGAACGCGATCCTCGGGATGGACATCAAAGGACTGCGGGTCGCAAAGGTCTACGTGGAGCGCGCCGCGGACGTCGCCGGCGAGCTTTACCTCGGCATCACGCTCGATCGCGACCGGCGGCGGCCCGTCGTGATGCTGTCGACGGTCGGCGGCATGGACATCGAAGAGGTGGCCTCGTCGCAGCCCGAGAAGATCGCCCGTGGCTGGCCGAGCCCGCTCCTCGGCCTGCTGCCGTTCGAGGCCCGGGCGCTCGTGTTCGCGGCGGGCGTCGGGGCGGCGCAGCGCGAGGCGGTCGCCGACGTCGCTCGCCGCCTCTACGACGTGTACCGCGAGACCGACGCGACGCTCGTGGAGATCAACCCGCTGTTCGTCCAGAAGGACGGCTCGGTTCTGGCGGGCGACGCGAAGCTGGACATCGACGACAACGCGCTGTTCCGGCAGACCGAGCTCGCGAAGCTCAAGGAGGTGTCGGCGGACGAGGAGGCCGAGGAGAAGGCCCGCGCTCTCGGGTTCAGCTACGTGCAGCTCGACGGGGACGTCGGGATCATCGGCAACGGCGCGGGCCTCGTCATGGCGACCCTCGACGCGGTGCGCAACGCGGGAGGCAACGCCGCGAACTTCCTCGATGTCGGAGGCGGCGCGAAGGAGGCGGTGGTGAAGGCCGCGCTCGAGATCGTGCTGTCGAACGCGCGCGTGCGGAGCGTGCTGATCAACATCTTCGGCGGCATCACCCGCGGCGACGAGGTCGCCAAGGGGATCCTCGACGTCATCCAGACGCATCCGCCGCGCGTCCCGCTCGTCGTGCGGCTGTCCGGAACGGAGGCCGAGGCCGGCCGCGCGCTGCTGAAAGGCGCGCCCCTCGAGTCGCGGGAGACGATGGACGCCGCCGCGGTCGAGGCCGTGAAGCTCGCGCAGGAGCCCGCCACGCCATGAGCGTCCTGCTGAACCGCGACACCCGCGTGATCGTGCAGGGCCTCGGGCGCGAGGGACGATTCCACGCCGACCGGATGAAGGAGTACGGGACGAAGGTCGTGGGCGGAACGAAGCCCGGCGCGGGCGGGACGAAGCTCGACGGCATCCCCGTCTTCGACACCGTGGCCCAGGCCGTCGACGCGACGGGCGCGAACGCCTCGATCGTCTTCGTCCCCGCGCCCGCCGCCATGGACGCGCTGCTGGAGGCGATCGATGCCCAGATCGACCTCGTGATCGCCATCACCGAGGGCATCCCGGTGGCCGACATGCTCAAGGTGGCGAGCGTGCTCGAGACGGCGGCCACCACGCTCGTCGGACCGAACGGGCCTGGCGCGATCTCGCCGGGCCAGTCGAAGATCGGGATCATGCCGGCCGAGAATTTCTCGCCGGGCGGAGTCGGCTTCGTCTCGCGCAGCGGAACGCTCACGTACGAGATCGCCGATCTGCTCACCCGCGCCGGCCTCGGCCAGTCCACGTGCATCGGGGTCGGAGGCGATCCGGTCGTCGGTCTTCCGACGCCGGACGCCGTGCGCCTCCTGAACGAGGATCCCGAGACCGAGGTGATCGTCATCGTCGGCGAGATCGGCGGGGTCGCCGAGGAGCGGGCCGCGGAGTACATGCGCAGCGAAGGAAAGAAGCCCGCCGTCGCGTTCATCGCGGGACGATCGGCCCCTCCGGGGAAGCGGATGGGCCACGCCGGCGCGATCGTGTCCGGAAATCAGGGGACGGCCGAATCGAAGGTGCGCGCGTTCGAGGACGCCGGGATCACCGTCGCGAGCGCGCCGAGCCAGATCCCGGGTCTGGTGAAAGAGGCGCTGAGCAGCTAGCCGAGCTTGCCGTCGACGAGGCCGAGGAGCTCCCTACCGGTCGCGACCTTTTGCAGCGCCTCGGTCGAGAGGGTCTCCCCGAGCTCCTCCTGCACGGCCATCACGACGTCCACCTGCGCCAGCGAGTCCCACTTCTCGTTGCCCTTGAGCGGCGTGGCCTCGGAGAGATCGGGCCAGTCGAGCCGCTGGCGCAAGACGCGAAAGAACTCGTCCTTCGTCATGCGTCGGGCGACCAGCGGATGAGGCTCGCGCCCCACGAGTAGCCGACGCCGAAGCCGACCGCGAGCACGAGATCGCCGCGATCCACGCTCCGCTCCTCGACGAGGTGCTCCATCACGATGGGGATCGTCGACGAGACGGTGTTGCCGCAGTGCGCGAAGTGCATCGCGAACTTCGCGTCGGGGATGCCGATGCGCTTCTGAAGGAAGCGCAGCATGTATTCGTTCGCCTGGTGGAGGACCACCCAGCGCACGTCGTTCATCGTGATCTCCGCGCGGCGGAAGATCTCCGTGACCACGGCCGGGATGCGGCGGATGGTGAATTCGAGGATCGCCGGACCGTTCATGTAGAGGTTCGCGTCGGTCCGGACGTTGCCGCTCTCGTCGGTCTTCTCAGGAAGCGCCTCGTCCCCGAGCGGCTCGCGAAGGGCGCCGCGCCGCACGATGAGGTTCCCCGCGCCGGACCCGTCGGTCCCGAAGACGAACGGCCCGAGCGTCGGACCCTCGCGATCGGTCGCGGTGATGAGCGTGGCGCTGCCGGCGTCGCCGAACAGGGTGCGCACGCTCTTGTCGCGCTCGTGCATGAAGCGCGAGTACGTCTCGCCCATCACGAGGAGCGCGTTCGTCGCGGCACCGGTCTCGATGAGCCCGCGTGCCATCGCGAGGCCGTACGGAAACGCCGAGCAGCCGAGGTTGTAGTCGAACGCGGCCGCGGTGATCGGGAGGCGGAGGCGGTCCTGGAGGATGCACGCCGTCGTCGGCAGGAAGTAGTCGGGGCTCTGCGTGCAATAGAGAAGGAGATCGACCTTCTGCCGATCGAAGCCGGTGCGGTCGAGGACCTTCTCGGCCGCCGCGACGGCCAGATCCGACGCGTGCTCGCCGGCGCTCACGACACGCCGCTCGCGGATGCCGGTCTTCTCGAAGATCTTCTCCGCCGTCCACCCGGGGTAGAGCGCGGCGAGCTCCTCGTTCGTCACGCGGCGCTCGGGAAGGTGGTGCTGGAGCGCCTGGATCGCGGCGACGCGCATGGTCGAAAGTGTACGGAGGCGTCAGTCCTCGACGGCGAATCCCCGCTCGCGCGCGCGGTCGTGGAGCGAATCGAGCGCGACGGCTTTGCGGCCGCCGCTCGTCGCGTAGGTCATCAGCTCGTCGAGGAGCGTGCGCGTCCCCGGGCCGTCGTGCGCGATTTCCGCGCGCCGGTCCGGCGGCGCGTCGAAGAGATAGCGGCGGGACTCGTAGAACGGCTCGTCCGGAGTGTTCGTCGCGACGCGCAGCGGGTGCACGTTGAAGATCTTCAGACCCGGCGACTCGAGCGCGTCGCGCAGCGCGTCGACGGTCCATTCGAGCCCGTACCCGGAGTGCACGTCGTCCTCCCAGAACACCGGGAACCGCAGGACCCTGGTCGCCGTGCGGGTCGGAACGAGTCGCGGCTGGAGGAAGGCCAGCGCGTTCGAGTCGTAGCGGATGCCCTTGCTCTCGAGCTTCCGCAGGGTGCGCGTGTCGTCGTAGAAGCAGTGCGACCTGGACGCGCGCACGCCGGGCAGCAGCGCCGTGGTCGCGGCGATGACCGCGTCGGCCGTCGAACCGTGGGTGCTCCCGGGGAGGAAGTTCGGGTGGATCCCGGCGTTGCGGCGGTGCCGCTGGTCGGACAGGCGCCGCGTCATGAACGCGGAGCCGTGCGTGAGGAAGGGTGTGAGCGGGACGGCGTGCCGGTCGGCGAGCGCGAAGGTCTGCTCGATCGCCCACTCCGGCGACCACTCGATGTCGGTCGTGAAGCAGAAGACCGGTCCGTCGTCCAGGAAAGCACGGACTGCGGAGTCCGGGACCGCGCGCACGCCGATAAAGTAGCGGCGATGCGCCTCGGCGACGCCGTCGCTCTCGGCCGGCTTCGGCTGATCCGCGACGGCTCGTTCGACGATCTCGCGCTCGTCGGACCCGACGCCGCGAACGCCCTCGTGTACGCGGTCGACGAACGTGCGATCGACCGGCTCGGTTCATCCCCGGCCGCCGCGATCATCACGACGCCGGAGCTCGCGGAGCGGGTCGACAAAGCTCTCGCCGTCGCGACCTCCGAGCGGCCGGAGGAGGCGTTCTACGCGGTCCATCGCGCGCTTCATGAGACCGGCGACTTCTACTGGCGCGACTTCGCGACCGTCATCGACCCGAGCGCGAAGGTCCATGCTCGCGCGTATGTCGCGCCGCGCGGCGTACGCATCGCCGCGCGCGTCGAGATCGAGCCGAACGTGACCGTCCACGAGCGGGTCGCGATCGGCGAGGACGCGGTCGTGCGCGCCGGCACCGTGCTCGGCGCGGAGGGCTTCGAGTTCAAGGGACCGGCGATGCGCCAGGGCCGCGCGAGCCGCGCCGCGCGTGACTACGGCGACCGCAACCAGCGCGTCCCCCACGCGGGTTCGGTCGAGATCGGCGCGCGCGTCGAGATCCAGGCCGGATGCGCCGTCGACCGCAGTCTCTTCAAGCTGCCGACGGCGATCGGCGCGGACACGAAGCTCGACAACCTCATCCACGTCGCGCACTCGGTGCGGATCGGACGCAACTGCCTGATCACCGCGGGAACGATCATCGCGGGCAGCGTCACCATCGGCGACGAGGTGTGGATCGGTCCGGGGAGCGTCATCTCGAGCGGCGTCCGCATCGGCGATCGCGCGGCGGTCGTGATCGGCAGCACCATCACGCGCGACATCGCGGAAGGCGAGCGGATCTCCAGCGACCTGAAGACCTTCCGTCTACCCTAGGAACATCCCATGAGTCATACCGTCGTCCTCGGCGGCGGCGTCTGCGGCCTCGCCGCCGGATTCACGCTCGCCGAGCGCGGCGAGCGGGTGACGCTGCTCGAGGCTCAGGACTTCCTCGGCGGGCTCGGCACGACGCTGCGCGACTCGAGCGGCGCGGGCTACGACTTCGGACCGCACGCGTACCACGCGCGCAATCGCCGCGTCCTCGAGATGTTCAAGTCGATCGCACACGACGGCTTTCCAGCGCGGCCGAAGAACGTGCGCATCAAGTTCCGCGGCAAGTACTACAAGTACCCGCTCGAGGCCATGGACATCGCGCGCAGCATGTCGCCGTTCCTGGCGGCGCGGGCATTCTTCGACTACCTCGTCGAGGTGGTAAGGCGGCGATTCTTCCCGCGCAAGATCGTCTCGGCGGAGGACTGGGTCGTCCAGGGCATGGGCCGGACGCTCTACGGGATGTTCTTCGGCCCGTACACGGCGAAGGTCTGGGGGATGCCGCCGTCGCGGCTCGCCGCCAGCTTCGCGCAGCACCGCATCCCGCAGATCAACCTATGGAAGGTGGCGGTCAGCTCCTTCCGGCGCGGCCTCGACAAGATCACCGAGGGCGAGCACAAGTACGCGCCACTCGTCGTCGAGCTCTACTACCCGCCGAAGGGCGCCGGCCTCATCGCGCAGCGCATGGCCGAACGCATCCGCGCCGCCGGTCCCGAGAACGAGGTGTGCACCCGGACGCTCGTCACCGGCATCGACGTCGAAGGCGACCGCGTGACCGCGGTTCGCTATCGGACGGTCGCGCCGACCGGGAACGACGGGCAGCTCTGCCTGATGGCGTCGGGCACCGAGGACGACATCGCGGTCTTCCAGCCGACCGGCCCCGAGCAGCGCGTCGCGTGCGATCGGATCGTGAGCACCGTCCCGCTGCCGGCGCTCATCAAGCTCTTAGGAGACGCGATCTCGCCCGCGGCGCGCGAAGCCGCCGAGCTCCTCCGGTTCCGCGCCCTCACCATCGTCGGGCTGCGCTTCGCGAAGCCACGGGTGCTGCCGGCGCAGTCCATCTATTACCAGGACAAGCTCTTCAACCGCGTTTCGGAGACGCGCAACTACGGCGGCACGGAGATCTGCGGGCCCGACGAGACGGTCGTGCTCTGCGATCTCACCTGCACCGTGGGTGACGCCACCTGGACCGCGTCCGCGGCGGACCTCGGGCGACGGTGCGCGGCGGAGCTCGCGGCGGAGGGGTTCTGCCGCGTCGAGGATCTGCGCGAATCGGTCGCGCTGCGCACGACGTTCGGCTATCCGGTCTACGTCGTCGGCTACGAGGGCGCGATCGCGACGCTGTCGAAGGAGCTCGGGCGGTTCGAGAACCTCGTGACCGGCGGACGGCAAGGCCTGTACAAGTACGTCGACATGGACATCGCGTCCGAGATGGGCATCACCATGGCCGAGCACCTCCTGTCGGGCCGGCGCAAGGCCGAGACGATCGGCGACGTGGCGTACGAGGACCGCACCTTCGCCTAGCAGGCGCACGAGCCGCCGTTTCAGAACGGGCTAGCAAGCGTTTCTAACTTCGCGTGAACGGTCGGCAAGAGGGTCTTCCTCCGGTAGAGTGCTCGCGGATGAGATCGCGTCGGGTCTTCGCCTTCGTCCTGACGCTCGTCCTCTCCGTCGGCTGGCTCATCCCCACCGTCGCGCCCAACGCGGGCGGTGTCGCGTACGCGCAAACGCTCGGCCAGGGCTACTCCGTCGCGGGCGACTTCAAGGGAGCCGGCTACCAGCAGCTCGCGACGCTCTACGACCCGAACGACGACCTCGGTCTGCGTATCGTCGTGCTGGACCGCTCGACGCCCGAGCCGAAGATGACCTCGACGCAGTGGTTCCTCGAGGGCGCCAACAAGTTCGACCTCGGCCGCATGAAGGTCGCGGCGCTGGATCTCAACGCGGACGGCAAGACCGACATCGCCGTCCTCTACAACGACGGGAACCTCAGCGTCCACATCGTTGCGTGGCTCTCGACCGGCTCCGCGTTCGCCTACCAGGGCAATCAGGGCCTGTGGCGGCACACGAATTTCGATTGGAACCGCGCGCGCGACCTCCTCGTCGGAACGTTCACGAACTCGGGCCGACCCGGGATCATGATCCCCTACGCCCTCGACAACTTTCAGCTGAAGCTGCTCTACGTCGAGGCGGCCGCGGGCGGCATCCAGTACATCGGGGACCGCGGCATCTACGACTCGGGACCCGGCCAGATCGACACGGCGAAGGCGCGCTTCCTGTCCGGCCACTTCACCCGCGCGACCGGACCCGAGCAGGTCGCGATGCTCTACCAGTACGCGGATTTCTCGATCCGCGTGCACATCTTCGAGCTCGACGCCGGTGGGAGCTTCGCGCCGATCGGCGGTTTCGCGGGACGCTGGACGTCGGCACCCGGAGTCTTCGACATCTCGCACGCGCGCTTTGCCGCGGGCGACGTCGACGGCGACCGCATGACCGACGTCGTCGACCTGTACTCGTATCCGGACGGCTCGTCGCGCGTGCACCTCTGGTTCGCGTCGGACGGGCTCTCCCTGCGCG
>DATBKH010000174.1:0-9519 GCA_036555955.1 Candidatus Limnocylindria bacterium | reverse complement strand
TCGGGCGAGCAGGCCGGCCGCCGCGCGCTGCTCGAGCAGCTGCCCTTCTTCACGGGGTACGGCGTGGAGACCGGGCTTCTCGTCGACACGCTGCAGCGCGCCGGCCTCGGCGCGATCGGTCAGGTCGACATGAAGCAGCGGATCCACCGCAACCAGTCGCTGTACAACCTCTCGAAGATGAGCTTCGAGGTGCTTCAGGTCGCGATCAAGCGGGTCGGTGAGGCGCACGGCACGAACCTCCTGGAAGAAGCGAACTTCACGATGAAGCTGATCGCGGCGGGAGGCGGCAAGCTGCACCTCGAGATGCACGACATCATCGACGTGGAGCGACCGCCGATGGCATCGTTGCCCGCGTACCAGGCGCGGCGCCGTCCGTCATTCGATACTGCGGCTGGTTGAAGCTCCTTCGGACCATCGCCGAGGTACGCGCGTTTCGCGACGGCTCCCGGGGTGAGGTGGGGTTCGTCCCGACGATGGGGGCGCTGCACGCCGGCCACGCATCGCTCATCGAGCGCGCCGTCCGCGAATCGGATCGGGCGGTCGTCTCGATCTTCGTCAACCCGAGGCAGTTCGGGCCGCGCGAGGACTTCGCGAGCTACCCGCGCGACGAGCCGGCCGATCTCGCGCTCGCCGAAAGCCTCGGAGCGCACGCGGTGTTCGCGCCGAGCGTGGACGAGATGTACCCGCGCGGCGACGCGACGCGCGTCGATCCCGGTCCGATCGGAGCGCGGCTCGAGGGCGCGGCGCGGCCGGGGCATCTCGTGGGTGTCGCCACCGTCGTGGCGAAGCTGTTCGCGATCGTCCGGCCGGAGCGGGCGTACTTCGGCCAGAAGGACTTCCAGCAGCTGCGCGTCGTGCAGGCGATCGCGCGCGATCTTCGGCTCGGCGTACGCGTGATCGGTTGTCCGACCGTTCGCGAACCGGATGGCCTCGCGATGAGCTCGCGGAACCGCTACCTCTCGACGTTCGAGCGGCGCGACGCGCTCTCGCTCTCGCGTGCGCTCTTCGCGGCACGCGACGGGTGGGACGCGGGGGAGCGTGACCCCGCCGCGCTGCGCGATCGCACGAAGGAGCGCGCCGCGAACCCGGGGGTCCAGCTCGAGTACGTCTCCGTCGCCGATCCACTCACGCTCGACGAGCTCGACTCGACGGCGACCCGCGCGGTCATCTCGCTCGCCGCGCATGTGGGAAAGGCGCGCCTCATCGACAACGTGCTTCTCGGCATGGCGCTCGAGGATCTGGCCGCATGACCGCCGAGACGCCCGAGGCCACGATCCTCCCCGCCGAGCCCGTCGTCGAGGAGCTCTCGCTGCGCGAGCGACGGGGCCAGGCGCTCCTGGGCACGATCACGGCGGCGCACTTCTCGCATCACGTCGCGAACTCGCTGCTCAATCCGCTCCTCCCGCTCATCCGCGACGCGTTCGCGCTGAGCTACGCCGAGAGCGGCTTCGCCGTCTCCGCCTTCTCGATCGCCTCAGGCCTCGCGAACGCGCCGTGGGGGATGCTCGCCGACCGCGTCGGCTCACGCACCGTCATCGTCGGCGGGCTGTTCCTCATGGGAGCGGCGAGCGTTGCCCTCGCCACCGCGGGCAACTACCTGCAGCTGCTCGCGCTCCTGGTCGTGCTCGGCATCGTCTCGGGTGCGTACCACGGACCTGCGGCGGCGCTCATCGCGCGCAGCTTCTCGCCGCGGGTGCGCGGTGCGGCGATGGGCTTTCACATCACCGGCGGGCACCTCTCGTTCTTCGCGGCACCGGCGGTCGCCGGCATCCTCGCGACGGCTACCGGCACGTGGCGGACGCCGTACATCTGGTTCGCGATCGCGCCGGTCGTGTTCGGTGCGCTCCTCTGGTTCGTCGCGCCGAGCGCGCAGGAGCGCACCGTCGCCGGCGATCGTTTCGCGGCCTTTCGCGAGATCGGACGGGTCTTCCGGGACGTGGGCCCGCTCATCTCGCTGTCCATCGCCTTCCAGTTCGGCATCGCGGCCGTGCTCGCGTTCCTCGCGCTCTATTTCGTCGACTCGCGCGGCCTGTCGCCCGCCCTCGCGGCGGTCTTCTTCGGCATCCCGCAGCTCGTCGGCGTGGTCGGCGCGCCCCTCGGTGGATGGCTCTCCGATCGGTTCGGACGGCGCCGCGTGATGCTCGGCGGGCTCGCGCTGATGGGGCCGGCGACGTTCGCGCTCACCGTGGTGCCGGCGGAGCTTCTCGTGGTGGCGCTGGTCGTCTTCGGGCTGCTCTGGTCGATGCGCTCGACGGTGACCGAGACGCTCGTCATGGACAGCGCGCCGGCGGGTCGTCGCGCGACCGTCCTCGGCGCCTATTACCTCGTGAACGCGCACGTCGGCGGCGTCGGGGCACCGCTCTTCGGCGCGCTCGCGGAGGCGGTCGGCATCACGACCGCCTTCACCTGGATCGGCGTGGCGTTCGTCGGCATGTCCGCCGCCGCCCTGGTGATCGGGCGGCGGATCCGCTGAAGCCCGGGGCTATGGCTGCGCGACCGTGAGGTCGACGTAGAGCCCGAGATCGGCGAGCGCGCCACGTCCGTCGATCCGCGGGTACAGCGGAATGCGGCTGGCGCCCACCTCCTCCGGTGCGCGGAACTGCACCACGAACCAGCCGACCTGACCCGGTCCGACGTAATCCGTCGTCTGCACGCCCGCGGTGCTCCCGTCGGCGAAGATGAGCGACGCCTGCGCGCCGTCGATCCCGCGGTACCAACCGGCCGAGCCGGTGTTGCGGAGAGCGACGACCCACTCGACCGTCGCGCCAGGCATCGCCGTCGGATACGCCGCTTCGAGCTCGAAGGTGGCGCCGTACGCCTCGAGCGGCGGGACATCGAACGGCGCGCGGGCGAGCGGCGGCTGGAAGGAGGCGCGGAGCTTCTCCTGCAGCGCGACGACCGCGCTGCCCAGCTCGCTCGCGACGGCGCTCACGAGATCGGCGGGCGCCGCGATGACGACGGCGGCGAGGACACCCGGAAGAAGACCGCGCGTGACGACGCGACCGAACCGTACCCGGCCGATCACCCGCCGCGCGAAGCTCGGACCCTCGCGCCGCTGCTTCTTCGGCTCGACGGTCTTGCCGATCCGGATCTTCTTGACCTGGACCGGCGCCGCCACCGCTTGACGCTCGCGCGTGCGGACGCGCGCACGTGGCTGGGGCAGGTGGAAGGAAGGACGCGGTACATGGGCGACCGAGCCGAGGATGCCGAAGAGCGAGGCCGCGACTTCGCGCGCCTGCGCGAGGATCGCGTCGACGTCGATCTCCGAGATCTCCTTGGCGATGTCGGCGCGGATCTCGATCGCGGCCGCGGTGATGAGCGGCGTGTCGACGAGCGCCCATTCCCGCGTGAGGATCGCGTGGCGCAGCGTGTCGAGCGCGGGCTCGCCGCGTTCTTCGATCGGCGGAGTGATGACGTTCGAGGCCGGAGGGTCCGCGATCATGAGGGCGGATCCGCCGCCCTGGGCGAGGGACGCGAAGTCACGGTTTTCCATGCCATCGCAACGCAGCGCGATGACGCATCTAGCGGGGTCCTAGCCGATCCGTCGGGTGGAGCGGTACTTGTTGACACGTCTCATGTCGCGCGATGCGACATGAGGTCGGGCAGCGCTAGAGCGCCCCGATCACGTCGACGGCGCGCTGCTGGATGAAATAGGTGCCGGTCGAGGTCGCGAACTGGAGGATCACGTCGACCTTCGAGCCGGGGTCCCACGTCGGGCCGTCGCGCACGCCGAGCGAGAGATGCATGCGTCGATCGACGGTGAACGTCTGAAGCGCGAACGGGACCGTCTCCCAGACTTCGTCCCCCTTCACCAGCCACGCCTTCACCGACTCGAGGCCCGCCGGCGCCGTGCTCTCGACGTCGGCGCGCAGGAAGATCGTTCCGCCGAGCCCCCGGCGCGGCGTCGGGGCCGGACCGGGCATGAGGTCGCGGTAGAGGTCGACCTGGAGCGTGTAGGAGTGCCCGTCGACGAACACCTGCGCGAGGGCGCCGCGCGCCTCGGCGGGGATCGACGGCGACGGGCCGCCCGAGCCGACGGCGCCGCCGCATGCGGCAAACAGAATGGCGAGCACGACGAGAAAGCGCACGTTCGTCTAACGCCGGGCGGCTGCGGCTGGTTCCCTGCTCGGCGACATACGCGGGATGAGCGCGGTCATGGCCTGATTCAAGGGCGCCGGCACGCCATGGCGATCGGCTTCGCGCACCAGCGCGCCGTTGATCGCGTCGACCTCGGTCTCCCGGCCGTGCGCGAGATCGGCGTGCATCGACGAGCGGTGCTCGGGCATCGCCGTGGCGATCGCGCGCCACGCCGCGACGGCGTCCTCGGGCCGCGTCGGGAAACCGGCCGCGCTGACGATCGCGGCCGATTCGCGCGCCAGGGCGTCGCAGAGGAGCGCCTTCGCGGGGTCGCCGGCGATCTCCGAGTAGGTCGCGTCGAAGATGGCGCTCGTCGCGTTCATGATCGCGTTCGCGATGAGCTTGCGCCAGACGGCCGGCCACGGATCGTCGCGGACGTCGACCTGCATGCCACCCGCTCGCAGCAGCTCCACCAGGCCCGCGAGCCGCTTCGCCGGCGCCGCGCCGGGCGGCGGGGCGAGCTCGATGCGACCGGCGCCCGTCGCGTAGTGCGTGCCGTCTTCGCGAAAGCCCGCGCCGACGTAGATGACCCCGACCGCCGCGCGGTCCGCACCGACCGCGTCGGCGAGCCGCTCGTGGTTGCCCAGTCCGTTCTGGATCGTGAGCGCGACGCCGTCGCGAGCCAGGATCCGCTCCGCGATCTCGGCAGCCCACGCCGTCCCGGGTGTCTTCGTCGCCACGATCGCCGCGTCGACGGGAGCCTCGCCGTCGCGGAGCGGTGACCGCGATCGATCGACGATGACGAGCTCCGCACGGCCGTCAAGCGCGCGTTCGATCACGCGACCGATAGCGCCGTGACCGATGATCGCGACGCGCATCCCGGTCAACCTGCTTCTCAGGACGCCTTCTGCTGTGCCAGGCTCCGCTGCAGCGAGAGGAGCTCGTTCTCCTTCATGGTGAAGCTCTCCGCCTCGGTCGGGAACGTGCCGTCGCGGACCTCGCGGTCGAACTCGCGCAGGGCGGTCGTCACCGCCGCGCCGATATCGGCGTAGCGCTTCGCGAACTTCGGCTTGAACTCGCCGTAGAGGCCGAGCACGTCGTGCAGGACGAGCACCTGCCCGTCGCAGTCCACGCCGGCGCCGATGCCGATCGTCGGGATCGAGAGTCGCTGCGTCGCGAGCGCCGCGACCGGCGCGGGCACGCTCTCGAGCACGATCGAGAAGGCTCCGGCGTCCTCCAACGCGAGCGCGTCGTCGATGAGACGCCGCGCGGCGCGCGCCGTCTTCGCCTGCACCTTGAATCCGCCGAGCTGGGCGACGCGCTGCGGCGTGAGGCCCACATGCGCCATCACCGCGATGCCGTTCGCCGTCAGCGTGCGGACCGTCCCGACGACCTCGGCGCCGCCCTCGACCTTGATCGCGTCCATCCCCGCTTCCTTCAGGAACCGCGCGGCGTTGCGCAGCGCGTCGGATGCGCTCGCCTGGTAGCTCCCGAACGGCATGTCGCCGACGAGCAGCGGGCGGGTCGCGCCGCGCGACACGGCCGCGGCGTGCCGGACCATGTCGTCCATCGTCACCGGGACCGTGTTCGGGTAGCCGAGCACGACCATCCCGAGCGAGTCGCCGACGAGGATGACATCGATGCCGGCCTGGTCGACGAGACGCGCGAACGCCGCGTCGTAGGCGGTCATCATGGTGATGCGCTTGCCGTCACGCTTCATCGTGACGAGGTCGGGGACGTTGACCTTCTTCGGTGCTGGGGCGGCCGCGCCGCCGTACTGATCGCTCATGCTGTCCTCCGTCCAGGCCGGCGTCGTGCCGGTCCCGGCGTCAACGCAATCGTAGCGCGTGGCCTCTGGGCGGCACGATTCATTCCAGCTCGCGGATCGACGGGAGGAGGAGCGCGGCCAGGCACAGGACGATCGTCCCAAGACCGGTCACGACGAAGACCGCCGCCGGCCCGACCTGCTGGACGACGAGCGCGGCGCCCGCGGGAGCGATCGGAGCGAGCAGCGAGCCTCCGAACCAGTCGACGCTGGTCACTCGTCCGAGGAGTCGCCGCGGCACGTGGACCTGAAGCGCCGTCTGCCAGAGCACGCCGAAGCACGTGAACGCCACGCCGTTCACCACACCCGCGAGGATCGCGCCCGGAAGGTTCACGACGAGCCCGTAGATGAGGAAGCCAACCCCGCTCAAAGCGGCGAAGAGATACATCGCGATCCCGACGCGGCGGATCTTCACCTGAGCGATCCACGGCGCGCCGGCGACCTCACCGATGCCGAACGCCGCGGTGACGATCCCGAACGTGACCGAGTCGCCGTGCAGCACCTGGGTGACGAGGAGCGGGAGCGCGACCGCGTACGAGCCGATGATCCCGGCGACGATGATCGAGAACCCGAAGATCGTTACCCACAGCCACTCGACCGAGAACACGAACGTGAGGCCCTCGCGGATCTGCGCGACGATCGACTCGCCGTGGTGCTCCGCGGCGGCGCGCCCCTTCGTCAGCGCGACCGCGCCGGCGGAGAGGAAGAACGAGAGCGCGTCGGCGGCGAACGCGCCCGCGGGACCGGCGGTCGCCACCAGGATTCCGCCGACCAGCGGCCCGCCGATCCGCCCCGCCTGCCGCGAGAGGCCCTGCACCGCGTTCCCGGCGGCGAGGATCTCCGCCGGCACGAGCTCGGGGACGATCGCCCCGAGCGCCGGCATGCTGAACGCCACCGCGATCCCCGCCCATCCGTACACGACGAAGAGGTGCCAGATCTCGAGACGACCGCTGAATCCGAGGACTGCGACGATGGACATGAGGACGCCGCTCAGAGCTTCGGTCGCGACGATGAGCGTCCGCCGCGGAAAGCGGTCCGCGACGGCGCCGCCCACGAGGAGGAAGAGGAGCGACGCCGCCGCGAAGACCGCGACCAGGGTGGCGAGCTCGGTGGCTCCCCCGCCCAGCTGGAGCACCTGGAACGGGAAGGCGACGTTCGAGATGAACGACCCGAAGAGCGTGAACGTCTGTCCCGTCCACAACAGGCGGAAGTCGCGGTGACGCAGCGGCTCGAGCACACGCGGTAGGGGCATCGCGCGACGGTACCGGAACCGATGACGTAAGTTCACCGGCCGTGGCACGGATCGGCCCGTACGTCCCGCCCATCGCGGCGGGACTCACGTTCGCGGCGTACGGCGTCTTCGGCGCGCTCCCGGTGCCGCTCGGTCTCGCGCGGACGCTCGGGCTGGACGAGCCGACGACCGCCGCATGGTTCTTCTCGGTCTCGATCGTCAGCGGGCTCGGGACGCTCCCGCTCCTCCTGCGGTACCGCGAGCCGTACTCGATCGGCTTCAACGTCGCCGCGGCGATCCTTCTCGCGTCCGCGGGCGCGCGCTACGGCTGGCCCGCGCTTCTCGGAGCGTCCGCGGTGGCTGGTGCGGTCATCGCGATCGCGGGGCTGGCCGGTGTCGGCCGTCTCGCGCTCCGGCTCCTCCCGCTGCCACTCGTGATGGCGATGTTCGCCGGCAGCATCCTCCGCCTCGCGACCGATGCGTTCGCGCAGCTCGGGACCGAGCCGCTCATCGGCGGAGCCGCCGTGGCCGGCTACTTCGCGACACGCCTCCTGTCGCGGGATCGCCTGCCGCCGACGATCGGAGCGCTCGCGCTCGCGCTCGCCGCAACGGCGCTCACCGGCCGCTGGCCGGCAGCGGTGCCCGTCGCGCTCACGCTTCCGCGCTACGCCGGGCTCGACCTCGACGCCGGAGCGATCGCGACGCTCGTGGTGCCGGTCGTGCTCATCGTCGTGGGGACGAGCAACGTGCAGGCGATCGGGTTCATGCGCGCGCAGGGCTATCGCGCGCCGGTCGACCTCCTCACCTTCTGTGTGGGCCTCTTCACCGTGGTCACGGCGCTTCTCGGCGGGACGCCCTCGGGGATGGCGCGCGTCGGCGCGGCCATCGTGAGCGGACCCGACGCCGGCCGGAAGGAGCTTCGCTGGATCGCGAGCTTCGTGGCGGCCGTGATCTTCGTGATCGTCGCCTTCCTCGCGATCCCCATCTCGGCGCTCGCGTTCTCTCTGCCGCGGAGCCTCGTCACGACCGTGGCGGCGCTCGCGATCGTGAACGCCCTGCTCGACGCGCTCCGCATCGCGTTCACGAGCAAGCTTCCGTACTCGTCGTTCTTCGCGTTCCTCATCGCTTTCTCGCCCTTCGCGCCGCTCGGACTCGAAGCCGCGTTCTGGGCCCTCGTCGCCGGCATGGTGCTGGCGGTCGTCTTCGAGCGCGAGGCGCTGCGTACGACGCTCGCGGAGGCGCGCGCTACTCCGCGCTGAGCTCCGCGATCACCTCCGGCAGCGTCGCGAGGTCGCGCAGCACCCGCGTCGGCGTGGTCTCGAGCATCTCGCCGTGACGGTCGATGAATACGGTGCGAAAGCCGAGCGCCGCGGCTGGCCGCATGTCGTGGTACTGGCTCGCCCCGACGTGCACCGTCCGCTGCGGCGAAGCTCCGGTGCGCTTCACGAATTCGTTCCAGTGACCCGCGGCGGGCTTGTAGCTCCCGCAGTCCTGCGCCGTGATCGCGACGTCGGGCCGGATGCCGAGCCGGCCGATCGAGAGCTCGAGAAGATCGCGGTCCACGTTGGAGAGGATCGCGAGGTATCGACCGGCCGCGCTGAGCGCGCGGAGGGCTCCCGCCGCTTCGGGGAACGGTCGCCATTCCCCGAGCGACGCGGGCAACGGTGAGGGCCGGTCCTCGGCGATCGGGGCGTCGAGCGAGCGCAGCAGGCGGCGGCCGACGCGGTCGAGCACGTCCTTATATAGGTGGTAACCCTCGGCCTCGAACTCCGCCTCCATCGCGATGTACCGCTCCGCGAGAGCGCGGCGATCGGTCGTCTTCGGAAGGTACGGCAAGAGGGCGTCGGTGATGCCGCCCTCCCAATCGATGAGCGTTCCGTAGCAGTCGAACGTGACCCACTCGACCGGGCTGGCCATGCGCCGAGGTTAGCGAAGCTGCGGGAGGACGGACGTGGCGAAATACGCGCTGGACTCGAAGCCGAGCAGCGCGTCCTTCGTCGCCTGCGGCGCGGCCGCGTGCGGCACGGGATTCGAGCGTTCGGCGATGCGGCGCAGCACCGGCGACGCATCGACATGGGCGGCGTAGGCGGAGAGGTACAGATCCCCGAGCGCCATGAGCCAGTCCCGGTAGTCGCGGCGCTGATCGTCGATCGAGGCGGCCGCGAGACCGCGTTCGAGCCACTCGGCTTTGCCGCCCTGCTTCAGCACGCGCGCGGCGTTGCCCGTGTACTCCTCGAGGAGGTGACGCGCCTCCCGCTCGTGGACGACGCCGCGGATGAGCGCGCACCGCCCCGCATCCGACCGCGCGTAGTCGTCGCAGATCTCGTCGAGGAGGGCGAACACCTGGTCGCGCGGTCCGGTGCCGAGCGACGACGCGGCGGCCGCG
>DATBKH010000173.1:0-3302 GCA_036555955.1 Candidatus Limnocylindria bacterium | reverse complement strand
GCGATGGCCTCGTCGCCGGCTCCGGTTGCTCCCGCCGCGATCTCCTCGAACACGTCCCGGAGCGGCTTCTGCCGACGGCCACTGCCTTCCATCGCGCGCGCGAGATCGGCGGTCGGAAAACCGTAGAGCGGGGACACCGCGAGGTTGTAGACGTGGCGCGAGTCGCTCGGAAGAGCGACGGCCGAGAGAAACGAGATGAGCAGCCGGATCTCAGGACGTTCGTAGAGCTGGCCTCCGCCAGAGAAGTGCGTCGGGATCTGTCTTTGTGCAAGGGCATGGAGGAACGGCGTCGCATCCGAGTTGTTCCGGACGAGGATGGCGAAGTCGCCGAAGCGTCGCTGACGGCGGACCGCTTCGCGCGCGATGAGCTCGGCGACGGACTCGGCCTCCTCGACGCCCGCGACCTTCTGGATGTGATCGACTCCGGGGTCGTCCTCCGCGGCGCGCCCGCGCAACCGCTTGTCGATCCCGAGCGTCGTCTCGAGGCGGTCCGGATTCTTCGAGATGAGACGGTAGGCGGCATCGAGAAGACCCTGGGGTGAGCGGCGATTCTCGATGAGCGGGACGGTCCGGTGCTCGGGATAGCTCGCCCGGAAGCGATCGAAGTTCCGGAGCGTCCCGCCGCGCCACGCGAAGATCGACTGGTCGTCGTCGCCGACGACGGTGATGTTGCGATGCGGCTCCGCGAGGAGACGCAGCAGCTCGAACTGCGCGTCGTTTGTGTCCTGGAACTCGTCCACGAGGATGTACCGGAACCGCGCGCGGAGTCGCGCCGCGGCGCCGGGATGGTCGCGCAGGAGCTTCAGGGTGAGGGCGATCTGGTCGCCGAAGTCCACGACGCCGTGCCGCTCCTTGATCCGGTTGTACGCGTCGTAGGTCGCGGCAAGCTCCTCATGCGACGCGGCCTCATCGGCCCTGACGTCGGCGTCGATCCCCTCACCCACCGCCGCCCGAAGCTTCGCGGCGTACACCACGTACGCCTCCGGAGATACGTCCTCATCGCGCGCACGTCCGAAGAGATCGAGCAGCGCACGAACGTGCTGGAGCGGATCGCCCGCCGGCCGGTAGCGGCGGAGCGGCAGCCCGATCTCGCAGACGCTGCATCCATAGAGGTGCTCGCGGACGAGGATGACCTGCTCGGCGGGCGAGAGAACGCGCAGCTCGCCACTTCGGCCGAGCTCGAGGGCGAACTCGCGGAACACCTCGTCGCCGAACCCATGAAAGGTGCGGATCACGGCGTCGTTCAGCCCGATGGGCGTGTTGATGTCGACGCGCTCCTGCATCTCGGCGGCGGCGCGCTCGGTGAAGGTCACGGCGAGGATCTGGTGCGGTCTCGCGGCGCCTGAGGTGATGAGATGGACGATCCGCGCCGTCAGGACGTGCGTCTTCCCCGTTCCGGCTCCGGCGACGACGAGGAGCGGTCCATCGCCGTGCTCGACCGCTGCACGCTGTTCCGGCTGGAGCCCGCCGAGGATGTCCGGCCGCGGCTCCCCGAGGCGAAAGCTGAGCTGCTCGGTCATCGCCCGCGTGACCCACCCATCCGGCGATAGACCATGTGTTCTATTCTCAGGCTTCGGCGAGCCGCTCCGCAAGAGCGATGAGCGTGCGCACGGCAGGGCCCTGCGGGCCCTTCGGCGCATACGCCCGATCGCGGTCGAACCAGAACGTACCCGCGATGTCCATGTGGGCCCACTCCGTCCCATCCTCGACGGCCGAATCCAGGAAGGCCGCCGCCTTGATCGCGCCACCTTCGCGGCCCGCGCTGTTGCGGATGTCGGCGACCTCGCCCTTGATCTCGTCGCGGTATTCGTCCGTGAGCGGCATCGGCCACATCCGGTCCCCCGCCTCGCTGGCGGTCGCCCGGACCGTCTCGACGAATGCCTCCGGCTTTCCGAACAGACCGGTGAAGTGGTGCCCCAGCGCGACGGCGATCGCGCCGGTCAGCGTCGCCACGTCCACCACCCGCCGAGCGCCCTCCCGCTGCGCGTAGGTGATGCCGTCGACCAGCACCAACCGGCCCTCGGCGTCGGTGTTGATCACTTCGACCGTCTTCCCGCTCATCGCCGTGAAGACGTCCCCGGGCTTCGTCGCGCCGCCGCCCGGGAGGTTCTCGGTGCACGGCGCTACGGCGATGACGTTCGCCTTCACCCCCAGCTTCCCGATCGCCGCCAGGGCCGCGATGACCGACGCCGCGCCGGTCATGTCGGCTTTCATGTGGTGCATGTTGTCGGCTGGCTTGATCGAGATGCCGCCCGAGTCGAAGGTGATGCCCTTTCCCACGAGCGCGAGGTCGTAGCCCTCACCGCGGCGGCCTTTGTGACGCATGACGATGAATCGCGGCGGCTCGTGACTTCCCTGGGCGACGGACAGGTAGCTCCCCATGCCCAGCGCGCGGCAGCGTTCCGCGTCGAGCACCTCGATGCGAACGCCGGCCTCCTTCGCCAGGTCGCGTGCGGCCTCCGCGATCCGCGTCGGCGTCATGCGATTCGCCGGCTCGTTCGCGAGACCGCGCGCGGCGTTCGTGGCCTCGCCGATGGCGGTGCCGCGCTCGATCGCGCGACCCACGGGTCCGCCTGCCACGAGCAGCATCTGGTCGATCCGCGGCAGGCGTCGCTCCTCTTCGCGCGTGCGATGGACCTCGGGACGCCACATCGCGTAGATCGCGCCCTCGACCGCCGCCTGTGCCGCGCGCTCGTCACCGAGCGCGTCGGGCGCGATGACGATGGCGCCTTTGCGCACAGACGATCGCCACAGCGCGCGCACTCCGGCGCTCGCGATGTTCCGCGCGCGCTCGGCGTCGAGCGATCCCGGTCGTCCCGCGCCCACGAGCACGACGCGCGGCTCCTCATGAAGCGTGTTCACGCCGTAGAGGCGGGTCACGCCGGTCTCCTGTTTGGCGAGACGCGCGATCGCGCTGCGCGTCGACCGCGGCAGCCACGAGGGAGGCTCCACGCCGGTGAAGAGGGGGACGATGATCGCATCGACTTTGCCGAGCTGAGCGGGGCGGACCGCGCGAAACTTCATTGAGCGACCTTCTTTCGACCGGTGAGCGTAGCGATGCGCTCTTTCGCCTGCTCAGGGGCGATGGCCAGGATGCGCTCGTCGCCGACACGCCGGGTCACCCCGCGATCGTCGAGGAACGCGAACAGCGGAAGGACGTGCTTCCGGCTCGATCCGAACAGATCACGAGCCCGCGCGACGGTGATCTTGCCTTCGGTCGCGAGCTCCCCCACCACAGCCTCGCCGAAGCGGGCGAGCGCCTCCGGCAGGAACACCGCCTCGGTCCCCACCCGGATGAGGTC
>DATBKH010000172.1:0-6114 GCA_036555955.1 Candidatus Limnocylindria bacterium | reverse complement strand
CATCGGCATCACCGATCCGGAGGAGCGCGCCTACGACTATCACCAGAAGGGCGTGCAATTCAGGGTGATCGGAACGTCGCGCGAGGTCGGCATGGCACGGCTCGCGCACCGCTGGGAGTTCCGGTGAGCCGAGTCGCCACGCTGGTCGCCGCGATCACGCTCCTGGGCGCCTGCGTCGGGTCGCCGCCGCCTGCGGTCGGCGGCCCCACGGCGACGCCGGCAGCGTCGCGCGCCGGGGTCGACGCCTATCTCGCAGAGCTGAACGACGACAACTTCTCCGGCGTCGTCCTTGTCGCGAAGGACTTCGTCCCCCTTGCGAGCAAGGCGAGCGGGTACGCCGACCGCGCGAACGGCGGACCGAACGCGACGATCACGCCGTTCAACATCGCGTCGCTCGCGAAGCTCTTCACCGCGGTCGCGATCGGCCAGCTCGTCGATCGCGGAAAGGTCGCGCTCGACGATCCGCTCAGCAGATTCCTTCCGTCCTATCCGAAGCCGGCCGGCGATCAGATCACCATCGCGATGCTGCTGGACCACACCGCCGGCACCGGTGACTACCTGAACGAGTCCGGCTACCTGCGGGTCCGTGACACCTTCGAGAGCGTGGACGAGCTGGTCGAAGCCGTGAACATCGCGCCGGCCCCGGGTGCCGTTCCCGGGAAGACCTATCGCTACAGCAACACGGGGTACCTGCTGCTCGGAGCGGTCGTCGAAAAGGCGTCCGGCCGGGACTTCTACGACTACATGGACGACGAGGTCTTCGCGAAGGCCGGGGTCGCCGCGGGGTTTCTGCGCAACACCGAAGAGGAGCGTCGCAATCGCGGCTACGCGCTCGGGTACGCGCCCGACGGCAGCACGAACTGGAGCCTGCTGCCGCTTCGCGGGACTCCCGCGGGTGGCGCGTACGCCAGCGCGCCGGATCTCCTCTCGTTCCACAAGACCCTCGCGAACGGCACGCTGGTGAAGCCCGACACGCTGAAGCGGCTCGTGATCGTCCCGCCGAAGCCGGGCGAGACCTCGCCGGGGCTAAGCGCGGGCGTGTTCGCCGGCGACGACGTCGGCGCGAGCGCCGTCTTCGGGATGACCGCGTCCGGATACACGGTCATCGTCCTGTCCAACACCCAGGGTGCCGCTCAGCCCGTCGCCGACAAGATCCTGAAGCTCATCGGTGGGTAGCTCAGCGGGCCAGCGCGACGACAGCGTCCGCGAGCTCGCGCGGACGGTCGAGCGGAACGTTGTGGCCGGCCTCGAGTTCCATGAGCCGTCCATCGGAAAGCGTCTGCACCATCCGCCGCGCCACGTCTTCGGCGAGGACGTTCGAGCGCGTTCCGCGAACGACCAGCGTCGGAGCGGTGATCCGCGCGAGCGCGTCCCAGCGGTCGTCGGCCGGCATGCGCCCGCTCATGATCTGTTCGAGCGCCGCCGGATCTGAGCGCCACACCAGTCCGCCATCGTCCTCGCGCAGCGCGAACGCGAGCCGGTTCTCGTACACCGCGTCGGCGTATCCCGGCGACGTCCGCTCGAAGTACGCGCGGGCTTCGGCGAAGTCTGTGAAGCGCTCCGGCCTTCCGGTCAGCAGGCGCCGCGCGCGTTCGGCTCCCGCGGGGAGCGGCTCGGGGCTAGCGTCGACGACGACGAGAGCGCTGACACGATCGGCGTGCCGCGAGGCCAGGTTCAGCGCATGGAGCCCGCCCATCGAGTGCCCGATCACGATCGCGCGTCCGATGGCGAGGTCGTCGAGTACCGCGAGGGCGTCCTCCGTGAAGTCCCCGGCGGCGTAGCCCGACCGAGGACGGCCGCTCTCGCCGTGACCGCGCGCGTCCGGCGCCACGAGCCGCAGTCGCTGCGCGATCGCGCCCGCGAAGAGATCCCAGTACCGCCCGTAGTTGCCGATGCCGTGCAGCAGGAGCGCGGTCGGTCCCGAGCCCGCCCACGTCCAGTACACGAGCTCGGTCCCGGCACGAACGAGCGAACCGCGGCGCGGCATCAGCCGAATACTCTTCCATCGTGATCGCGGACCTGCGAACGCTCGTCGATCGCCGCCAGCTGCTCGCCGACTTCGCGTGGCGCGAGCTCCGCGCGCGCTACAAGGGATCGGCGCTCGGCTTCGCGTGGAACTTCGTGAACCCGCTCCTGCAGCTCGTCGTCTTCTGGCTCCTCTTCGGTGTCGTGCTCCAGACCCGCCCGGTCACCGCGTCGGGCGAGCAGCCATACGCGGTCTTTCTCTTCGTCGGGCTGCTGCCATGGACGTTCTTCGCGACGTCGCTTCAGTCCGGCGCCTCGGCGATCCTCGCGAACGCGCCGCTCGTGAAGAAGGTGCGCATGCCACTCCAGCTGCTGCCGGCGGCGAGCGTCCTCTCGGCGCTCGCGAACTTCCTTCTGAGCTTCCTCGTGCTGCTTGCCGTGCTCGCGATCTTCGGCCCGAGGCGTCCGGAGGGCCTCGTCTGGATCGTGCCGCTCGTCGCGCTTCAGATCGTGATGAATCTCGGGTTCGCCTATCTGCTGAGCGCGCTCGCCGTCTTTTTCCGCGACGTGCAGCACATCCTCGGGATCCTGCTGCTCGCGTGGTACTTCCTGACGCCGGTGCTGTTCTCCGTGTCGGTGCTCGCGAATCGGCCCGACGAGCTGCGGCTCCTGTATCTCAACCCGATGACGGCGATCATCGTGGCCTATCAGCGTGCGCTGCTGGACGGACTTCCCCCAGAGTGGGGCGCGCTCGCGTACTCGGCCGTCGTCGCGCTTGCCCTATTCGTTGTCGGGTTCTGGTACTTCGATCGCGTGAAAGACGACTTCGAGAGCGCGCTCTAGGCCTACGTTCGTATAAGCGCTGCGCGCGGTTTGCGACCACATCTGTACGTCCGAGTGCACACCTCTTTGACGGCCGCAAGCCCTGATTAACTGATACAGCGCTGCCCCAACGCCGCTTGTCCGTGTCGCGAGGCTTGACGTTCACGACTGTGAAGGGTGGCGGATGAACGGGGCAGAGCTGGTCCGGCTCGTCACGAACGCGCTGTTCATCGTCGTGTTCGTCGGCGCTCTCCGCACGGCCCTGCGCGAGCGCACCCGGACGAGCCTCGACGCGACGCTGCTCTTCGGCGCGCTCGCCCTCGTGATCGCTCAGAGCCAGGTCGCGAGCCTCTTCGGCGCGCAGCTTCCCGCGGTTCTCGGACTGGTGTCCGTGGTCCTCCTTCTCGCGCTGCCGTACCTCCAGCTGCGCCTCGTCGATGACTTCGCCGGCGTGCCGCGCCTGCTCATGCGTCTCTGTGTCGCGGGTTTCGCGCTCGGCCTCGTCGCGATCGCCGTGGCGGCCCTGCGGCTCGTCGTGCTGCCGGCCGCGCTCGCGGTCGCCGTAGCGATCGCCTTCGTCTACTTCGTCGGCTTTTGCGCCTACGCGGCGTTCGTCGTCACGCGCGAGGCACGGCTGGCGAAGGGCGTCGCGCGCAACCGCATGGCGGCCGCGGCCGTGGGCGCCTTCGCGCTGAGCGTCGCGCTCCTCGCGGGGCTGAGCGCGACGCTGGTCGGTCCGATGATCTCCGGCGTCGCCTCGATGGTCTTCGGCCTCGCGTCGGCGCTCGGCTACCTCGTGGCCTTCGCTCCGCCCGCGGTCCTGACGCAGGCCTGGCGCGAGCCGGCGCTGCGGACGTTCCTGACGCGCGCCGCCGCGATCTCGCCGCACGATCCCGAGCCGGCCGTGCTGGGCGGGCTCGAGGCGGCCATCACCCGTGCGGCACCCGGTGATGCGGCGCGCATCGCGACCGTTGACGCCGCGACCGATGCGCTCGCAATCGGAGAGGACGAGCAGCTCATCGCGCTCGCCGAGAGCATGGCGGCGGTCGTCGAGAGCCAGACCGCGAGCTTCGTCAAGAATTCGCGCGGCGTCGCGCTCATCGCGCCCATCACCGGACGCGGCCGGCGCATCGGTGCCCTCGCGGTCACGGGGAAGCGCACGCCGCTCTTCGCCTCCGACGACCTCGACCTCGTCCGGCTTTTGGCGGATCAGGCCGCGATCGTGCTCGACGGCGCGCGGCTCTACGGCGACCTCGCGTCGGCCAATCGCGACCTCAGTCACGCGACGCAGGTGAAGTCGGAGTTCCTCGCCAACATGAGCCACGAGCTCCGTACGCCCCTGAACGCGATCCTCGGATTCTCGGGACTGCTTTCCGAACAGGTCGGCGACCGGCTGAACGACAAGGAGCGCCGCTTCCTCCGGAACATCAGCGAGGCCGGCGAGCACCTCCTCGAGCTCATCAACGACGTGCTGGACCTTTCGAAGGTCGAGGCGGGGAAGATGGAGCTCCGTCCCGAGATCGTCACGCTCGACGTGCTGCTCGAGCCGGTCGTCGCCGCGGGGCGCACCGCCGCGGTCCCCAAAGGCGTCCGCTTCGAAGCGAACGTCGCGAACATGCCGCCGCTCTTCCTCGATCCGATCCGCGTGCGGCAGGTGCTCTTCAACCTCGTGTCGAACGCCGTGAAGTTCACGCCGGCCGGTGGGGACGTCGTTCTCGCGGCGCGTGCCGACGGGCGCGACCTCGAGATCGAGGTGGCGGACACCGGCATCGGCATCCCGAAGGAAGCCCGCGACCGCGTCTTCGGTGTGTTCGAGCGGTTCCACGAGGGCCGTTCGAACGCGGCCGGCACCGGCCTCGGCCTCGCGCTGACGAAACGGCTCGTCGAGCAGATGAACGGTGCGATCGCGTTCGACAGCGAGGAAAAGCGCGGGACGACCTTCCGCGTCCGGCTTCCCGAAGCGATCACCGAGCAGATCGCGGGCGACCGCATCCTCGTCGTCGAGGACGAGCGCCACGACGCCGAGCTCATCGTCACCGTGGCGGCGTCGCTCGATCTCAGGGCCGAGGTCGTGCGCGGGCTCGCCGGGACGGAGGACGCGATGCGTCGCGGACGGCCGCTCGGCGTCGTGCTGGACCTTCGTCTCCCGGACGGCCGCGGCGAGCAGTTCCTCCGGCGGCTCAAGGGCGATGACGCCTTCGCGGACATTCCCGTGATCGTCGTGACCGTCGAGGCGGAGCCGTCAGCGGCGCTCAGCCTGGGCGCCGACGACTACCTGACGAAGCCGATCGAACGCGCGCGGCTCGAGAGATGGCTGCACCGGGTCGCCGTGCGCGGCGCGCACCAGCGGCCGCAGCCACGGAGGGCGCTTGCGCATTCTGCTCGTTGAAGACGACGAGATGAACATCGAGCTGTTCGATGCGGCGCTCGCCGCCGACGGCCACGAGATCGTCGTCGAGCGCGACGGGGTCTCGGGCGAGGCGCGCGCGGCGGAGCCCTTCGACGTCATCCTCCTGGACATCCAGCTGCCGAGGCGGAACGGCCTCGAGGTGTGCCGCAACCTGCGCGCGCGAGGCGTGAGGCTGCCGATCGTCGCGCTCAGTGCGTCGGTGCTACCGGAAGAGGTGGCGCGCACGACGGAGGCGGGGTTCGACCTGTTCCTGTCGAAGCCGATCTCGCCGGCGAATCTTCGCGCCGCCGTCCGCCGCGTCGCGGAGGCGGCCTGATGGCCACCGCGGTCATCGCTCCGCGCGCGAAGTCGAAGGTGCTCGTCGTCGACGACATCGCGGCGAACCGCGAGCTTCTCCAGGGGTATCTCGACGACCTCGGCTACGACGTCCGCGAGGCGCGCGACGGCGCGGAAGCGCTCGAGGCCGTCGAGGCGGAGGAGCCGGACCTCATCCTGCTCGACATCGACATGCCGCGCGTCGACGGCATCACCGTGTGCGAGCAGCTGAAGGCGCACCCGGTGCGGCGGCTCATCCCGATCGTCATCCTCACCGCGTCGAACGACCGCGCGACGAAGCTGCGCGGGATCGCCGCCGGCGCGGACGACTATCTCAGCAAGCCGTTCGACTCCAAGGAGCTCCTCATCCGCACGAAGGTGCTCCTGCGGCAGCGCGAGCTGAACCAGCGCCTCGACGCGACCGAAGGCGTCCTCTTCGCGCTCGCCCGCGCGGTCGAGGCTCGGGATCGCCACACGATCCACCACGCCGAGCGCGTCGGACGCTACGCCGAGGCGATCGGCGCCGCGCAGGGCCTCGGCGCGGAGGACTGCGAGCTCCTCTACCAGGGCGGCGTGCTGCACGACCTCGGCAAGATCGCGAT
>DATBKH010000171.1:0-12872 GCA_036555955.1 Candidatus Limnocylindria bacterium | reverse complement strand
TAGTGAAGCGCGTCGCCGCCGTCGTTGATCGCGTACGCGAAACGCCCGCGACTCTTGAATCGGCGAACGACGACGCTCCGGACGGCGACGGCCTGCGGGTGCGCGAACATCCTGAGCGCGCGCCACAGCAGCACATGGCTCGAGAAGTGGTACGGGTGCGTCAGCGGATCGTCGGCCGGCGTCTCGTCCGTCGCGATCAGGCCGGCGGCGCCGCGCCGGGCCAGGAGCGCGTCGAGGACGCGACGCGCTTCACGCTCGTGGCGCGCGAGCAGGCTCGCATCGCCGGTCAGCCGGGCGTGATCGGCGAGCAGGATGAGGGGCCAGACCTGCTGGTCGAGCTGGAACGCCGGGTCCTTCAGCTTCCCCGAGGCGAGCGACGCCCGCGGCCACCAGCCGTCGACGCGCTCCGCCGTCTCGAACATCCAGCGGAGGAATCCTTCGACCGGCGCGCGGATCCCCGCGGCGAGCAGCATGCGGCACACGTAGTAGGCGTCGCGTGTCCACACGAGCGGGAGGATCTGGTGGTCGGCGAGCATCGCGACGACGTCGCCCGAGCGCGACGCCGCGCAATCGATCGCGTACGCGAGGGCGCGGCGCGTGTACCACGAGGTGCGCTCGGCGCCGTTCCAGACTCGCCGGCGTTCCGTGGCCGCGTCCGATTGAAGGTGCACGGCTTCGCGCGCGAGCTCGCGCGCTTCCGCCATGACCGGCGCGGCGTCGTGCCCCAGGGCGACCGCGAAAACGGCCGCGGCGCTCGTGCCGGCGCCGATCTCGACATACGGCGCGACGATCGCGGCGGATGCGCCAAGCGCCCGATCGTCGATGAGATAGACCGTCTCGTCCCATCCGACGCGCTGTTCCCAGGAGACGCGATTGTCCGTCGGCGCGCGTGGCAACCGTCCGCCGAGCGTGAGCTGCGTGTACTCGGCACGCGCGAGGCGCGGCTGCCCGCTCCATGCCGGGCCGCGGAGCGCCGTTTTCGCGGCGATCCGAACGAGCTGAACGGCGCCGCTCCGTCCCGGCGGCGCCACGACGATCGACTCGAGGCGCGCTTCCTTGCGCTCGACGATCGCGCTCGGGAACGAGTCCAGTGCCAGCGTCACCGTCCCCGGATCCGCGTCGAGGAGATCGAACCCGAAGCTCGCGCGCGCGGGATCGGCGAGCGACGCGCGGTACGCGCGGACATCGCTCTGCTCGAACCGGTCAGCGCTGAACGGCGCCATCGTCGTGAGCTCCACGCGTCCGTGCACCGGATGCGCGATGCCGATCGAGAGCCAGCGCCCGCCCGCCGTCACCGAGCCTGAGACGATGCCGTTGCCGAAGTCGAGCGGTTTGTAGGGCTTCCCTCGGTCGAGCGCCGGCGAATCGCTCAGCGCCAGACCCTCACGAACGTTCGGCGGATGAGCAGGAACGCAAGCAGAGACGGGACGACGAGCACGACGGCGCCGGCGAGCTTGTAGCTGAGCGGCGACGTCGCGAGCGACGCGAAAACCTGCGCGGGCAGCGTGCGGAGCTGCACCGTCAGCACCGTTGCCGCGAACACCTCGTTCCACGAGATGAGGAAGCTCAGCACCGCAGCCGCGGCGATCCCGGGCCACGGCCGCGCGAGGGCCACCGCGCGGGCGATCACCAGGATGACGAACGGCAACGCGATCGCTCCGTGCATGACGCCGAGCGCGACGACGCTGTCGTACAGGCCGATGCGCGCCAGCATCAGCGCGGCGGGCACGGCGAGGACCGCGAGCGGAAAGAAGCGCCCGATCGATGCGGCCGCCACGACGCCGTCCCGGCCGCGGAACGTGAACCGTCCGAGCGCGTACCCGGCGGGCGCGCCCGCGACGAGCGCGACGAGAACCGCGATGACCGCGACGGCGACGCTGTTGATCGTGGCTGGCGCGATACCGGCGGCGTCGCGGAAGGTCTCGAGCGAGGCCGGCGAGACCGCCGAGGGTACGAGGGGCTTGGGGTAGGCGGAGAGCAGGTCGGGTGGCGTGAGAGCGGCGATCGCGAGCAGGTAGAAGGGAACGAGGATCCACGCGACGAGGACCAGCGCACCGAGGAAGGCGACGACCCGCCTCATGCCGCGATCACCGCATTCCGGTGTACGGCGGAGCGGAGATACAGGACGCTCGCGATCACGCCGAGTGCGAGGATCACGACGACGTACGCGGCGGACGCGTGCTCGTCTCGATTCGCGGCGAAGCGCTCGTACGCCTGTCCCGCCAGGACGGGAAGGTTGCGCCCGGCGAGAGCGAACACGAGCGCGAAGGTCTGCAGCACGAGCAGCGCGCGGATCGCGATCGCTCGCGGGAGGCTCGCGCGCAGCATCGGCCGCACGAGGTCGCTCGTCCGTGGCGAGCCCGTGGCGACCAGCGGGCTCTGTGGCACGGCGGCGAGGAACGTGATGACGAAGATCGAGATCGTTCGCCATGTCTCCGCGAAGACGACCGCGACGATGATCCCGCCGATGTTGTCGGAGGCCAGCCACGTGATTGGCTGCGTGATCGCGCCGGCGCCCTGCAACGCGCTGTTGAGATAGCCCCGATCCGTGAAGAGCGCGAGCCAGAGCAGCCCCGCGGCGAGATCCGATACGGCCAGTGGCACGGCAGCGAGGTAAAGGAACGGACCCGCGCCGCGGACGGTGCTGCTCAGACGCAGAGCGATCGCCGTCGCGAGCGCGATCTGTAGCGGGAAGATCACCAGAAGAAGGACGAGCACGTTCCGCGCGGCGTCGGTGAACGCGAGATCGCCGAGCATCGCTCGGATGCCGCCGAGATCGGCGGCGCCCGAAGCATCGGTGAACGCCAGCACGATCGCCTGGGCGGTGGGAAGCACCAGGACGGCCGTGATCAGCGCGGTGGCGGGCAGGAGCAGAGCAAGCGGCACGAGCCGCCGTCCTCGCTGGCGCATCCGCGGTCCAGCGTAGCCTCGACCCGTGCCGTACGACCTCGAGCCGAGCTATGAAGTGATCGGTGGTCCCGTCGACGTCGGATACGAGCCGCTCGTCCGAGCGCTTCGTGCGACGAGCGGGGTCGTCGCGATCGACGGTCCGGCAGCTCTGCCGTGGGACAGCTTCATCGCCGCCGTCCGCGCCGCGGTCGGCGATGCGCGATACGTCGATGCGCGCGAGCACTATCGCGACTGGTCCGAGATCGACCGCATGACCGACGCGACGCTGCGCGGTGACCCGGTGTTCGCGACGATCCCGCACGCGCCGCTCTCGTCGCTGATGCGCGAGACTCTGCCGGACCTCTGGGCCGACGACGGCCTCGCGGTCGTCTTCGGGCCGGGGAGCGCGTTCTTCGGACACGACGTCCTCTGGTACGCGGACCTTCCGAAGCGGCTCGCTCTGGATGCCATCGCGGCGGGCCGGGCGCGCAACCTCGGTCAGCCGGCCGGCGCACGGGGCGACCTGCGGCGGCTCCTGTTCATCGACTGGCCGATCGAGGATCGGCACCGCAGGGATCACGCCGCCCGCTGGGAGCGCTACGTCGATCTCACCGCTGTCGGTGACCCGCGCTCGCTGAGCGCTCCGGCGCTCGCCGCGACGATGAAGCACCTTGCCGGCGGACCGTTCCGCACCCGGCCGACCTTCCTGCCCGAGCCCTGGGGCGGACGGTGGCTCAGCGAGGAGCTCGGCGCGCCCGGCGGCCCCAAGCTCGGTCTCGGCTACGAGCTCATCGCCCCCGAAGCGGGCCTGTTGTTCGGCGGCGATCGGCCGATCGAGGTGCCACTCGATCTCATCGTCACCGCCGAGCGCATCGCGGTGCTCGGCGCGTCCGCGGCCACGGGCGGCAACGGTTCGTTCCCCATTCGCTTCGACTATCTCGACACGATGGGCGGCGGCGACCTGTCGGTCCACTGTCACCCGCGCGCGGACTACATGCGCGACGTCTTCGGCCATTCGGTCGCTCAGCACGAGACCTACTACGTGATGCGCGAAGGTCCAGGACGCCGCATCTTTCTCGGGCTCCGCGAGGACACCGATCTGGCCGAGTTCCGCGACGCGGTGGAGCGGTCGTTGCGCGAGCGCACCGCCCTCGCGATCGATCGGTTCGTGGACTCGGTGCCGTCACGGCGGCACCAGCTCTATCTCGTGCCGGCCGGCACGCCACACGGGAGCGGCGAGGGCAACGTCGTGCTGGAGATCAGCGCGACGCCGTATCTGTACTCCCTCCGCTTCTACGACTGGCTCCGCGCCGATCTCGACGGCGAGCTCCGTCCGGTGCAGCCGCAGCACGCGTTCGCCAACCTCGCAGCGGAGAGCCGGGGCGCCGCCGCGCGCGAGCTCGTCCCAGAGCCGGTGCTGGTGCGCGACGGTGAGCGGTATCAGGAGGTCGCGTTCCCCCGCCACGCCGAGCTGTTCTTCTCGGTCCATCGCATCGCTTTCGACGGACCGGTCCCGGACCGCACCGGCGATCGGTTCCACGTCCTCAATCTCGCCGAGGGCGAGGACATCGAGATCCGGACCGCGACCGGGCGCCGTCACCGGCTCGCGTACGCGGAGACGATCGTCGTGCCCGCGGCCGCAGGCGAATACGAGCTCGCGCCCCTGGGTCCCGGCCGCCGAATCGTCGTGAAGGCCTTCGTCGTGTGACGGCGATCGGGGCGATCGAGCTTGGCGGCTCGCACGTCAGCGCCGCGCTCGTCGATGTTTCCGGCGCGGTGAAGCCGCCGGGCCTCTACCGCGTCGCGCTCGCTCCTGTGGCGACGCGCGACGACATCCTCGCGGCCATTTCCGTCGCCGCGCGGCGCGTCGCCGCGCCGCTGGCGAAGCGGTGGGGCGTGGCGACGCCCGGACCGTTCGACTACGAGCGCGGGATCTCGCGCATCCGCGGGCTCGGCAAGCTCGAGCCGCTGTTCGGCACCGACCTGCGTGCCGTCCTCGCGACGGAGCTCGGGATCGAAAGCGAAGCCATCCGATTTCTGAACGACGCGCAGGCGTTCGCGCTCGGCGAGGAGTGGACGGGCGTCGCGCGCGGACATGATCGCGTCATCGGGCTCACGATCGGGACGGGACTCGGCTCGGGGTTCCTGGCCGCAGGCCGGCTCGTCACCTCCGGCGACGATGTGCCGCCCGAGGGACGGCTCGACCTCGTGCCGTTCCGCGGCGGACACGTCGAGGACGCCATCTCCGGACGGGCGATCGGCGCCGACGCCGCGGACGTCGCGCGACGTGCGCGCTCCGGCGAACGTGAGGCGAGCGAGCATTACCGCGCGCTCGGAACGGCGCTCGCGGAGTTCCTCGATCCGTGGCTCGAGCGGTTCGATCCGAGCTGTCTGGTCTTCGGCGGCTCGATCACGCGCGCCTGGGACCTGTTCGGCTCCGCGTTCACCGCTGGATCGCGGACGGCCGCGAGACTAGCGATGTGCGGGCCGGCCGAGCACCTCGACGAGGCGCCGCTGCTGGGCGCGGCGCGTTACGCCACCGGCTCCGCTGGCTGAGCCGCGAGCCAATCGAGCGCGACGGCGGCGGTCCACGACTGATCGATGGACCCGAGAGGCTCGCCGGTGAACGGCTCGAAGTACTCGGCGAACTTCGCGCCGGGCCGCGACAGGAGCCCGAGGTTCGCCTCCCGCAGCGCCGCCGCGGGCCGCGTCATCCCCTGCCCGACCATCCCCCACCAGATCAGCCAGTTCACCACGGGCCACGTCGGTCCGCGCCAGTACGCACGCGACCTGAACTCCGGCGACCGCAGGCCTGTGCTGAGGAGGACCGGGAACAGCAGGTCCGCGCCGCCCGCGAAGTCCGGACCGAAAGCCGTTTCGCGGACACGCTGTGCCAGGTCGGGCCGCAGCCCCGGAACCAGCAGGATCGAGAGGCCCGCGCTCGTCAGAACGCGGATCGGCTCGCCGCTCACGAGGTCGAAGTCGAGCGCAAGTCCGAGCTCGTCGTCCCACGCGCGCATCACGGCGTCAGCCGCGCGAGAGCGCCACTCCGTGATCTCAGCCCGTTCCTCGCGCGGCGCGCCGACGACCTCCGCGATCCGCTCGAGCGATCCGCAGGCCGCCGCGAAGATCGCGCTGCACTGCACGTCCTTGATCCGGAATGGGTGCGAGCGCTGGATCGACGCGTCGTCGTACCCGAGCTCACGGAGAAGCCCGACGAGCCAGAGGTAGCGGTCGTACTCGGCGCTCGAAGGACGCTCGTCTGCACCGACGAGCGTTGTGTCGGTCCGCGTGTACGCGGTGAGGACGCCGGGCTCGAGCCGCAGCAGCGCCTGATCCCAGCGCGGGGTGTTGTCCGTGCCCTCCCACGGGTGGTACACGGTTATGAGTCCGCTGTTCTCGGGGTCGCGCTTCTCCGCGAGGTATCGGTGCCACGCGACGAGCTTCGGATAGAGCCGCCCGACACGGTCGCGGAATCGCTCGGACGCGGTTCCCAACTCGAGGATCCGCCAGACCGCGATCGCATGCATCGGAGGCTGAATGAGGCCGCTCGTCGCTGGAGCGCGCGGCGCAAGAGGGCTCGACGCGGCCGAGGCCCAAAGCTCCGGACCGGGCCAGTAGTCGGGAACGCGAGGGTCGAACACGATGTGCGGCACGCGGCCGTCGGCCCACTGCGCGCCGAAGAGGTGCTCGAGCTCGCGCAGAGCGCGATCGGGATCGTGGTGCGTCAGCCCGATCGAGATGAACGCCGCGTCCCAGCTCCACTGATGCGGGTAAAGGCGCGGCGCCGGCTTCGTCCAGCCGCCGACGTGATTGCGCGCGAGCACCGCGATGGCCTCGTCGCGCAGCTGTCGCGCGCTCCACGCCGGAGCGTGCGAGCTCAGTGCGGGGCCGTCAGAGCGCGGCCCGACGCCGCGTCCATCCAGCGGACCTTGTGCGGCTCGGGCGTGAGTCGAAGCTCCTGGTCCGCGCGCACCGTCGTATCGGCCGGCGCCACGACCTTCATCGACTCGCCGCCGACCTGCACCGTCAGGAGCGCATGCGATCCGAGCGGCTCGACGACCAGTACGCGACCGCGCAGCGGTCCCTCGCCGATGCGGATGTTCTCGGGCCGGATCCCGAGGAGCAGCTCCTTCCCGTCCATGCCGCCCGGCCCCTGGATCTCGAACGCATCGCTGAACGCCGTCCCGTTGCGCGCCTTGCAGCGGAGGAAGTTCATCGGCGGAGAACCGATGAACGAGCCGACGAACACGTCCGCGGGCCGGTCGTACAGGACGCTCGGCGTATCGAGCTGGACGATCTCGCCGTCGCGCATGACCGCGATGCGGTCGCCCATCGAGAGCGCCTCGATCTGGTCGTGGGTGACGTAGACCGTCGTGCGGCGGACCTCGCCGTGCAACCGCTTCAGCTCGGCGCGCGCGTGCAGGCGCAGCAGGGCATCCAGGTTCGAGAGCGGCTCGTCCATGAGCAGCACCGGCGCGTCGGTCACGACGGCGCGCGCGACGGCGACACGCTGCCGCTGGCCGCCGGAGAGCTGTGCCGGGTAGCGATCGAGATACGGCTCGAGCTGCAACAGCGCGGCGCCCTCCTTCACGCGCCGCTCGACCTCGGCCTTCGGCTTCTTGCGCATGCGCAGGCCGAACGCGATGTTGTCGTAGACCTTCATGTGCGGGAAGACCGCGTAGGACTGGAACACCATCGCGATGTGACGGTCGCGCGGAGCGAGGTCGGAGACGTCGCGGTCGCCGATGCGAACGGTGCCGCCGTCGATGCGCTCGAGACCGGCGAGGCACCGCAGGAGCGTCGTCTTTCCGCAGCCGGACGGACCGAGGAGGACCATGAACTCGCCGTCTCGCACCATGAGATCGACATCCTTCAGCGCCGTCGTCTTGCCGAAGACCTTGCGTACCGATTCGAAGGCGACGCTCGACATCAGCTCACCTACCCGGTCCCCAGAGATTGAACAGGTACTTCCGCATGAAGAAGATGAAGAAGAGCGACGGGATGATCATGAAGAACCCGCCCGCGAATCGGAAGTAGAGCGGCGAGATGTTCAGTGACGCGAGGACCTGCGCCGGCAGCGTCGTGTTGCGGACGGTCAGGATCGTCGCCGCGAAGACCTCGTTCCACGACGTGACGAAGCTGAAGATGGCCGCGGCGGCGAGGCCGGGCAGCGCGAGCGGCAGCGCGACGCGCGTGAACGCCCCGAATCGCGACGTCCCGAGTGTCTGTGCCGCCTCCTCGAGCTCTCGCGACACCGCGAGGAAAACGCCCGACGTCACGATGACGATGAACGGCAACACCATCGCGGTGTGGACGAGGATGACGGCGATGAGGTTGTCGTAAAGGCCCAGGTCGATGAAGGTGACCGCGAGCGGGATCGACAGGATCGCGATCGGGAACATCTTCGAGATGAGGACCCCGATCTGGAAGCCGTCGCGGCCCGGGAACTTGAACCGCGCGAGCGCGTAGCCCGCCGGGGCACCGATGAGCAGCCCGAGCGCGATCGTGGAGAGCGCGACGATGATGCTGTTCCGCACGGACGGCAGCACCCCGGTCGACGTGACGAAGAACTCCATGGTGTCCGTCGAGAAGCGCGTCGGCAGGAGCGTCTTCGGGAACTCGTAGATCGCGTCGCGGTCGCTGAACGCCGCGAGCGCGATCAGGTAGATCGGGACGAGCGTCCATAGGGCCAGGATGATCGCCACCGTGTACAGGAGGATGCGATCGACGATGAAGCCACGGGACGGAGAGCGGCGCCGGACCGCTGGACTCGCCGCCGTCATCGCCCCAGCTCCCCTTCCCGGACGCGGAAGAGACGCAGGTAGACGATCGTCGTGAGGATCGTCATGAACAGGATGAGCGTCGCGAACGCCGCGGCCACGTTGCTGTCGCGAATGTTGTAGTACCAGTCGTACGCCTCGTAGCCGAGCACCGGCAGCTGCCGCCCGGCGAGCGCAAGCACGACGGCGAAGGCGTTGAACGCGAAGATCGTGCGGATGATGAGCGCGGACTGCAGGCTCGGCTTCAGCATCGGCAGCACCACGAGGAGCGTCCGCTTGATGCGGTTCGCGCCGAAGAGCTCGGCCGCCTCGAAGTACTCACGTGGAATGAGCTGAAGCCCTGCAAGAAGGATCACCAGGACCAGAGCCGTTGCTCGCCAGGACTCGGCGACGACGACCGCCGCGAAGACCCACTGGAGATTCTCGACCGAGAGGTACGCGATGGGCTCTTTGATCAGCCCGAGTGAGGTCAGGATCGTGTTGAGGTAGCCCTGGTCGGTGAAGATCGAGAGCCACACGATGCCCGCCGCCAGGTCCGAGATCGCCAGCGGGATGGCGAAGAAGTACAGGAAGATCCCGTGCCCCGGGAATCGCGAGTGGATGAGAAGCGCCATCGCCAGCGCGAGCACCATCTGGATGGGGACGATCGCGATGAGGAGGAAGATCGTGTTCCGGAATGACTCGATGAAGGCGATGTCGCTGAACATCTTGCGGTACGCGCTGAGGCCGAAGGTGCCGTCGGCCGCCTGGAACGAGAGCAGGATCGCCTGCGCGATCGGAATGAGGATCAGGAGCCCGAGGAAGATGACCGTTGGCGCGAGGAGGCCGAGCGGGAGGGCCGCTTCCGAGCGAATGATCGCCGCCGGAAATGGGGCGGCCCTCCGCGCTCCAACCGCCATCTAGGTCACTTGACCTGGCAGGGTCCCGTGCTCGGCGGATCCGGCCGCCAGCACGGTGCCTTCGTGTCGTTCATGACCGTTTGCAGGATGGTCGCCTGCTCGTTCAGCACTTTCTGGATGTCCTCGCCTCTCACCACGATGCGTTGGAAGGTGTCGAGCTGGACCTTGTTGAACGCGCCACCCTGCGCGCCGAGCCCGATGGGCAGGAGCGCGACCTTCGCGTCCGGCGCCTTCGATTGCGCCTGAACGCCGTCGGCCTCGATCTTGAGGTGCGGAGCGAGGTCGGCGGGTAGCGGCTTGTCGAGGACCGGGAAGAACGCGACGGCGTTCAGGGTCTTGCCCTGGACGTCGGAAGTTGTCATGTAGTCGATGAAAGCCTCGGCCCCGGCTTTGTTCGGCGAGCTCTTCGGGATCGCGAGCCCCGCGAGCACGGACATGTAGTAGAGGCCCTTCGGCCCCTTCGGCGCGGGTGCGGCGAAGAAGTCGTTCGGCTTCTGCTTGAACGCCTCGACGAGCCGCGCCACATGATCGAAGCCGACCCAGACCTGACCCGAGAGCATGTCTTCCTGCTCGAAGTCGGTGGTCAGGGACTTCGGGTTCACGTACGCCCAGATGTCCTTGAGGTCCTGCCACATCGTCACCGCGTCGGAGGACTTGTACGTGGTGACGAGTCCGCCGGTGTATGCGGGGTACATGTAGCCCTGGATGAGACGGTGCAGCAGCGACATCGGACCCGCGGGAATCCCGCACCGCTTCTGACCGGTCTTGTCCGCGATGCTCTTGCACCAGTCCTTGAGCTGCGTGTAGGTCATGTTGCCCTGCTTGACGTTCGCCTCGGTGAGGCCGGACGGCAGGTACTGCAAGGCCTGCTTGTTCACGCCGAGGATGTAGGTCGCCTGCATCCACGGGATGTAGACCTGACGGTTCGTTCCGAGCTTGCCGAGGTCCATGAACTCCTGCGCGATGCCGCGATCCTTCAGCTTCTGCGCGAGCGGCGTGAGGTCCTCGAAGATCGTCAGGTCGCTGAACCCGGCGAAGTCACCGTGGACTCCACCGATGACGCCGACCTGTCCCTTGGAGGTCTTCGTCTCGGCCGTGATCCGATCGACGAACGGTCCGGCCGCGGCGCCGAGGAAGTCGACCGGCGCGATCGTGAATCCGGCGAGGACCTGCTTGCGGATGGCCTCGGACTCGGTCACGGTGTTGAACTGCGTCGACAGCATGACGAATGGCTCGTTCGAGACCGCGCCCGAACCTGAAGGCTGCGGTGTGGCGCTCGGTCCACACGCGACCGCCAAAAGGCCGATGACGAGGGCGAGCGCGAACGACGTGCGCAACTTATCCATACCCTCTCCCCGCGTAGAACTGCGGCGACTATAGGTTGACACCGCCCCCCACGCACGCTCCGGATGTCAGTAGGTGAGGACCGCCTGGAGCACCTTTGCCTGGTCGCGGAGCGCGGCGAACGCTCGCGCGGCGTCCTCGACCGGGAACGTCACGCGAGGGAGCCCGCCCAGTACGAGACGGCCACCTCGAGCGAGGTCGATCACGCGAGCACGCAGACTGGCCATCGTCCAGTCCGGATGGATGTTCCCGATCTGCGCCGAGACGACCTCGACGCCGTTGTGGTGGAACTCGTCGCCGAGGAAAAGGCCAGCCGCCTCGCCCTGATAGAACCCGACGGCGATCACGCGGCCCCGCCGGCGCACGCAGCGGATCGCCTCGTGGAGCGCGCGGGTGGATCCGGTGCACTCGAAGGCGACCGCCACCGCCTCCGCTCCGAGGCGGTTCTTCAGCGTCCGCGCAACGTCTACGCCGTCGGCCGCATGGAGGATCTGGAGCCCGCGCGCGCGCGCGACGTCCAGGCGCGCCGCGATCCGGTCGACCACGTGGACCGCGCTGGCGCCCGACCCGGCGGCGATCTGAGCGACCATGAGTCCGACCGGTCCCGCGCCGAACACGACGGCCTGCGCGTCGCGCAGATCGTCACCGCCGAAGGCGACGGCGTTCATCGCGATCGGTCCCATCTGCCCGAGGTCGACGGCGTCGTCGACCGTGAGCCCCTCGGGCACGCGCTGCTCGCTCGCGACCTCGACGGGCAGCGACACGACCTCGGTGTGCCGCCACTTGCCGTAGATGCGCGTGCCCTCGGGCAACGAGTCGGTGGGCTCGATCACCTCCCCCGCCGCGCGATAGCCGAACACGATCGGGTACGCGACCGACGCCTCGCCCGGAACGAAGATCCGCAGCTCCGGATCCCACCGCTTGTGGAGGTAGGGGTTCGTGGCACCGGCCCCGAGGTACGTGATCTCGGTGCCGGGACTGATCGCCGAGCGCACCGTGCGAACGCGCACGTGACCCGGCGCGAGCGGTCCGACCGGATACACGTGGCAATCCACATCGCCCGTGTCGAGGATGCGCACGGTGCGGCCGCCGATCTCGCCGCGAGCGACGAGCTCGTCGATGTGAGTGGTCAGGTGGCCAGCTCGCTCTCGCGAAGGAGATCGCGCAGGAACCCGGCCGCGCGCGGCAGCACGACTTCGGGGTCGCCCGAGAGCGCGGCGCATTCCATCCCGATGTCGCCGGCGTAGCCCATCTCGGTCAACGCGGCGAAGATCGGCGAGAAATCGATGTGACCGGCGCCGGGCTCGAAGCGCTGCGAGTCCGCCACCTGCACGTAGCCAAGTCGGTCCCCCGCGGCGGCCAGCGAGGCGCCCATGTCGGCCTCTTCCATGTTCATGTGAAAGGTGTCGCCGACGACGAAGACGGCCGGGCTCGCGACCGCGTCTCGAAAGCGGAGCGCATCGTCGAGCGTGACGCAGACATCGTTCTGATAGCGATTCAAGGGTTCTATGAAGATGCGCGCACCCGCGCGCTCGGCGCGATCGGCGAGCGGACGAAGGCCGTCGAGGAACAGGGCCTCGTCCTCGGCGCGCGTCCGTCCTGTCGCGATGTTCGGGAGGTTCCGCGTTCGCCCCCAGATCGGAACGATGACGATCCCCGTCGACAGCTCGCCCGCGAGATCGAGAAGATCGCCGATGTCTTCGCGCGCTCTCGCGATCTCCGCCGGATCCGGATCGATGAGCCAGCCGCGGTAGCCGCCAGCGATGGCGGTGACCGCGATGCGCTCGCGGATCGCGGTCTTCGCTTCGTCGAACGCTGGCCTCTCCGAGAGCTCGAGCGCGTCGAAGCCGGCGCGCCTCGCGGCCTCGAACTTCTCGCTGAGCGTCGCTCCCGGCACGAGGCGGTCCTGAACACCGATCCTCACAGCAGGACTCTGCCGGGCGTCCCGCGCACATCG
>DATBKH010000170.1:0-54924 GCA_036555955.1 Candidatus Limnocylindria bacterium | reverse complement strand
GCGACGCCCGGGCTCCCTATGAGGATCAACCAACTCGACCTGCGAGGCGTCGACCGCGCGAGGGTCGCCGAGTGGGCGCGGCTCGATCCGGCGGGATACCGCCTCGTCCGTATCGACGACCGCGTCCCGGCCGAGCTCGTCGAGCCGTACATCCAAGCCTCTCGCGGGATCAACGACATGCCGAAAGGCGACATCGCCTTCAACGACTTCACGCTGACCGAGACGCAGATCCGCCAGCGCGAAAGCTGGTTCCAGCAGTCTGGCCGGCGCTGGTGGCTGATCCTCGCCATCCACGAGGCGACCGGGCAGGGCGTCGGCTTCACCGAGGTCGACTTCGATCCACGCGACCCGCACTCCATCGAGCAGGAAGGCACCGCGGTCATCGCGGCGCACCGCGGCCACAACCTCGGGATGTGGATGAAGGCCGCGATGCTCGAGCGGATCCTCGCCGAGCGGACGGACTCTCGATTCATCCGCACCGGGAACGCGAACGTGAACGCGCAGATGCTCGCGATCAACACGAAGCTCGGCTTCAAGCACGCCTGGCAGAGCACGCTGTGGCAGCTTCCGATCGCGGAGGCGCGCCGCATCGGTGCGGCGGGAGCGAAGGCGACAGCCTGACCGGCGAAGCGTTCAGCTTCGTGGTCTCACGCACGAGCCTCCAAGAGCTCGCTCCAGCCCACGTACCCGAGCGCCCGGAGATTCGCGTGCGCCGGGGTCGCGCCGGTGCGGTCACGCGCGACCTCCTCACGGATGGCCTCGGCCAGAGCCGCGAAGAAGCGCGCGCCGCCGTGTGAGCGCCGCTCCAGGTCCGACGCGATGGCCAGCGCGCGGTCGTGGTCGCCGGCCGCGACGGCGACGACCGCGGCGAACGGGATGGCGACGGACGAGAGCTCTCTGTTCGTCCCGGCGGCTCTCTCTCCGGTGTAGATCAGCGCGAAGGCGGCGAGGTCGCTGCGCACCCAGGCGTCGTAGGTGGCCGCCGCGATCGGGGTCGCGAGTGCGCGCGCCTCGTCGCCACGACCGGCACGCGCCTCCATGGCGGCGCCGAACGCGAGAAGGATCGCGGCGGACGAGCAGAACGCCGTCCCCGGCGACGTCGTCACCAGTCGCCTGGTCTCACGCGCGAGCTCGCGCACCTTCGCCCAGTCGCCGCGATCCACGGCGGCCCAGACCGCGTAGACGTCCGCGTGCGTTCGCAGGTGCGGACCCATGCGACGGCTCATCGCGACGAGCTCGGCGGCGATGCTCTCGAGGAGCGGCAGATCGCCGGTGCGCTGGGCCAGCAGCGCCTTGCCGCGGAAGTGCTCCATCCGATCGAGCTCGTTCGTCGGGACGGCGAGCGCGTCCATGTCGTCCATGACCCGGCGCGCGGCGTCGAGCTCGGAGTCGCGCAGGAGCTCGTTCGCGTACCAGCCGAGGACTTCCCGGCGGGTCGCCGGATCGGAGCCCTCGGAGATCCGAAGCGCCTCGTTCAGCTTCGCGCGATCGCCGGGGGCGGTCGCCGGGTCCATGTCGCGGAACGCTCCGTACACCAGCGTGCGTGCGAGCGCGCCGGCATCGTGGGACGCGCGGGCGGCGGCTTCCGCCTCCGCGTACATCGCCTCGACCTCGTTCTCGTCGAGCTTCTTGGTGAACGCGCCGACGCGCATGCGGACCTTCAGCGCACCCAGGTAGACGCTCGAGGGGACCGCGCCCGCCATCCTGAAGTGATCGCGCGCCTCGAGGTAGGCGCGCCACGCCGGGTCGCCGCGGAGGTCGTTCGCGTACGCATCGCCGAGCGCGCGCTTCGCCTCGCCGCGCTCGGTGTCGTTCGACGCGAAGGAGAACGCGCGCTCCAGGAGCGGCACCGCGCGGTCGAGCGCGAAGACCTCGGCGCTTCGCGAGCCCGCCACGATGTGCGCGGCGAACGCCGCCCGCCGCATGGCCGGAAGCTCGGGGTCGTCGCGCCAGACCCACTCGGCGTCCGGGCCGCCGAGCGCCGACCACCAGTGGTGCGCGACGACCTCCGGATCGTCGATGGCCGCGCGCTCCGCGGCGCAGCGCGCATGGAGCCGCATGCGGTCCGCGACGAGGAGCCGTCCGTAGGCCACGTCGCGGAGGAGTGAGTGATGGAAGCGGTAGCGCCCGTCGACCCGAGCGATGTAGTGGCGGTCGACGAGGCGCAGGAGCGCCGAGCCGACGGCGCTCGCCTCGCGGCGGGTGAGGGCGGCCGCGTCGCTCGCCGAGAACGTCTCGCCGACGACCGCGGCATGGGCGAGCAGCGAGCGATCCTCCGTGTCGAGCTCGTCGAGCCGCGCGCCGAGAGCACCCTGGAGCGTGATCGGAAGCTCGCCTCGCAGCTCGCGAGCCCGCGCCAGCTCGACGATGAAGAGCGGATTCCCCTCGGCCCGGGCGACGGTCTGCTCGTCGGTGTTGCCCGCGCTCGCGGCGAGCTCGCCGGCCGCGCCGGGCTCGAGGCCCTCGAGCTCGATGAAGAAACGGTCGCCCGTGGGCCGAAGCCCGGCCGCCTCCGCGAACTCAGGCCGCGCCGTCGCTATCAATAGGAGTGGGTCGTCGGCGTGCGAGAGCCGGTCGATGAGGCGGACGATCTCCGGGTCGGCCCAGTGCAGATCTTCGATCCAGATGACCACCGGCTGCCGCGACGAGAGGCCGCCGAGGAATGTGCGCCACGCGTTCACGATCTCGTCGTCGCGTTCGTCCTTGCCGACGGAGGCGAGCGCAGAGCTCGAGGGGATCCCGATCGAGTAGGCGAGGGTCTCGCGCACCCGGTCGCGTTCCGGCGGGGCGACCGCCTCGGCGATCACGGCGCCGAGGTCGGCGTCGGAGCGAGCGCCGAGCACGAGCTCCCGGAGCGGGGCGAGCGCCGCGATCTCGCCGCCGGGGCGGCAGCGCGCGGCGAGCACCAGCGCATCGCCGCGGCCGGCGAGGAACTCTTCGACGAGCCGAGTCTTCCCCTGGCCGGGCGGTCCCGAGACGAGGACCAGCACCGACCGATCGCGCGCGCGCCGGCGCGCGATCGCGAGCAACTCGAGCTCGCTCTGGCGGCCGACGAACGGCAGCCGTCTCCGTTGTGGCGCGGTCTTCAGCGCGAGGAGCTCCCAGACGGCGGTGGGGCCGATGCCCTTTAGCGGGACCGATCCGACCGCGCGGAAGTCACCGAGGTCCTCGGTCGCGGCGTGGGCCGTCGGCCCGACGAGGACCTGGCCGGGCTCCGCCTGGTGGCACAGCCGCGAGGCGACGTTCACCACGGCCCCGACGCTCATCTGCTGATGTGCTACTTCGGTGGCTGCGAGGTCGACGACGGCCTCGCCGGTCTCGAGACCGACGCGTATGTCGAACGCGACGTCCGAGCTCTGTCGCTCGTGGGCCCAGCGCCGAGCGCCCTCGGCCGCGCGGAGGCCGCGCGCCGGATCGTCCTCGTGACCGATCGGCGCGCCGAACAGCGCGTAGATCTCGTCGCCGATGTACTTCTCCACGGTCCCGCCCTCGCGCTCGATCAGCGCCCGAAGCTCGCCGAACACCGCGCCGAGCGCCGCCTTCAGACGCTCCGGCCCCAGGCGGAGGGTGTGCTCGGTGGACCCCACGACGTCGATGAAGAGGCACGCCACCAGACGGCGCTCCTCCCGGCGCATCACCGCGCTCCTAGCGCAGCGACCCCGCCAGGTCCGCGAGATCGGAGAGGTCGCGATGCTCCGAGCTCAACCAGTACGCGGTCCCGTCCTCGGTCCACATGACCCACGCGCCCTCCGGAGAGCCGACACGGACGCCCAAACCGTCGGTGCCGCGGATCCGCACGCGTACGAACGGGAGGTTCACGAGCGGCTCGTTCGCGATCCGGTCGGGCATGGTGAACAGGCGCGCGTCCGCCGTACCGGGCGGCAGCGTCAGCGTGCGCGGCTGGGCTCCGATGATCGTCATACCCGATCGGTCGAAGACGGTCGTCGTCAGCGCTTTGCTCGGCGCCGTCGCGGCGGGGCCGTCGCGTCCCACGGCCGCGGCGCTGAGCGCGAGGCAGATCGCGAAGCCGTAGGCGATGGCGCGACGGCGGTCGCGACCCGGCGGTACGTCCTCGGCGTCGAGGTCGACGATGACGCCGCCATTCACGGAGCGATGTTGATGTTCACGCTCTTGCGTTGCGTGAACGACTCGAGCATCCCCTCGAGCGAGTTCTCGCGTCCGAGGCCGCTCTGCTTGAAGCCACCGTACGGCTGGCCGACGACCTGTCCGCCGCCCTGGTTCACCTGCACCCACCCGGCGTCCAGCGCGTGCGCGGTGCGGACCGCGCGACCGAGGTCGTTGCACCAGACGTACGCCGCCAGCCCGAAATGCGTGTCGTTCGCCATCCGGATCGCCTCGGCCTCATCGCGCCACCGGATCGCGACGAGCACCGGGCCGAAGATCTCCTCCTTCGCGAGGCGCCAGTCGTTGCGCATGTCGGCGAAGAGCGTCGGCTCGAGGTAGTAGCCCTCCGCGAGCGCGCCCTCCTTCGGCGGGAGGCCGCCGGCGAGCGTGCGCGCGCCCCGCTGGCGAGTGCCCTCGTCGATGTAGGCGCAGACCTTCTCGAACTGCTGCCGGCTCACGATCGCGCCCATGTCGCTCGTCTCATCGAGCGGGTCTCCGACCTTCAGCTTGGCGAGCTTCCCCGCGAGCCGCGCGAGGAACGACTCGTACACGTCCTCGTGCACGAACAGCCGCGAACCCGCGGTGCACGACTGGCCCTGACGGGCGAAGCGCATGGCGGCGATGACGCCGTCGGCGGTGCGGTCGGTGTCGGCGTCGGGGAAGAGGATCTGGGGGCTCTTGCCGCCGAGCTCGAGCGTGACCGGGACGATCCGGTCGGCGGCGGCCCGGAGGATCGCCTTGCCCGTCTCGGTGTTCCCGGTGAACGAGACCTTCGCGACGAGCGGATGCGACGCGAGCGGGGTTCCGACCGCGTCGCCGGTCCCGGTGACGACGTTCAGGACGCCCTTCGGGAGGTGGCGCTGCGCGATCTTCGCGAGCTCGAGCACCGCGAGCGGCGCGCTCGCCGACGGCTTGAGCACGACGGTGTTCCCGGCAAGCAGCGCCGGCGCGACTTTCCAGGCCGAGATCTGGATCGGCACGTTCCAGGGGACGATCGCCGCCACGACGCCGTAGGGCTCGCGCCGCGTGTACGAAAGCATCCCTTCGCCGAGCGCCTCGGTCTCGCCCTTGAGCTCCCCGCCGAGACCGCCGAAGTAGCGGAAGAGGTCGGCCGTGACCTTCGCCTCGGGACGCGCCTGCGTTCGGATCGCGTTCCCCGTCTCGGACGCGAGCGTGCGGCTCAGGTCCTCGACCGCCGCGTCGAGATCGTCCGCGATGCGGGTGAGGATGCGGCCGCGCTCGCGCGGCGCCACCGCGCGCCAACCGGGGAACGCGGCGTGCGCCGCCCGCACCGCGCGGTCGACGTCCTCGGCACCGGACGCGGGCACCCGCGCGATCGCGCGGCCGCGATGCGCGGGCGTGTCGACGTCGAACGTGCGGCCGTCCGCGGCGCGGACCCACTCGCCGCCGATGAGCATCTGCTCCACCGCGATCGCGGGGGCCGTCGTCGCCATCGCTCAGTCCGCTCCCGTCACTAGGGCTTCACCATGTCCTCGTACATGTCCGGCCGGCGGTCACGATAGAACTGCCACGTGTTCCGGACCTCGCGCACGAGATCCATGTTCAGATCGGCGACGAGCAGCTGCTCCTCCTTGTCGGACGCCTGCGCGACGATCTTGCCGCGCGGGTCCGCGAAGTAGCTCGAGCCGTAGTACTCGTTCGGTCCGAATTCCTTCTCCTGCCCCACCCGGTTGATCGTGCCGACCCAGTAGCCGTTCGCGATCGCGTGCGCGGTCTGTTCGATGAACCAGAGGTGCATGGAGAGACCGCGTGACGTCGCCGACGGTATGAAGACGAGCTCCGCGCCGTGGAGACCGAGCATGCGCGCGCCCTCGGGGAAGTGCCGGTCGTAGCAGATGTACACGCCGACCTTGCCGACGGCCGTGTCGAAGACCGGGTAGCCCATGTTGCCGGGACGGAAGTAGAACTTCTCCCAGAACCCGTTCACGTGCGGGATGTGCGTCTTGCGGTACTTGCCGAGGTACTTCCCGTCGGCGTCGATCACGGCCGCGGTGTTGTAGTACACGCCGACCTGGTCTTCCTCGTACATGGGGACGATGAGCACCATGGAGTGCTTCTTCGCCAGCTCCTGCATGAGCTTGGTGGTCGGACCGTCGGGGATCTTCTCGGTGTAGCTGTAGTGCTTGGTGTCCTGCACCTGGCAGAAGTACGGTCCGTAAAAGAGCTCCTGCAGGCACAGCACCTGCGCGCCCTGCTTCGCGGCATCCGCGATGTACTTCGCGTGGCGTTCGATCATGGAGTCCTTGTCGCCGGTCCACGCGCACTGCACCAGCGCGGCTTTCACCGTCGTCATTGCGCTCCCTCGCTAGCGATTCGCCCGTCCGGATGCTAGTCCACGGCTCGGAAGGCGGGGACTCCAGAGGTGGCGCGCCAGGTCGACGCGCGCGCCGACGAACCCGACTCCCTCGCGCCGCAGCCGCGCGCGGTGACGCGGGAACGCCGGGCGCCCGTCGGACCGCACGACGCGGTGGCACGGCACCGCGGGATCGTCGCACGCGCGCATGACGTTGCCGACGGCGCGCGCGGCGAGGGGCCGCCCCGCGATCACTCCAACGAGGCCGTACGTCGCCACGCGCCCGCGCGGTATGCGGCGCACCACCTCCCGCACCTCTCGCGTCCACGCGACCTCGCCCACCGGATCATCATGCCGAAACTCCCGCGGGCATACTGCGAAACATGCCCGATCCACGTGACGATCTCGATCGGTTCATCGCGTCCCAGCGCGACCGCTTCGTCGACGAGCTGCAGCAGCTCTGTGCGATCCCCTGCGAAGCTTCGGACCCCGCTGCTCTGCGCGCCGCGGCGCGCTGGTGCCGCGAGCGCCTGTACGCGGCAGGCTTCGCCGACGCGCGTGAGCTGCGGTCCGAGGAAGCGCCGCCGCTCGTCGCCGGCGAGACCGGCAGCGGTAAGCGGACGCTCGTCGGCGTCCAGCACTACGACGTGCAGCCGGCGGTGCCGCTCGACCTCTGGAAGACGCCGCCTTACGAGCCCACGCTCCGCGACGGCGCCATGTACGCGCGCGGCGTCGACGACAACAAAGGACATCTCCTGCTGCGCATCCAGGCGGTCGAGGCGCACCGCGCCGTGTTCGGCGACCTCCCGATCAGGGTGCGCTTCCTCATCGAGGGCGAAGAGGAATCCGGCAGCCCGAATCTCGCGCGGCTGCTCGCGCTCGAACCGGGACTCACCGACGCGCACGGCGCGCTCAAGGAGGGCGGTGCGCTCGACAGCGAGGGCCGGCCGATCCTCTCCCTCGGCGGCAAGGGCATCCTGTACTGCCACTTCCGCGTCCGCACGATGGCGCGCGACGCGCATTCCGGAGGCGCGACGCACTACCCGAACGCCGCGTGGCGGCTCGCGCACGCCTTCGCGTCGCTCATGGACCCGCGGGGCCGCGTGCTCATCGACGGGTTCTACGACGACGTGCGCGAACCGAGCGCCGCCGATCGCCGCATGCTCGACGAGATGCCGTTCGACGCCGCGGCGACGCGTCAGGTCGTCGGCATCGAGCGATTCGCGTTCGGGCGCGCGGACGCCGACGCGAAGCGCGCGTCCGTGTTCGAGCCCACCTGTAACGTGTGCGGGATCGAATCCGGCTACAACGGACCGGGCTCGAAGACCGTCATCCCCGCGGAGGCGACGGGCAAGATCGATTTCCGCCTCGTCCCGGATCAGGACCCCGCGAAGGTCGCCGAGCTCCTCCGCGCGCATCTCGACCGGCATGGGTTCAGCGACGTCGAGTTCAGCGCCGAGGAGGGCGAGCATCCGTATCGCGGTCCCGCAGACGCGCCGCTGGTGCGCGCGGTCGCCGAGGTGGCCGAGGAGGCTTTCGGCAAACCGGCCGTACTCGTTCCGTCGAGCGGCGGAACGAGTCCGATGTGGGTCGTCTGCCACGAGCGGCGGATGGCGAACGTGACGCTCGGCATGGGCCACCCCGGCGCGGGCGCGCACGCCCCGAACGAGCACATCCTGCTCGATAACTACTGGCGCGCGCTCCGCGCGACGGCACGGCTGTACTCCGCTTTCGCCGAACAGCGCTGACCCGAACTGAGCCCCCCATAATCGAATGAGAGGGGGCGAAATTGAAGGAACTCCTGCCACGCCGTTCGGCCAATCCGGCCTTCAACGACAAGACGTTCGACGGTCTCACGACCACCAGCGGCGAGGCCATGACGCTGGACGGGACGGTCAACCGCGCGTTCGCGCTCGTGTTCATCCTCATGGCAGGCGCGTTCGTCTCCATGTGGGCGGGTCCCGGCTACTGGCTCATCGGCGCGGTCGCCGGTCTGGTCCTTTCTCTCGTCACGGTGTTCCGCAAGGCGTGGGCGCCGGTCACCGCCCCGCTCTACGCGTTCGCCGAGGGCCTCTTCGTCGGTGGCATCTCGGTGCTCCTGGAGACGGCCTTCCCGGGCATCGTCATCCCGGCCGTCTCGCTGACGGTCGCGATCTTCATCGCGTTCCTCGTCATCTACCGCACTCACCTCATCCGCGTCACGGACAAGCTCCGGATCGCGGTGTTCGCGGCGACCGGCGCCGTGGCGCTCGTCTATCTCGCGTCGCTCGTCCTGAACGTGATCGGCGTCCAGGTCGCATACCTGAACGAGGCCGTGGCCGGATCCGGCGCGCTCGGCATCGCGGTGAACGTGATCGTCATCGGGATCGCGGCGTTCAACCTGCTGCTCGACTTCGATCTCGTCGAGCGCGGCGTCGCGGCGCGGGCTCCGAAGTACATGGAGTGGTACGGCGCGTTCGCGTTGCTCGTCACGCTCGTCTGGCTCTACATCGAGCTGCTCCGGCTCCTCTCGAGGCTGCGCAGCCGCTGACCACGACCCACGCGATCCGCGCGATCGTCTTCGACTTCGACGGCCTGATCCTCGAAACGGAGACGCCGTCGTACCGCTCGTGGTCCGAGATCTATCGCGAGCACGGTCACGAGCTTCCGATGGATCGGTGGCTCGACTACATCGGTCGCGAGGCCGGCTGGTTCGACGCGCTCGCTCATCTCGAGTCGCTCGTCGGCACGTCGTTCGACCGCGACTCGGTGCGATCACGTCGCGACGCGCTGAAGTCCGACCTCATCGCGCGCCTCGACGTGATGGCCGGCGTGCGCGACTACATCGCGGAGGGCCGCCGGCTCGGATTGCGCCTCGCGATCGCCTCGAGCTCGCCACGCGCGTACGTGCACGGGCACGTCGAGCGCCTCGGCCTCGTCGGCGCCTGGGACGCCGTCGTCTGCCGCGAGGACGCGCCGCGCGCCAAGCCGGCTCCGGATTTGTACGTACGGGCGGTCGAGGAACTCGGCGTCGCGCCCGCCGAAGCCGTCGCCATCGAGGACTCGCCGAACGGTATCGCCGCCGCGAAAGCCGCGGGTCTGCGCGTGGTCGCCGTGCCGAACGAGGTGACAGGCACGCTCGACCTCTCGCGTGCCGATTGCCGTCTCGCATCCTGCGCGGAGGTCCCGCTCGGCGAGCTCCTGGCGCGGCTCGCTCGCCCGGCCGAGGGTTAATCTCTCGATATGACCGCGGTCCCGGTCGCCGCCAAGCCCATCGGCGTCCGCTGGAACCCGCGCCGCTATTTCGGCGGCTTCTGGCGGCATCCCATCGCGCGCGCGTTCTTCAAAGCGGCGCTCACGATCTGGGTGACGACGTCGATCACGTTCTTCCTCATCCGGCTGATGCCGGGCAGCCCAGTCGAGCTGAAGATCGACGAGCTCATCCAGACGGCGAACGGGGCGTTGACGTACGACGACGCGAAGGCGATCGCCTCAGGGCTGTTCGCGATCGATCTCAGCGCGCCGCTGCATCAGCAGTACCTCTCCTTCATCTGGAGCCTGCTGCACCTCGATCTCGGAAACTCGTTCCTGTCGGCGGGCACGAGCGTGACGGCGATCATCCTCGCGGTGCTGCCGTGGACGCTCTTCTCCGTCGGCACGGGACTTCTATTGAGCTTCGTCGTCGGCATCGCGCTCGGCCTCCTGGCCGCCTACCGCCGCAACTCGCTCCTCGACCACGTCGTCTCGACCACGGGCTCGTTCGTGAGCTCGGTCCCGAACTACCTGATCGCGCTCCTGATGATCGTGTTCCTGGGCGTGCAGAGCCACATCATCAACTTCACGTCCATGCGCGGCGCGTACTCACCCGGACTCCAGCCGGGGTTCACGCCTCAGTTCATCGGCGACATCTTCTATCACGCGGCACTTCCGGTGACGATCTACTTCCTCACGCAGATCGGCCACTGGATCCTGTCGATGCGATCGGCGACGCTCTCCGCGCTCGAGGAGGACTACGTCACCGCCGCGCGGGCTCGCGGCCTCTCCGACGGCCGCATCCGCAGCGCCTACGTTGGCCGTAACGCGGTGCTGCCGCTCGTGACGCAGCTCGCGATCAGCGTCGGGTTCATCGTCGGGGGCGCCGCGATCATCGAGCAGATCTTCGCGTACCAGGGCGTCGGCCTGCGGCTTCTCGCGGCGGTGACCCAGCGCGACTATCCGGTGATCCAGGGGATCGTGCTGCTGACGACGATCACCGTCGTAATCGCGAACCTGGCGGCGGATCTTCTGTACTCGAAGCTCGACCCGCGCATCGGCCGAGCGGGTGGCGCCGCGGGATGACGACCGCGGTCATCGCGCGACCGACCATCGGTCAGCGGATCTCCGGACCGCTCGCCGGAGCGATCGACTTCCTGCGGCTTCTCGCGAAGCGTCCGGTGGGCCTCGCCGGCTTCATCGGCATCGTCTTCTTCCTCGTCCTCGCGTTCATCGTGCCGTTCTTCGTGCCGCTGCGGAACGATCCGAGCCTCGCCGAGATCTACCAGACGCCCTCGCCGGCCCATCCGCTCGGCACGGACTTCCAGGGCAAGGACGTCCTGAACCAGATCGTCTACGGCGGCCAGCCGATCCTCATCGTCGCGATCCTCGCCGCGTTCTTCTCGACGCTCATCGCGATCACCTTCGGCTCGATCTCGGCGACCGTCGGCGGCCGGCTCGACGCGGCGATCCTCGCGATCACCGACGTCACGCTCACGCTGCCGAAGCTGATCCTCCTCATCGCCATCGCGGCGATCCTGCGACCGACGAGCTTCGTCGTGCTCGCGTTCATCCTCGCCGCCATCCAGTGGTCGAGCCTGCTCCGGCAAGTGCGCGCGCAGGTGCTGTCCCTGAAGGAGCGCGACTACGTGGAGGCGGCGCGATCGCTCGACCTCGGTCTCTTCCACATCGTGTTCCGCGAGATCCTGCCGACGATGCGGAGCTACATCGTCATCCACTTCATCCTCGCGATGACCGAGGCGATGTACGCGCAGGTCGGCATCATCCTGCTGGGGCTCCTGCCGCTCACCGGATCGAACTGGGGCATCATGCTGTACTTCGCGCGCGATCAGGGCGCGCTGTTCTTCCGCGACAGCCTCTGGTACATCCTCAGCCCGATCACCGCGATCGCGCTCGTCCAGCTCTCCCTCGTGTCGTTCGCTTCGGCGCTGGAGGACATCTTCAACCCACGCCTGCGCGGGGCCTGATCGTGCCGGTCCTCTCGGTGCGCGACCTGTCCATCGATTACCTCACCCGCCGCGGCGCGGTGCACGCCGTGCGCAGCGTCTCGTTCGACCTCGAGAAGAGCGAGACCCTCGCGATCATCGGCGAGAGCGGCTCCGGAAAGACCACGCTCGCCGTCGGACTCATCCGCCTTTCGCCGCGAGGGACGAAGGTGACGAGCGGGGAGATCCTCTACACGAAGGACGGCCAGACCAGCGACGTGCGCAAGCTCGACGACGACGACCTGCGCGAGTACCGCTGGGCGGAGTGCGCGATGGTCTTCCAGGCCGCACTGAATTCCTTCAATCCGGTCATCTCGATCTGGGAGCAGTTCCTGGACACGGCGCGCGCGCACGGGATGAAGGACCGGCACCGCGTGCGGGACCGCGCCGCCGAGCTGCTCGACCTCGTGCACCTCGACGCGAAGCGCGTGCTTCCGGCGTTCCCGCACGAGCTTTCGGGCGGCATGAAGCAGCGCGTGCTCATCGCGCTCTCGCTCATGCTCGAGCCGCAGCTCGTCATCCTCGACGAGCCGACGACGGCGCTCGACATCCTGACGCAGCGATCGATCATCGATCTGCTCCGGCAGCTCCGTCAGCGCCTGGGGTTCTCGATGATCTTCATCTCGCACGACCTGTCGATCGCGGCCGAGCTCGCGGACCGGATGATCACGATGTACGCGGGACGCGTGGTCGAGCAGGCGAGCGTCGACGACATGTTCTACCGGCCGCGGCACCCTTACTCGGTCGGTCTTCTCCGCGCGGTGCCGCGCGTGTCCGGCGCGCTCGGGAGCGTCGCCTCGATCCCCGGTTCGCCGCCCGACCTCATCCGGCTGCCGAAGGGGTGCACCTACGCGCCGCGCTGCCCGTACGCGATCGAGGAATGCCGCGCGGCCGACCCGCCGCTCCTGACGGTCGACACGCCGAACCACGCCGCCGCGTGCATCCGCTGGAAGCACGTCGCCGGGGTCATCGGCTCGAGCGAGATTCCCGTCGCCGAGAAGCTCGCGTGAGCACGCCGCTCATCGAGCTCGATCGCGTCAGTCGCACGTTTCAGACGCCGGGCGGGCTGATCACCGCCGTCGACTCGGTGTCGCTCGCGCTCCAGGCCGGCGAAGCCATGTGCCTCGTCGGCGAGAGCGGGTGCGGCAAAACGACGACGGGCAGGCTCCTCACCGGCCTCCTGCGCCCGACCGGTGGCCGGCTCCTCTACGAGGGAAAGGACGTGTGGCTCACGAAGGGCGCGGACCTCGCGCGCTTCCGCCGCGCGGTGCAGCTCGTTCACCAGGATCCGTACGCGTCGCTGAATCCGACGCGCACCGTGTTCCAGACGCTCTCGGCGCCGCTCTACCGGCACAAGAAGGCGCGCTCCGGACGGCAGGCGCTCGCGTCGGTGACGGAGCTCCTGCAGCGGGTCGATCTCACCCCGACCGAGAACTTCATCGCGAAGTACCCGCATCAGCTCTCCGGCGGGCAGCGCCAGCGCGTCGCCATCGCGCGAGCGCTCACGGTCGATCCGAAGGTCATCGTGGCCGACGAGGCGGTCTCCATGGTCGACGTCTCCATCCGCATCAGCCTCCTGAACCTGCTGCTCGCGCTCGGACGCGAGTTCGGCGTGACGATCGTGCTCATCACGCACGACCTCGCCGTTGCCCGGTACTTCGCTCGACAGGGACGCATCGGCGTCATGTACCTCGGCCGCGTGGTCGAGCTCGCCGACACCGAGCCGCTCGTGGCGGATCCGGCCCACCCCTACTCCGCCGCGCTTATCGCGGCGATCCCCGAGGCGGACCCCGACATCACCCGCTCCAAGCGGCGCGTCGAGCTCCGAAGCGCCGAGATCCCGAGCCTTCTCCGGCTCCCTTCGGGGTGCACGTTCCATCCCCGCTGCCCGCTCTTCGAAGCCGGACTGTGCGACGTGAAGGTGCCCGAGCTCCTTGCGATCCCCGGAGGGCCGAGCGCCCAGGGGCCCAGCGCCGACCGGGAGGTGGCGTGCCACGTCGCCGTGCGCGAGCGGACCCTGGAGCGCGCCGCCGCCACCGCCTGATGGATCCGATCCTCCTCCGGAGCGCGTTCCGGCTCGGTTTCTTGATCTTGTTCATGGCCCTGCTGGTACTTCCTTTTGAGGATCGCTCGTCGCCGGAGTTCGTCGCGACCGTTCTGGCTCTGGTGGTAGGCGCGCTGTTCGTGGGGATCGTCACGGTCCTCGCGCGTTCGTCGCTCCCACCGCCGCCGCGAACAGGGAGGTCGAACTCAGTCGACAAAGCGTCTGAGAAGGCTTACTACGTGGGACCAGATTCGCGTTCGGGAGGGGATAGATGACCGACTCAGCGACCAGGTATTCCGTCACGCGACGGCGCTTCCTGCGGGATGCGACCCTGACATCTCTCGGCCTCGTCGCGGCAGCTTGCGCGCCGACGCCGGGTGGCACGCCCAGCGGCGGGACGGCCGCGAAGGGCGGCGAGTTCCACGGCGGCTGGCCCTACGTCCTGCCGCCGCAGGGTCACTACAACTACTTCGCGACGAACGCCATCCTGTTCGGGAGCATCTACAGCGATCTCTTCGTGCCGTCGCTCGGCGTGTACCTGTGGAACGACAACAAGTGGCAGTACTGGCTCGCCGAGTCGGCGAAGCAGAACGGCGACAACTACGAGGTCAAGCTCCGTTCCGGTCTGAAGTGGGACGACGGCAAGGCCTTCACCTCCAAGGACGTGGTCACCACGTACTGGGTCGGCCGTCTCGCCGCCTACGGCATCTGGAACTTCATCGACAAGGTCGAGGCGATCGACGACCTCAACGTGCGCTTCCACTACACGCGCCCGACGAGCCTCGGCGAGCGGCTCATCCTTCGCAACGGCATCAAGCCGGACTCCGTCTTCGGCGCGCTCGCGAAGAAGGCGCAGGACTTCTACACCGGCGGCGGGACGAACACCACCGACGCCGGAAAAGCGCTCATCGCCGAGATGAACGCGTTCCGCCCCGACAAGCCGTACTCGGTCGGCCCGTACAAGATCGACACGGCCAGCGTCACGGCCGCGCAGATGACCCTCGTGAAGAACCCGGGCGGTCTCTTCGCGGATCAAGTGAACTTCGACAAGGTCGTCGTCTATCAGGGCGAGACCGCGGAGATCACGCCGCTCGTGCTGAACGGCGACGTCGACTACGCGACGCACGGCTTCCCGCTGGCGACGGACAAGGCGTTCCAGGACAAGGGCTTCCGCATCGTCCGCGGTCCGATCTTCACCGGACCGGCGCTGTACTTCCACTGGGAGAACGCGCCGGAATTCCAGGACAAGCGCCTCCGGCAAGCCGTCGCCATGGCCTTCAACCGCGAGGAGGCCGGGAAGATCTTCTACGGCACATCGGCACGCGCACCGAAGTACATGGCCGGCTTCGCCGACAGCCTCGTCCCGAACTGGGTGAACTCGGCGGACCAGAGCAAGCTGAACGCGTACGCCTTCGACGCCGCGAAGGCCGACCAGCTCATGAAGGACGCCGGATACGCGAAGGGCGGCGACGGCATCTACGCGAAGGGCGGCAAGCCTCTCGCGTTCGAGCTGTACTTCCCGAGCGACTTCCAGGACTGGGCCGCGGCCGCGACCTACGCCTCGGACGCGCTGAACAAGTTCGGCATCAAGATCACGCCGCGTGGCGCGATCCGCTCGACGCAGCTGCCGGACACGAACGCAGGCAAGTTCCAGATCGCCATGAACCCGTGGGGCATCGGTAACCCGCACCCGCAAGCTTCGCTGGTGCGGCCGTTCCGCGAGTTCAGCAAGGACGCGCCGGGCGGCGGCATGAAGTACCCGCTCACGCAGACGTACTCCGGCGGGCAGATCAACTTCGACACGGTGCTCGACGACGCCATCGCCGGGTTCGACACGGCGAAGCAGAAGGACCCCGTGACGAAGATCGCGCTCGCCTTCAACGAGCTGCTCCCGTGCGTCCCGATCTACGAGCGGCTCAACAACAACCCGATCAACGACAAGGCGCGCGTCGCCGGCTGGAAGCCGGACGGCGACCCGATCTACAACCAGGGCGGCGGCGACAACTTCACCGTCGTCATGCTCATGGACGGAACGCTCCACAAGATCTAAGCGACGCGAGTGACGAACGACGACGGCGACCTCGAGGGCTTTCCCGAGGTCGCCGTCGTGCTTGGTGGAGGGGTCCGCGACACCGGCGAGCCGACCGACTCGACCGCGGCACGCGCCCGCGCCGCCGCGCAGCTCGCGCACACCCGCGACGATCTCGCGGTGATCGCGTCGGGAAGCCACGGCGACGGACCGGCGCCGGGGAGGACCGAGGCCGCGGTGATGGCCGACCTCATCGCGGATGCGGGCATCGCACGCGAGCGCATCTTCCTCGAGGAGCGCTCGCGGGACACGATCGGCAACGCGATCGAGGTGGCGGAGCGCTATCTGGCGCGCATCGACCCACGACCGATCTATCTGGTGACCTCACCGTTCCATCTGGAGCGCGCGCTCGTCGTGTTCCGGCACGTGCTGGGTTTCGCCTGGCAGGTGCAGGCCGTGGCCGCGGAGGACACCGCCGACGATCGCGAGCGCGCGCCGTCCGAGACCGCGTACCTCCAGGAGGCGTTCGGCTTCTTCGCGGGTCTCGCCCCTGGGGACCTGGCGGCGATCGGCAAGCGCTACCGCGCAAGAGGCGTCCGCTAGGAAGAGGAGCACGCCTTCCTGGAGGGAGTCATGGCCTCTGCCATCGTCCTTGCGACCACCGCGGAGAACGCCGACGCGCTGCTCTCCGGCGAACGCGACCGCGATCATCGCCGGTTCCCGCCGAAGAGGCTGCCGGCGCGCGCGTATCTCGCGGTCGTCGGCACCGGCTCGGTCGTCGGGGAGTGCGAGCTCGGACCCGCCGAGCGGCACACCGCCAAGGGCTGGGCGCTCCCCGTGAGCAAGGCGCGCCGTTACCGGAAGCCGCGCCCGGTCGCCGAGTTCGGCCTCGCGAAGATCCCCCGCTCGTTCCGCTACATCGAGACCTGAGCGGACCGCCTGCGGTACTCGCGCTTGATGTAGGGCGGCGCGTAGCGGAGGTATGCGCGCTGGCGCGCCGGCGGGAGGGAGAAGAAGTCGTCGCGGACTGTTCCCGTGCAGGACGGTCCGCCACAGAAGCATCGCGAGGCGCCGCCGCCGAGCGCGTTGAGCCGGTAGTCGATCGTGATCTCCTCGTCCGGTCGGATCGGTCGCCACGCGAACACCTTGACCCCGCTGCGCATCGCGTTTGGGTCACACGAGTGATTCAGATAGCAGCCCGGCGGGAGAAGCACCGCGCTGCGATCGGCGTCGAGCTCACACAGGTGGCGCCGCTCGATCGGCGACAACGAACTGAGCTCGTGCCTGTGGACGACCCGGCCATGACGTCGGCGGAAGATGAATTCGCCACGGCGAAATCTCCGTCGAGCGAACACGCCAAGGCCCTTCGGCCCGGCGCCGCCGACGACGACATCGAGGATCACGGGCTAGTTCGCCGGGCGCCAGGCGAAGCTGACGTGCGTGATGAGATCGCCGTTCGTCTCGAACGTCCAGGTCGTGTAGTTCGCGAAGTGCCCCGGCGATCTCGTGAGCCCGCGCAGGATGACCGTGTTCCCGAGGACCGACTCCTCCCGGATCACGCGCACGAACGCCGGCGCCATGCGCACGAGCCTCTTGGCGCCCTCACGGCCCTCGATCTGGGCCTCCGCGCCGGGCAGGTCGATCGCCACGTCCTCGGCGCACACCGCCGCCGCACCGTCGGCGTCGTTCGCCTCGAGCGCGGCCATGAACGTCTTCGCAGCCGATAGCGGGTCCGGCACTAGAGCGATTATTGGGGAGGTGCGGCACGCCAAAGCGCTCCTGCCGTACGTCGCGGTCGCCGTGTTCGTCGCGGGGGCCTCGATCGGGCTGGTCTTCGCGACGGTCGACGTCGGCGGCGGCGCAGCCGTGGTGGCGCCGCCGCCCCCCAGAGGCGGATCGGGTTTCGAGCTCTCCACCACGGGGCGGCTCGCGTACTGGCGACAGGAGCCGAGCGGTGCGTTCGTCCTCTCGGTCGCGAACCTCGACGGATCGCAGGCGCGGACGATAGCCCGCGCGGCCGCGAACAGCTCGCGACCCTACGGGACCCGCTGGACGGGCGACGGAAGTCGGGTCGCGTACGTGGCCGACTTCGGCATCGGCGTCTTCGACCTCGACGGGTCGCGCAACGACATCATTCTCCCGCAGGAGGTCCGCGCCGCCGGCTTCCGGATCATCGATCAGCGCTGGTCGCCGTCGGGAACGCGCGTCGCGGCCACCGTGCAGCGCTCGACGGATGGAAAGACGACCGTCTACCTTGGCGGCTTCTCGCGCTTCGGAGGCGGAAGCCTCGGCCCCGTCCTCAATCTCTCGGGGAACACGTTCACCGGCGAGTGGCTCAGCGACGACGAGGTGCTCGTCGAATCCGACACCGGCGTGCTCGGTGCGCTCCGCCTCGTCGAGGTTTTCCCCGGAATTGAGGGCGGACCGACGCAACCGTCGCTACGGAAGCTCGTCGACCAATCCGCCGCCTCCCCGGTCATCGACGGCGGACGCATCTACTTCCTCGCCGGACCGATCGCGGGCAGCGATGCGTCGGGCCTCTTCGTGGCCAGCCCGACCATCTGGAGCGTTCTCCCCGACGGCACCGATTCGCGCCGCGAGACACGGCTGCAGGCGCAGGGGCCGATGAAGCTCGACGGGCTCTGGCCGGACGGCCGGTACCTCATGCACGTGTCGAAGGACTCCACCCAATACCTCGCCGGGCCGAGCCTCGTCGGGCTCGCACCGCAGAGCCTGTTGCGCCGCGCGGTGCTCGCTCCGGACCGCCGATCCGCGCTCGGCCTGGGCGCGCCGCGCATCGTGCGCGTCGATCTCTCTCGCGGATTCGCGCCGGCATCGAACGCCTTCGTCGTCCTGCTCGACGCCGTGATCAGCGCGGACGTATGGATCCGCCGAGGAGCGTCCCGCTAGAACACGGGGGCGGTCTCGCGGAAGACACGCATCGCGTTGATGTGCGCGTCGACGTCGGGCAGGTGCGAGCCGCCGGTCCGAAGCTCGAGGTGGGTCATGCCCATGTCGCGGAACGCTTCGGCACGACGAGCCCACTCGTCCGGAGATCCAGTCGCGGGCACGCGTCCCTCGACACCGACCAGCGCCGGATCGCGTCCGGCCTCGCGCACGTAACCGCGGAAGCGCGCGAGCGCCTCGCGGCCTTCCTCGGTCGGCGGGAGGTGCGAGAACCAGCCGTCGGCGAGCCGTGCGATGCGACGGACGCCGATCTCCGCGTCCGCGCCCATCCACACGGGGATCGGGCGCTGCACCGGAAGCGGACGGATCCCCGCGCGGTCGATGCGATGCCATGTCCCGGTGAAGTCGACCACCTCGTTCGTCCATAGGAGACGCAGCACCGCGATCTGCTCCTCGATGCGTTTCGCGCGATCGCGCCAGCCCATGCCGAGAGCTTCGTACTCCACATGGTTCCAGCCGATCCCCGCACCGAACCGGACCCGTCCGTTCGACAGCACGTCGAGCGTCGCGGCCTGCTTCGCCACCAGCACGGCCTGCCGCTGCGGGAGGATGACGATGCCGAAGGCGAGCTCGAGCCGCCGGGTGACCGCGGCGAGGAATCCGAAGAGCACGAACGGCTCGTGGAAGGCGTCGCGATCGGTGTACACGCCCCGCCACCACGACGGCCGGCCGGAGGGCTCGGCGCCGATGACGTGGTCGTACGCGACAAGGTGCGCGTATCCGAGGTCTTCCGCGGCCTGCGCGAACGCGGCGATCCGCATCGGATCGTCGCCGATCTCCTGATGCGGGAACACGACGCCGACGCGCATCGTCGCATCATGGCATCGATGCCCGGCTCGAGCCCCGACCCCCGCGCGATCGAATCAGCCCTCCGCGAGGAGGCGAGCGACGTGTACGGATGGTCGAACGCGCCGGGCGACACCTACGCCCAGCACGAGCACTCGTACACGAAAGTCCTGTACTGCACGCGCGGCTCGATCGACTTCGTTCTCGCCGACGGTCGCCACGTCGCGCTTCGCGCCGGCGACCGCCTCGTCCTTCCGCCGGGGACCCGTCACTCCGCGGTCGTGGGCCCGGAGGGGTGCGCCTGCGTCGAGGGAAAGCTGCGGCCGTAGACTCATCGCGCTTCCATGCGACCGCTCGCATCGCGCATGTCGCGCCTCGGCACCGAGACGGCCTTCGAGGTCCTGGCGAAGGCGCGGGCTCTCGAGGCGAAGGGCCGCGACATCGTCCACCTCGAGATCGGCGAGCCCGACTTCGACACGCCGCCGTCGATCGTGGCCGCCGGCGTCGCGGCGCTGGAGCGCGGCGAGACGCACTACACGCCGTCGGCCGGTGTCGTCGAGCTGCGCGAAGCGATCGCGGAGTATCTCCGCGCACGCCGCAACGTGAAGGTCGATCCGTCGCAGGTCATCGTCACGCCGGGCGCGAAGCCGATCATGTTCTACGCCCTGCTCGCGATACTCGACGAGGGCGACGAGGCGATCTATCCCGATCCGGGGTTCCCGATCTACTCGTCGATGATCGACTTCGCCGGCGCCCGCGGAGTGCCGCTCGCGCTCCGCGAGGAGCGCGCGTTCCAGCCCGATCTCGACGAGCTCGGGCGGCTGGTCAACTCCCGTACGAAGCTCATCATCCTGAACAGCCCGAACAACCCGACCGGCGCGGTCCTGTCGCGCGAAGCGCTCGCCGAGATCGCGCGCATCGCGCGCGAACAGGATCTGTGGGTCCTCACCGACGAGATCTACGGCGAGCTCGTCTACGAGGGCGAGCATCGCTCCATCGCGCTGGAGGACGGGATGGCCGAACGCACCATCCTCCTGGACGGGTTCAGCAAGACCTTCGCGATGACGGGATGGCGCCTCGGTTACGGCGTGTTCCCCCGCCCGCTCGTGGATCCGGTCACGAAGCTCGTAACGAACTCCGTCTCCTGCACCGCGACGTTCGTGCAGCGCGCCGGGACGGCCGCGCTCGCCGCGCGCCCACCCGAGGTCGACCGGATGATCGGCGAGTTCCGCCGCCGCCGCGACGCCGTGGTGAAGGGGTTGAGCGCCGTCACGGGAATCAGCTGCCGTTCGCCCCAGGGCGCGTTCTACGTCTTCCCAAATGTGAGCCGGCTCGGCCTGCGGTCGAGCGCCGACGTCGCCGATCGCCTGCTGAACGAAGCGGGGGTCGCGACGCTCGCGGGCACGTGCTTCGGCGCAGCTGGAGAGGGCTACCTGAGGCTCTCGTACGCGAACTCTCTCGCCAACCTCGAAAAGGCGGTCTCCCGCATCGCGGACTGGTCGTCGCGCCTCGCGCCTATACCGACCGGTTAGAAAACCAGCTAGACCCCGATCCCGTCGACGACCACGCCGACGACGTCCGCGGCGATCTGCTGCGCGTCGCGGCCGCCGGGGAGCGGATCGCGGCCGGTCCATGGATCCACGAGGTTGAGGAGCGCCTGCGTCGCGAACGCCGTGTCCATCTGGCGAAGCTCGCCGCTCCGCACGCCCTCGTCGAGGATCTGCTGCACCGGCGAGAAGAGGTGCCGGAAGAACGCGCTCCGGGCCTGGCTCGTCTGGTCCACCGTGAGCGCGACGCCGCCGTCGCGAAGCAGGCGCGGCCCCGAGCAGCGCGCGCTCACGAGGTAGCCGAGCGCCGACGCGAGACGGTCGCGCGCTCGGCCACCGCGCCGGGCAGCGGGCCGGAGCCCGGCACCGAGCTCTTCGAGCGCGCTCGCGATCACTGCCGTGAACAGGGAGCTCTTGTCGGCGAAGTAGTAATAGACGGTCGGCTTCGTCACGGCCGCCTCTTTCGCGATCTCGTCCAACGACGCGCCGTGGACGCCGCGCTCGGCCCACAGGCGCTCGGCGGCGCGCAGTACGCGTTCCCGCGTCGCGTTTGCCGGCGTCCCGTCCGTGGGCACGGCCGGATATTACCTACCGGTCGGTAATGCGCCCGCCGCCGACGCCGAGGCGCGGATCCGGTCAGCGCGCCTGTGCATCGTGCATGACGCGATTTGAATCCCGGCGCGGCGCCTCCTACGTTGGGGCGGATGCGGTGTCTGCACCACACGCATAGCTCCAACGCCCCGATCTCGGGGCTTGCCGTGCGTCCGGGAAGCTAACCGCCGACACCACGCCTTAGCGCTAGGAAAAGGGCCTCCCGGAAGGGAGGTCCTTTCGTTTTGTGGAGGGCTCGGAGCTGCATATGGACCAAGAGACCTGGGTCGGACCGCCGCGGGGGTTCCGAGACATCCTGCCGACCGAGGCGCGCGAGCTCGCCGCGATCGAGCAAACGCTCGCGCAGGTCTTCGGCGACTCCGGGTTCACTCCGCTTCACCCGCCGTTGCTCGAATACGGGGCGCCGGGCTCGATCGGCCGGCGCTCCATCCGGTTCCTCGATTCCGACGGCAGCCTCGTCGCTCTCCGACCGGACCTGACCACGAGCGTGGCGCGCCTCGTCGCGAGCCGCTATCGGGACGTCGCCGGCGTCCTTCGCCTTTCGTACGTCGCTCCGGTGTTCCGCGAGGAGCCCGCCATGAGCGGCGGATCGCGCGAGGTGCTGCAGGCCGGCATCGAGCTCGTCGGAGGGGACGGACCGCTTGCCGATGCCGAGACCCTCGCCGTGCTCGCGGAATCGCTCGAGCGCTGCGGGCTCCAGCTGTGCGAGTCGACGCTGCAGGTCGGGAACATCCGTCTCGTGAACGCGCTCTTTCGCGTTCTCGACGACCGGGCACGAGACGGGGTCCTGCGGGCGCTGCGGGCCGGTGACATCGCGGCCGCGCTCCAGCGCGCGGCGGACGCGAACATGCCGGCGGTCGCGCTCGAGAACGCGCGTGTTGCCCTGACGAGCGCGAGCGACGCCGGCGCGGCGGACGAGCTCCGCCGCACGATCGAGCTCGCGCGCGCCCGGTGGCCCGGGACGGGGTCGGTGTGGGGCGCGCCGAACCTCGCGCTCGTGCCCGCGCTCCCCTACTACACGGGCATCGTCTTCGAGGCGATCCACCCGCGCGCGGGCGTCATCGCGTCAGGCGGTCGCTACGACCTCCTCATCGGCGCGTACGGGACGCCGCGCCCCGCCATCGGCTTCGCGATCGACGTGCTGCAGCTACATCGCGCGCTGTTCGCCGACGGCTGGCGTCCCCGGCGCGACCGTCCGCTCTGGCTGCTGCGTGCCAGCGACGATGCGGGCGCGACCATGCGCTGCGCCGCTCGCGTGCGGGCCGCGGGGATCGCCGTGGCGCTCGGCGACGTGGTCGAGGCCGCCGGCCGCCCGGTGATTCGCGCGGACGTCGTGGACGAGCATCTCGTGCGGCTCGCGGACGGGCGCGTGATCGAGGCCGTCGCGGCCGGCCAGGTCGGCACGTGAGGCCCCTGCGTTTCGCGCTCGCGCAAGGCCTTCTGCTGAACGAGGCGCTCGCAGCGCTGCGTGCGGTCGGGCTCGACGTCTCGCGCATCACTCCGGGCGGCCGGCGGCTCGTCGTGGACGGTGGCGACGTCGAATACGTCCTCGCGCGGCCGAGCGACATCGCGACCTACGTCGAACGCGGCGCGGCGGACGTGGCCATCGTCGGCAAGGACGTGCTTCTCGAGACCGGCGCACGCGTCATGGAGCTCGCCGATCTCCGATTCGGCGCCTGCCGCTTCGTCGTGGCCGCGCCTCGCGGAGCGATGGAGCGCTCGCTCGACGAGTACCGCCATCTCGGAACGCTCGAGGTCGCGACGAAGTACCCCAACGTCACCGAGCGGCACTTCCGGGCGCGGGGCATCGCCGTGGAGATCGTGCGCGTGTCCGGGTCGGCCGAGGTCGCGCCGCTCGTCGGGCTGGCGGACTGGATCGTCGACCTCGTCGCGACCGGAAGCACCTTGCGCGCGAACGATCTGGAGGTCGTCGAGGAGATCGAAGGCAGCACCGCCCGCCTCGTCGCGAATCCGGCGGCGTATCACCTCCGCCGGCAGGAGATCGCGCTCGTCGCCGAACGCCTCACGGCCTGGGCCGCGGCTCGATGAGGATCGCGCCGCTGTCGGCGCTCGCCGGCGACGTCGCTCGCGCCCGGAGCGGCGGCGCGTTCGGCACTGCCGAGCGCGAGGCCGCGGCAGCGGTGATCCGCGCGGTGCGCCGGCGCGGGGACGCCGCGGTGCTCGAGTCGGTGCGGCGCTTCGACAACCCGCACGCGCGGCTTCGCGACATCGTCGTCGAGCGGGAGGCGCTCCGCAGGGCCGCGCGTTCGTGCCCGCGTGACGTCCGCGGGGCGCTCGACCTGGCCTACGCGCGCGTCCGCGCCTTCCACGAGCGGCAGCGGCCGCGTGCGGCGCAGCGCCGCGACGCGGCGGCGGATCTGCGTCTCGTGCCGACCGCGCTCGATCGGGTCGGCGCCCTGGTGCCGCGCGGTCGAACGGCGTACCCCTCGACGGTGCTCATGACCGGCGTGCCCGCGGGGATCGCGGGCGTCGCCGCCCTCACCGTCGTGTCGCCGATGCCGGCGGACGGATCGATCGACCCCGCCTTCGCCTATGCGCTCGAGCTGGTCGGCGCGGCCGCCGTCTATCGGGCCGGCGGGGCGGCCGCGGTCGCCGCACTCGCGTACGGCACGCGATCGCTGCCGCGCGTGGACAAGATCGTCGGCCCGGGCAACGCGTTCACCGCCGCGGCGAAGTGGCTCGTGTCGGCGGACGTGGGGATCGACGCGCTCCAGGGCCCGAGCGAGCTCGTGGTCGTCGCCTCCCGGGGTGCGGACCGCAAAGCGATCGCGCTCGATCTGCTCGCGCAGGCGGAGCACGGCGGCGGCGCCTTCGCGGCCGTCATCAGCGACGACGTCACGCTGCTGCGGGCCGTCGGTGCGGCGCTCCCGGGCGCTGCCGCCCGTCGCGTCCGCGCGTATCGCGCGAGGTCGCTCCGCGACGCGCTCCGCGCGACGAACGGCATCGCGCCTGAGCACGTGCTGCTCGCGGGCCGCCGCGCGGCGGCGCTCGCGGACGAGATCGGCCGCGCGGGCGCGCTCTTCGTCGGGGAGCGCTCGGCGGTGGCGTTCGGCGATTACGTCGCCGGAACGAACCACGCGCTTCCCACGGGAGGGACGGCACGCTGGGCGTCGGCGTTGCGCGTCGACGACTTCGTCCGCTGGTCGAGCCGCGTCTCGATGCGTGGCGATCTTCGCGCGCTCGTCCGCGCCGGAGCGGCGATCGCCGGGCACGAAGCGATGCGTTTCCACCAGGCGTCTCTGGAGGCGCGCGCGTGACCTCCGATCTGCCGCGGCCGCGTGACTGGCTCATCGGCGCGACCCCGTATCGCACCGACGCTCAGGCCGCCGAGACCCGTCTGCAGTCCAACGAGTGGACGGAGCCCACGCCGCTCGGCCATTACCTGAACGCCGCCGACCTGGATGCAACGGCGATCAACCGCTATCCCGAGATCGCGGCATCCGCGCTGCGGACGCTTCTCGCGGGGCGCTGGTCGGTCGAACCTGAGCAGGTCGTCGTGGGGAACGGCAGCAACGAGATCCTTCTCTACACCTTCCTCGCGTTCGGGGGGCCCGACCGCACGCTGCTCGTCTTCACGCCGACGTACACCATGTACGGGCGGCTCGGCCGGCTCACCGGCATGCGCGTGCACGAAGAGCCGGTGGGGCTCCCCTATGCGCTCGACGCCGCGCGCGTGCGCGAGACGGTCGCGCGCCTGCGTCCGGACGTCGTCTGCTTCTCCTCGCCGAACAATCCGACGGGGAATCTCGTCGGCGACGAGACGATCCTCGCCGCGGCCGAGAACGGGCGGATCCTCGTCGTCGTCGACGAGGCCTACGCGGAGTTCGCACGGCACACCGTTCTGCCGCGCATCGCCGAGCGGCCGAACATCGTGGTCGCGCGGACGCTCTCGAAGGCGCACGCGGCGGCCGGGCTGCGGCTCGGCGCACTGGTCGCGGACCGCCGGCTGGCGGCGATCTTGGACGCGGCCCGGCTCCCCTACAACGTCGGCGCCCTGACGCAGCTCGTCGCGAGCCGGGTCCTCGCCGACGAGGCGGGACTCGACGCGCGTGTCGCATGCGTGATCGCGGAGCGTGCTCGGGTCGAGAGCGAGCTCGGCCGATTGAATGACGTGGTCGTCTATCCGTCGGCCGCGAACTTCGTCCTGTTCCGTCATCGCCTCGTGCGTGCCGCGGCGCTCCATGGCGAGCTCCGCGAGCGACGCGTGCTGGTGCGCGATGTCTCGACGTGGCCCGACGCGGGCGAAGCGCTCCGCGTGACCATCGGGACGCCGTCGGACAACGATCGCTTTCTCGCCGCCGTCCGTGGCGCGGTCGCGAGGGGCGCCGCATGACCGCAGCACGGAGTGCGCGGCGCGCGCGCCGGACGAAGGAGACCGACGTTCGCATCCGCTTCACCTGCGACGGGACAGGTGCGGCGGACGTCCAGACGGGGATGCCGTTCCTCGATCACATGCTCGAGCTGTTCGCCGTCCACGGGCTCTTCGACCTGTCCCTCCGCGCGAAGGGCGACATCGAGGTCGATCAGCACCACACCGTGGAGGACATCGGGCTCGTGCTGGGGGCCGCCATCGACGAGGCGCTCGGCGACCGCAAGGGGCTGCGCCGTTACGCCTCGATCGAGCTGCCGATGGACGAGTGCCTCGTCGGCGTCGCGCTCGACCTCGGAGGGCGACCGTACTTCGCGCACGATCTCCGGCCCAAGACGCGGATCGTCGGCTCGTTCGACTCGACGCTCGTCCCGGACTTCTTCTCGGCGCTCACCCAGAGCGCGCGCTGCACGCTGCACGTGACGCAGCGGCGCAGCGGCAACACGCATCACCTCCTCGAGGCGACGTTCAAGGCGTTCGGCCGCGCGCTCGACGAGGCCGCGCAGCGGGATCCGCGACGCCAAGGCGTGCCGAGCTCGAAGGGGCGCATCGGGTGATCGCGATAGTCGATTACGGCGTCGGGAACCTGGCGAGCCTGGAATCCGCGTTACGGCGAGCAGGCGCCGAAGACGTCCGCGTCACGCGATCGCACGTCGACATCCTGTCGGCGAGGGCCGTGGTGCTCCCCGGGGTCGGCCGGTTCGGTCATTGCGCGACGGAGCTCCGCCGGCTTGGGCTCGACGTCATGGTCCGCGTCGCTCGCGATCGGGGCATCCCGCTGCTCGGGCTCTGCGTCGGCATGCAGCTGCTCTTCGACGAGAGCGAAGAAGATCCCGGAACGCCGGGCCTCGGCGTGTTCCGCGGCCGCGTCCGACGGCTGCGCGACGACGTGCGCGTGCCGCACACCGGATGGAACCGAGTGCGGATGGCGCGGCCGCATCCATGGCTCGCCGGTCTTCCCGACGAGGCCTACTTCTACTTCGTGCACGCGTACGCCGCCGAGCCCGCCGACCCGAGCGTCGTGCTCGCGACGGTCCGCCATGGTGCGAGCCTCACCGCAGCCGTCCACAGCGGCGCCGTGCTCGGTCTCCAGTTCCATCCGGAGAAGAGCGGCGCGATGGGGACGCTCGCGCTTCGCGCGTTCGTGCGAGCCACGGCGTGAGGACGCTGCTCGCGAAACGCATCATTCCCTGTCTCGACGTCGACGACGGCCGCGTGGTGAAGGGAACGCGATTCGTGGACCTGCGCGACGCCGGCGATCCGGTCGAGCTTGCGACCCGATACGACCACGAGGGCGCCGACGAGGTCGTGCTTCTCGACATCGCGGCATCCGTCGAGCGTCGGCGCACGGTGGTCGAGCTCGCGCGCCGCGTCGCGGAGAAGCTGAGCATCCCGTTCTGCGTTGGTGGCGGGATCGCCTCGGCCGACCTCGCCGCGGCCATCCTGCGCGCGGGCGCCGACAAGGTCGCGGTCAACAGCGCCGCCGTGCGACGTCCGGCGCTCCTCGGCGAGATCGCGGGGCGAGCCGGATCGCAGGCCGCGGTGCTCGCGATCGACGCGCGGCGCGGCGCCGACGGCGGCTTCGAGGTCGTCATCGAGGGAGGGCGCGCGCCCACCGGGTTGGATGCGGTCGACTGGGCGCGGCGCGGCGTGGCCGCGGGCGCCGGCGAGATCCTCCTCACGTCGATCGATCGAGACGGCACGCGCGACGGCTTCGACCTGGAGCTGGTCATGCGTGTCGCGGACGCCGTTCGCGTTCCCGTGATCGCATCGGGCGGCGCGGGCGCCGTCGGCGACTTCGTCGACCTCTTCACCCAGACCGAAAGCGACGCGGCCCTCGCCGCCTCGATCTTCCATAGCGGCGAGGTCGCCGTCTCCGACCTCAAGCGCGCGCTCGTCGCGCGCGGGATACCCGTGCGACCGGTCGAGGAGGCCGCGTGATCGACCGGGTGCGGTTCGACGAACGCGGCCTCGTCCCCGCCGTCGTCCAGGATGCCGCGACCGGAGCGGTGCTGATGCTCGCCTACATGGATCGCGAGGCGATCGACGCGACCCTGCGCACCCGCGAGGTCCACTTCCACAGCCGCTCCCGTGGACGGCTCTGGAGAAAGGGGGAGACGAGCGGCAACGTCCTGCGGCTCGTCGACATGCGGACCGACTGCGACGGCGACGCGTTGCTCGTCGCGGCGCACCCCGCCGGGCCGGCGTGCCATACCGGGAGCGCGACCTGCTTCGGGCCCGAGAACGCTGCCTCGCTCGCGCGCTTCCTCACCGAGCTCGCGGCGCTTCTCCGGCAGCGGCGGCGCGACCTGCCCGCGGGCTCGTTCTCGGCGCGACTCTTCGCGGGCGGCGCGCCGGCGATCGCCGCGAAGCTGCTCGAGGAGGCGGGCGAAACCGCCATCGCGCTGCGTGAGGAGAGCCGCGAGCGCGCGATCAGCGAGCTGACGGATCTCCTGTACGTGATGCTCGTCCTGGCGACGCATCTCGAGCTCCAGCCGGACGAGGTCCGGGCGAGCCTCGAGGAGAAGCGCCGGCAGGCGCCAGCGCGGAGAGAGCAGGCCGGACCTCCCTGAGGCTGGTGATCCGCGCGTCGGGCACCGGCGCTACGGGCTCCACCCGCGCGGCGCCTCGATCGAACCAGATCGCGCGGACTCCGGCCGCCTGCGCGCCCGCGACGTCGCGCGCGAGGCTGTCGCCGACCATGACGGCTTCGTCCGCCTCGGCACCCACCGCTGCGAGGGCGCGTTCGAAGATGCGCGGATCCGGCTTGCCGATCTCGATCTCGGCCGAGATGACCGTCGCGGCGAAGTGCGGCGCCAGTGACGTGCGTGCGAGCTTCGCACGCTGGACGTCCGGTGCGCCGTTGGTCACGAGGACAAGCCGATGGTCCCGAGCGAGATCGACCACGACCGTCTCCGCGTCGGGGTCGACGAGCTGCGTGGCGAGGCGGGCCGAGCGAAACGCTTCGATGGCTGCCTCGATAAGCGTGGGCTCGGCCGTCCCCGAGGCGCCGGTCGCTCGCTCCCACACGCGCTGGCGGAACCCGGGCACGAACGCGCGCATCGCACGAAGACCCTCTGACTCCCCCGCGAAATCGCCCCAGAGCGCCTCGCCCCACCAGATGCCCATCGCGTCGGCGTACGTGTAGACCGGCGATCCGCGAAAGAGCTCCTCCGCCGCGGCCCGCGCCGCCGCGGCCAGCGCGGCGGGCGCCGCGCCGACCTGGGGAGCGATCGCCGCGCACGTCCGCTCGAGTGCCCGTGTCGTGGACTCGTCCTCGAGGAGCAGCGTGTTGTCGAGGTCGAACAGGATCACGCCCACTCGCGTCGCCATCACCTCACCCTGGGCTCTGCGAGGGGGCCCGCGTTCATCACGCACTCATTCTCGGGAAGGCCAGGGTCCCTTCGTGATTTCGGCCGGGACGTACGCTTCTGGCGTCTGTCTGTGGCCTTGGCGACGTTCGGGCCGAGGCAGGTGGAGCGCCCCCGATACTTCAGGAGTGACCCGAAGGGAGTGCCGGCCCTGGTCCCATCCGTAGGCACGCAGAGCGCGCAGCAGGAGCGCCGCCTGGTGACGGTGCTCTTCGCCGACTTTGTGGGCTTCACCTCGCTCGCCGACGACCTCGACCCGGAGGAGCTGCAGATGCTCGTTTCGGGCATCTTCGAGGACCTCGCCGAAGAGGCGCTCCGCTACGACGGGACCATCGAGAAGTTCATCGGAGACGCGATCTTCGTGATATTCGGCGCGCCGATCGCGCACGAGGACGACCCGCAGCGCGCGCTCCGCTGCGCGCTCGGCATGCAGAAGATCTTCGCCGAGCACTCGGCGCGGGTGAAGGCGCAGCTCGGCATCGAGCTCGGGCTGCGGATCGGCGTGCACACCGGGATGGTGGTCGCCGGCGCGGTCCGCGCTCCGGCCGAGTACGGCGTCATGGGCGACACGGTCAACACCGCCGCGCGGCTCCAGCAGGCGGCGGCGCCCGCCGAGACGTACGTCACGCAGGCCACGTTCCGGCTCACGAACCGCGAGTTCAGCTTCCGCGAGGTCGGTCCGATCGACATGAAGGGCAAGGACCGGCCGATCCTCGCCTACGCCTTGACGGGCGAGCGCACGACGCCGCGGACGTCGATCGACATCCAAGCGCCCCTCGTCGGTCGTTGGATGGAGCTCTCCCGCCTCGACCTCGCGTTCCAGTCGGCGCGCGTCGGCCGGACCGAGGTGGTGCTGATCGCGGGCGAGCCCGGCATCGGGAAGAGCCGGCTGCTCAGCGAGTTCATCGGTCTCGCGACGTCGGCGGAGGACGGCGTCCGCAGCGACGCGCCGCGCGTGCTGCGCTGGACTTTCTCGCGCGTGAACCAGCGGAGCTACGCCGGCTTCATCGAGCCGCTCCTGGTCGAGCTCCGCGTCGACCCGAACGACCCGGAGGCAGCCGCGAAGATCACGACGAAGCTTCGCGAGCTGAACTTCGCCAATCCGGAGCTCGTGTCGCCGACCCTCGCGCAGTTCTTCCACATCTCCGGCGCGACGGAGCCGCCGAGCGACTCGGAGGAGTGGAAGCGCTCCATGTTCATCGTCGTGTACGACGTGATCGCGTCGCTCGCGCGCGAGCGCCCGCTCCTGTACGTGCTCGAGGACCTTCACTTCGCCGATTCGGCCTCCCTCGAGCTGCTCTGGTTCGTGGCGTCGCGCGCGTCGCGCGTGCCGATCCTTCTCCTGCTCGCGCAGCGCGCCGGCCCCGGCTCGCCGGAGCCGCGCCCGGTCCGGACGAACTTCAGCCAGCTCGTGTTGGAGCCGCTCTCCGACGAGGAGGCCGCGCGGATCATCGACGCGACCTTCGATTGGATCCCGGACGAGCTGCGCGACAAGATCGTCGCGCGCGCCGGCGGGAACCCCTTCTTCATCGAGGAGTCCATCCGCTCCCTCGTGGAGTCCGGCGCGGTGGCCAAGGACGACAAGGGCGAATGGCAGCTGCGCGAGCGGCCCGCGGCCCTCGAGGTGCCGGCGACGCTGCACGGTGTCGTCGCGGCGCGCATCGACCGGCTGCCGCCGACGGCCAAGGAGACGATCCAGGTCGCGTCGGTGATCGGCCAGCGCTTCGGCGACCGCGTGCTGCGCGAAGCCGGCGGGCAGCGCCTCGCCGATTCGGTCGACGAGCTCATCGCCGCCGACCTCGTGCTGGAGGCCGCGCCCGGCGAGCGGCGCGAGGGCCGCTATCGCTTCAAGCACGCCGTGGTCCAAGAGGTCGCCTACAACACGCTTCTCGTCAGGCGACGCGTCGAGCTCCACCGGCGGGTCGCGGCCGCGTACGAGAGCACCCTGGGCGAGAGCCTGAAGGACTTCTACCCCGCCCTCGCGCACCACTACCTGCTCGGCGACGTCCCCGACAAGGCGGCGGAGTACTCGTGGAAGGCCGCGGAGCGCGCGACGGCGATCCACGCGCATCTCGAGGCGGTGCGTCTGGCGGAACAGGCGCTCGAGCTCTTCGAAAAGCTCGAGCGCACCGACGAAGCGGTGAAGGCGCTGTACCTGATCGCGCGGGTGCGGCGCTACCGCGGCGAGAACGACGCGGCCCTGAGCGCATACGAGCGCGCGCTGTCGATGCTCGAGACGCGCGACCCGAAGAGCGACGCCGTCGCGACGGTCATCGCTCACATGGCCGAGCTCTGCACGCGCTGGGATGCGAAGCATCCCGATCTCGAGGGTCTCATCGCGCGCGGCCTCGCGATCGTCGACGGCAAGCAGAACCGCGAGAAGGTCCTGTTGCTCGCGGCGAAGTCGTTCATGTCCCGCCGCGGCGCGAAGTCGACCGATGAAGACTGGAAGGCCTCGCTGGAGACGGCGAAGGAGGCACTCGGGATCGCCGAGAATCTCGGCACGCTCCGCGAGGTCTCGCTCTGCCTCGACGCGGTCGGATACGCGTACCGCGAGCTCGGCAACTTCCGCGAGGCCCTCGCGCAGAACATGCGGCGCCTGCCGATCGCGCAATCGCTGCAGGACAGCGACGAGCTCATCGACGCCCACACCATGGTCGCGCTCTCCGCGCTCGTGCTGGGCAACTTCGCCGAGGCGATCGAGCACGCTTCGACGGCCCGGGCGCTCGCGCTCGAGACCGAGAAGCCGCGGCTCGGCTGGCACGCGCTGCACACGGAGGCGCTCGCGCATCTGCTCTCCGGCGACTTCATGGGCGCGCTCGGGACGGCCGCCCGGCGCGACAGCCTCCGCGCGAGCACGCGCTGGCAGATGACGCTCGTCGTGGCGAGCGCGGCCGCGGCGGCGGTGAACTCGCCGGAGGAGAAGTCGTACCGCGATCAGCTCGTCGAGGCCGAGGCGACGCCGGTGGAGCTGGCGGCGTGCGACTTTCTCACCGCGGTCTACGGGCTCCGCGAGAGCGAGTCGAGCTACCACGCGATCCGCAGCGCGGGCTATCCGAAGGGCATCGTCGATCTCGCCCTCATCGGCCCGCTCGCGGTGCTCGCCGCCGCCCGCTGGCGGGTCGACGACCACCCGTTCGTCGAGCGCATCGAAGCGGTCGTCGAGAAGACCGGGCACGCGCGCGGCCGCGCACTGCTCACGCAAGCCGAGGGCGTTCGCGCGATGGAGCGCGGCGAGCTCGCGAAGGCCGAGAAGCTCATCTTCGACGCGGTCCAGGCGTTCGCCACGCTGCGCCTGGATTACGAGCGCGCCGTCGCGCTCGCCGATCACGCGCGCGTTCTGGCCGCGCTGGGCCGCGAGGACCATCAGCCGGAGTGCGACGAGGCGCGCGCGATCGCCGACCGCCTCGGGGCGGTCGCGCTACGGAACGCCGTCGAGCAGGTCGCCGTTCCGACCTAGCTGACCTTGCGCGGGCCCCCACCGCGGGTCCTGTCCCGGGCGATCGGGCACGCGCCCTCGCCGCACCCTCCCCACCACGCGGCCGTCGCTTCGCTCCGCCCGCAGGCGGGTCCCCGGGGCACCCGCGGCTCGTACGCGACCCGATCGCCCGTGCCACCCGCGGCGCGATCCGGCTAGTCCCGCAGCGCTCCGCGCAGCGCGCTGCGAGCGGCGTGGTATCCGCACATGCCGTGCACGCCGCCGCCGGGCGGTGTCGATGCGGAGCAGAGGTAGATATCGCGCGCCGAGGTCGCGTACGGGTCGAGCCGGAAGAAGGGGCGCGTCATGAACTGGAAGAGCGTGTTGGCGCCTCCGCCGATGTCGCCGCCGATGTAATTCTCGTTGTGCGACGCGACCTCGGCGGGTCCCATGACCGATCGCGCGAGGACCCGCTCGCGGAACCCCGGCGCGAACCGCTCGATCTGCGCCTCGATGCGCTCCGTCATGTCGAACGTGGACGCGTTCGGTACGTGGCAGTACGCCCAGACCGTGTTCTTGCCCGCCGGCGCGCGTGACGGGTCGAACAGGCTCTGCTGACCGACGAGCACGAAGGGCCTCTCGGCCGGCGTTCCGCGCGCGACGCTCGCTTCGCTCGCGGCCACCTCGTCCATCGTCCCGCCGAGGTGGACCGTTCCCGCACGCAGACACTCCCTCGCGCGCCAGGGGATCGGCCCGTCGATCGCGTAATCGAGCTTGAACACGCCGGGCCCGTAGCGAAACGAGCGCAGCCGGCGGCGATAGCCGTCCGACAGCCGCGCGCCGGCGATGTCGTCGAGCTGCCGCGGCGTCACGTCACAGAGGTACGCGCGCGCCGGACCGACCTCGTCGAGCGCCCCGACGCGTCGTCCGGTCTCGATCGTCCCGCCGAGCGAACGTAGCCGGGTCGCGAGCGCGTCGACGATGCGCTGCGATCCGCCGCGCGCCACGGGCCATCCGACGATGTGCGTGACCACCGCGAAGAGCAGCGCGAACGACCCGGTGAGCGGCGCGTCGAGCGGCATGACCGAGTGCGCGGCCAGCCCGGCGAAGAGCGCGCGGGCACGCTCGCCCCGGAACGCGAGCCGTGCGAGCACCCGCGCCGGCAGGATCCCCGGCAGACCGAGGCGCGCGAGCACGAGCGGGTGGCGCGGGATGCGCACGAGCGGGCCGAGGGCGTCGGAGGCGAGGTCGGTCCACTCCGCGACGAGCGGAGCGACGAGACGACGGTACGCGCGCGCGTCCTCGCCGAGGCTCTCTGCCGTCGCGCCGAGCGAACGCTCGAGGACGACCGCGGTCCCGTCGTCGAGCGGATGCGCGAGCGCGGCGGGAGGCTCGATCCATTCCAGGCCGTCGCGCTCCAGCTCGAGCGAGCTCAGGTAGGGCGAGGCCGCGGCGAGCGGATGGAAGGCCGAGCAGAGGTCGTGGACGAACCCGGGAAGCGTGAGCTCCGCGGAGCGGCAGCCTCCGCCGATCGTGGCGTTCGCTTCGTAGACGGCGACCGAGCGGCCGTTGCGCGCGATCTCGATCGCCGCGGCGAGTCCGTTCGGACCCGAGCCGACGACGACCGCGTCCGCGCTCAAGCTCGACGCAGGTGCCGTTCGAACCAGTCGAGCGCGCGGCGCAGCGAATCGATGCGGTTCTCCGTCACACGGAAACCGTGACCCTCGCGCGGATACACGTGGTACTCGTGGGTCTTCTTCCCGTCACGGAGCGCCTTCACCACCTGCTCGGCCTCGCTGCGCGGGACGCGTGGGTCGTTCTCGCCCTGCAAGATCAAGAGCGGAGCGCGGATCTTCGACGCGTGCGTCAGGGGCGAGCGCTCGCGATAGAGCTCCGCGTCGGCGGTCGGATCGCCGAGCTCGCGGAGCAGGTACTCGCGGAGATCCCCGCGCGTCGTCTCGGCCATGGTCTTCCAGGACACGACCCCCACGACGGAAACGCCGGCGGCGAAGCGGTCCGGTCGCATCGCGAGAGACATGAGCGTGAGGTAGCCGCCGTAGCTTCCGCCGTACACGCCGATGCGCGCGGCGTCGGCGACCTTCTGCTCACCGAGCCACTGCGCGCCGCGCGCGACGTCCTCGAGGTCCTTCCCGCCCCAGTCGCGCCGGTTCGCCTCGCGCCACTTCTTGCCGTAGCCCGTCGATCCGCGCGGGTTCGGGGCGAGCACGACGAAGCCGGCGTTCACGAAGACCTGCGTGGCGACGTTCCACTCACGATGATGCTGGGCGGTCGGCCCGCCGTGGATGTTGATGATCGCCGGCGGCGAGGTCTCTCCGCGGAGCGCTTCGGCGTACGGAACGAACAGGAGCGCCGGGACATCTTCGCCGTCGGCGCCGGGATAGCGGATATGCGCGGGCTCGACGAGGAGCGCCGGATCGATCGACGCCGGCAGCGATCGGGTGATCGCTCGCGCCTCGGTCGCGCGTTCGCGCGTGACGAACACGTCCCAGGGCCGCGTCGGGCTCGAGAACAGGAAGGCGGTCGTATCGCTGTCCGGACCGATGTCCGGAGACGAATGCATCCCCGGGAGGTCGGCGACGGCGTGGTCGGCGTGCGAAACGGCGAAGACGCGGCGCAGCGAGACGGCGGCGTCCTCGTTGTGGAGGTAGGCAAGCGCCCGACCATCGGGACGCCACACCGCGCCGTACTCGTCGTGGATGCTTTCGGTCATCCGCTCGACGCGGCCCACTTCGGCGTCCGCGTACGTGACGAGAGCGATCTCCTGACGGCCGCGCGTGTCCGTGGTGAACGAGATCCGCCCGCCGTCGGGCGACCAGCGCGGATCGTTCGACTCTCCGTCGACCCCGCCGCGCGTCTCGAGACGCTTCGCGTCGCCGCCCGCGACGCCGATCACGTAGAGATCGGCGTTCGTCCTCTTCGCGTCACGGCGCGACCAGAAGACGAGACGGTCACCATCGGGCGACCAGCGTGGCTGGTAATCGTCGCGCGCGCCGTCGGTGAGCGCGGTCTTCGCGCCCGTCGCGACATCGATCACGTGGACGGCGAAACCCTTGCCCGCGGCGTTCGCCGTGTACGCGAGCTTCGTGCCGTCAGGCGACCACGCGATGTCGCGATGCATCACGTCCGGCTCGTTCGTGAGATTGCGCTCGTGCTCGCCGTCGCGGTCGACGAGCCAGACGTCGAATCGCTCGTCGCCACCCTTGTCGCGCAGGAACGCGAGCTGGCGCGCGTCGGGCGACCAGCGCGGCCAGACCGAGCGCTCTTTCGCGTCGGTGAGCTGGAAGATGCGCTGTCCGTCGAGCGGCGCGCTGTACACCTCGAAGGTCCCCGACCGGTTCCACGACAGCGCGACCTCGGTGCCGTCCGGCGACAGATCGATCCCGCCCCACACGTAGTCCACGTACGGGACACCCGCGAGCTCTTCGACGCCGAGCCTGCGATAGCGATCGCCGATCGAGCGCGGTGCAAGTGCGGCCGCCCGCGGCTGGATGTCCTCTTCCGGGTTCGCGATCGTCGTCGGCGGTCTCGCCGTCCCGCGCGCCTTCCAATCCTCCGCGAAGCTGCGCGGACGCTGCGCCGAGGCCGGCGCCCGTTCGCGGGCCGCCGCCGCCGGCTGGGCGGGCTCGGCCGGCGCGGGCCGCGCGGTCTCGGGACGGCGCGGTCGTTCGACGAGCTCGCGCGCCGCGGATGCGACGACGAGCGTCTCGGGCCCCATCGCGGCCTCGCGCGCCGTCGTGACCTCGCGCGGAACGATCGGATCGTGAGGAACGAGCTTGTCCTCGAGCCGTCCTTTGTATTCGCGGTCCCACGGCGCCTGGAGGAGGATGCCGAACTGCTTGCGCGGCTTCGGCAGCTCGTCCTGCAGCGCGAGCAGGGTGTCCTTTCCGGCGTTCCACATCGGCGCCTGCCGTGCCGAGAGGACCGCGGAGAAGCTCAGGGGCACGAGTGACCGCGCGGCGTCGCTCGCGAGATCGAGGTCGCCGCAGACGAGGACGCCGCCCGCCTTCCGGAGGAGCACGACCGTCGCGCCCTGGCCGTTCGAGCGCACCCGGATCGCACGCGCGTCGGGCCGCACCAGCTCGTCGTCACGCAACACCAGGTCCGGGCCACCGGGTATGGCTTCCGCGTCGTCCGCGTGGACCGCGACCTGAAGACCCAGCGCCTCGCGGTACTTGGCCGCGTCGGCCGCTCGCGCCGCGTTCGTCGCGACGAGCAGGGAGGCCGCGCCGGCGCCACGGACGAGCCGAAGCGCGCGCTCGCTGAACGGAGGCGCATCGATGAGGAGGTTGCCGCGATCGTCGTCGTAGACGATGTACTGACGCTCGTTCTCGAGAGGCTCGAACAGCTCGAAGATCCACGAACGAAGCTGATGGATATCCACGGGGCGCGCCTATCCTAACGTCGGAAGAACGAGCAAGCCGTCGGCGCGCGAGAGCGCGCGCGCCGCCTCGAGCCTTCGCGTCGCATGCGCGACGCGATCGTCGGTCCAGTCGAACAGCTTGCCCACCTGACGTTCGGTGACACCGCCCGCGAGCTCGAGCAGGCGCCCCAGGACCGCCGTCATCGCGTCGGTGGAGGTGGCCCGTTCCGCCGCGCGCACCGTCTCGGGATACCGGCGCACGAACAGGTCGTACGTGTAGTTGTAGTCCTCGCGTCCTTCGCCGACCGCTCGGACTCGCGCGACGTACATCAGCCGCTGCAGCTCCTCGATCGCCTTCGCGTAATCGGCCTTTCCCTCCTGCGAGGTGATCCCGAGCGCGGAGCGCATGCGCTTGGTCTGCGTCTCGCCGTTCTGCGCGAGGAACTCGATGATCCGGCGCGCGACGTCGGAGAGCCGCCCGGCACGCACGTCTTCGAGATGATCGTCGTCCTCGCCGGCGCGGCCGAACGTGGCGTAGAACGTCGGCAGCATCCTCATCGAGACGAAGGTCGGTTTCCGGACGAGGAGCTTTCCGTAGTAGACGCGCTTGCGCTCCGCGAGCTCGTCCTTCCAGCCCCACATCCATTCCCACTTGCGGCCGTCGCTGCGCGTGTCGAGATGGTCGAACGCCGCCGGGACCGGATAGCTGGCTTCGCCCGTGAACGCGAAGCAGAACCCGAGATCGTCGACCATCCGAACGAGCGCATCCGCCGTACGGACCGAGTGACGCGTCGCGAGCTTCTCGCGATGGCGGGCAAGAGCGCGCGCGAGGTCCCTCGGCGGCGCGGCGGTGCGCGCCATCAGGAGAGGAAGAGCGCGATGAGCCCGGCGACGATGGCGACGCTCATCGCGCGGCGTGACCGCTCGTGCAGGCGGACGAACTCCACACGCGCCGGCGATGCCGCCGGCTGCTCGTCGAACGCGGGCGTTTGCGCGCGGATCGCGCGGGCGACGGGATTGGCCCAGCCGCTCGAGAAGAGCGTCGCCGCACCGACGATCGCGACCATGATCCAGCGCAGGATGAGCCGCGGCTCGGGCGTCCCGGTGACGTCGAACGTGACGGCTTTCAGGACGGTCGTGATGACGAGCACGATCACGGAGAAGATCGCGAGGCCGTCGAAGCGCGCGAGGACTGCGGAGAACAGGGTCCCGGCCTCGCTCCGCGTGCGCCCGGTCGCGAAGAGAGCGGGCGCTACCGCGGTCCCGAGCGCGAGCGAGCCTCCCACGAGCACGGCGAGCGCGAGGTGGTACACGAACTGAAGAAGGTCATAGGACAGCGTCTCCACGGGGAAATCCGAGCATACCGGGAATTTCCGACCGGCTTGCTCGGTTTAGCATTGAGCGCAAAGGAGCGACATGCCGACCTACCGCGACTACTTCGCCGACGTCAGAAAGCGCATCCAGGAAGCCACGCCGGAGCAGGTCCAGGACCTGATGGCGCGCGGCGAGATACAGCTCGGCGACGTGCGCGAGAAGGACGAATGGAACACCGGTCACATCCCGGGCGCGGTCCACGTCCCCAAGAGCTACCTCGAGCAGTGGGCCGAGGACCGGCTTCCGGAGAAGGACAAGACCACCGTCCTGTACTGCGCCGCCGGTGTTCGCTCCGCCATGGCCGCGGACACGCTCGCGAAGCTCGGATACACGAACGTCATCTCGATGACCGGCGGATTCAACCGGTGGAAGGATTCGGGGAAGCCCTGGACCCAGCCGGCGAGCTTCACGCCGGACCAGGCGCAGCGCTACTCGCGCCATCTGCTCATCCCCGAGGTCGGCGAGGCCGGACAGCACAAGCTCATGCAGAGCAAGGTGCTGCTCATCGGAGCGGGCGGTCTCGGATCGCCGGCGGCGTATTACCTCGCATCCGCCGGCGTGGGGACGATCGGCATCGTCGACTCGGACGTCGTCGACCTCACGAACCTCCAGCGGCAGATCCTGCATTCGACCGACCGCATCGGCGAGCCGAAGGTGTCCTCAGCGAAGGAGACGCTCGAAGCCCTCAACCCCGAGGTGAAGATCGTCGGCTACGAGGAGCGCCTCTCGGCGGCGAACATCGATCGCATCATCGCGGGGTACGACGTCGTCGTGGACGGCGCCGATAACTTCCCGACGCGCTATCTCCTGAACGACGCGTCGATCAAGCACCGCATCCCCGTCGTGCACGGGTCGATCTACCGCTTCGAGGGCCAGGTCACGATCTTCAAGCCGTTCGACGGACCGTGCTACCGCTGCCTCTTCCCCGAGCCGCCGCCGCCCGAGCTCGCGCCCTCCTGTGCGGAGGCAGGCGTGCTGGGTGTGCTGCCGGGCGTGATCGGCACGATCCAGGCGACCGAAGCCATCAAGCTGCTCCTCGGGATCGGCGAGCCCCTCGTCGGCCGTTACCTCCTGTATGACGCGCTCGAGGGAAGCTTTCGCGAGGTCCGGCTGCGCCGCGACCCCGAGTGCCCGGTCTGCGGAGAGCACCCGACGATCACCGACTACATCGACTACGAGGGCTTCTGCGCCTCACCGAGCGAGTGGCGCGCGCAGCATCAGGCCGTGAAGGTGGGCACTCCCGCCGACTAGCGCCCTATTCTTGAGCCGATGCGCCGCGCGCTCATGCTCATCGTCACGGCGACGCTCGTGCTCGCGGCGTGCACGCCGGGGCCGACCGGCTCGGCCTCTCAATCCCCCTCGAAGACCGCCGACATCAAACGGACGAAGCTGGACATCGCGTACAGCGGATTCGTAGACGACGATCTTCACCATGTCACCAGCAAGAAAGCGCTGGAGGCCGCTCTCGATGGCGTTCGCGCCGCGGTCCGCAAGGCCGGTGGCAAGGACGACGTGGGCACGCCCGAATTCCAGGACACGGACTCGCCGCAGACCGCCGACTTCAACAAGTTCGCCGACGCGGTCTCACAGCTCGCGAGCCGCGCGGATCTCTCCGCCGACCAGATCGCCGACGCCGCGATCACGGGAATGCTCGCGGCAAGTCCCGATTGCCACACCTACTACGTGACGGCGAGCGGCAGCGTCTTCCACTCGCTCGCCTACACGCCGAAGGGCAGCCAGGCGATGGTCCCGTCGCAGGGAACGAGCCTCGGCGGTCCCGACGAAGCGGGCATGACCGGGAAGATGCTTCCCGACGGCATCGCCTACATCACGTTCCACGCCTGGATCAACACCGGCACGTACCGCCTGAACGACGCGCTACGGTCGATCCTCGACAAGGCGCTCGCGCAAGGCGCGAAGGCGTGGCTCATCGATCTCCGCGGCAATCTCGGCGGCTTCCCCGTCGACATCTCGAGCTTCTTCCTGAACGGCGAGCCGACGCGGACCGTGTTGCTGAAGAACGGGAACGGCGGCACCGCCACGGCGAACAAGGACCTTCGGCTGCCCGCCGCGTACCAGCTGCCGATGGTGATCATCGCGAACGACCGCACCGCGTCCGGGTCGGAGCATTTCATCCTCGATCTGAAAGAGGGAAAGCGGATGACGCTCGTGGGATCGACGACCACCGGCTGCGTCGGTGGCGCCGACGAGTTCCGCGCGCCGGACAACGCGCTCTTCTCGATCGTCACGCAGGAGGTCGTCGGCGCGGTCAGCGGAAGCCGCTACAACAACAAAGGCATCCCGCCGGACGTGCAGTCGGACGATGCGACGGCCGTCGACAAAGCGATCGAGATCCTCAAGCAGAAGATCGCCGGCGGGTAGGCACGCGCGTTCGACAATCGAACAGCCGATCCGTCTGGCTGCTCGCCCGCGAGGTCAAAGCGGTCCGAATCAGCGTGGTCCCTGGGACGGTTTTGGTACCTGTGGGCCATTGGCGAACAGTGGCGCCGCCGATATGGTCGGCCTGCGCACTGTGAGGAAGGGAAGGGACGACCGCTTGCGGCCAAGCGTCGCGAAAGTCACCGCGCTCTCGCTCGATGTCGTGGGTCCGGTACCCGACGTGATCGCGCGCGCGAAGGCCGGTGACCGCACGGCGTTCGCCGAGCTCTACGACCGACACGTCGACTCCGTGTACCGCTACCTCCTCTACCGCGTCCGCGAGCCTTCGGATGCGGAGGACCTCGCGAGCGAGGTATTCACGCGCGCTTTCGCGAACATCCATCGCTATCGCTGGCAGGGCAAGTCCTTCCTCGCGTGGCTCTACACGATCGCGCGCAACGCGGTGACCGACCGCCGGCGTCGCGATCGCCCGACCGTCGATCTCGACAACGCGTACGGCGTCGCCGAGGACGGACCGAGCGCGCACGATCGCGCGGTGCACGGCGAGGCGGTCGACGCGCTGCGCGGCGCGGTGAAGCACCTCACCACCGAGCAGCAGGAGGTCATCGTCCTCCGCTTCGTCGAGAACATGTCGAGCCGTCAAGTCGCGCAGGTCCTCGGAAAGAACGAGGGCGCCATCCGCGCATTGCAGTTCCGAGCGCTCGGTCGCTTAAGAAAGCTCTTAACGAGCGAAGTGGCCTGAACCCGCTCCGGGGGTGGGCCCGTAGACTGCTCGATAGGTATCTCGTGATCCGCCTCCGCTCTCTTCTTCCCTTGGTCGCGTTCGTCGCGGCGGCATGCTCGCTCGTTCCGGCGGAGCTGCAGCGGGAGCTCCTCCCCTCCAACACCGCGTACAAGACCGCGGAGGCCGCCTACCAGGTCCTCATCGAGCGGCACGTGGACAAGCCCACCTCGAAGGTGCTTCTGACCGGCGCGCTCGCCAGCGTGGTGACCGAAGCGAAGAAGGAAGGCGCCTCGGACGGCGCGCTCCCGTCGGGCGACCTGGCGCTCACCGGCAGCACCTGGTCCGACTTCGCGAAGTTCTCCGACCGCCTCGACGCCATCGTCAGCGCGACGCCGAACGCCGACAAGACGGCCCTCGAGCGGGCCGCCGTGGACGGCATGGCGCGCTCCATGAACGAGTGCCACACCTACTACCTCGACCCCTCCCGGGCCAAGACCTTCAACCAGCCCCAGCCACCGGTCTCGGGGATCGGCGTCACCATCAGCAAGCCGGGCGTGGACGACCCCATCGAGGTCGTGCGAGTGATCCCGAACACGCCGGCGCAGCGCGCGGGCGTGAAGGCCGGCGACAAGATCGTGACCGTCGACGGCGTCGACGTCACCAAGCTCCAGACGGACGAGGTGGCGACGAAGGTGAAGGGTCCGGAGGGCACGAGCGTGACGATCGGCATCCTGCGCGGCTCCGACACGCTGTCGCTGACGATGAACCGGGCGCGCTTCTCGGTGCCCCTGGAGACCGAGTCGATCATCGACGGCAACATCGGCCGCATCGAGGTCCCGCAGCTCGTGGGCGCGGTCGCCGACGAGGTCTCCAACGCGGTGAAGCGGCTCGATGCGAACGGCGCCGAGGCGCTCGTGCTCGACCTGCGCGGCGATCCGGGTGGAGATCTCTCCGCCGCGGTCGACATCGCGAGCATCTTCGTCCGGCAGGGCACGCTCGTGTACCAGACGGGCCGCGACGGCAACCGCACTCCGCTCGACGTGAACCGCCGCTTCTACATCGACAGCAACAAGCCGCTCGTGGTCCTCGTGAACAAGAGCTCGGCGTCCGGAGCGGAGATCATCGCCGCTGGGATCCGCGCGAACGGCGCCGGTCTCGTCATGGGCTCACAGACCGCGGGATGCGTCGGGACCGGCCAGCCGCGCGATCTGCCGGACGGGGGACTTCTTCTCGTGACGATCACGAAGATCCAGGACGCCAAGACCGGCGAGGACCTGAACGGTCCCGGCCGCGGCATCGTGCCCGACCAGATCGTCGATCAGCCAACCGGCGCGCAGGGCGATCCGCAGCTCGACGCGGCGGTCGCGTACCTCCGGACGAAGGTCGCACGCTCCAGCGTCGCGCCGGCGCTGCTCCTCGCCGCTTAGCTCACCGCACCGAGCGCCGCGAGGCCGACGACCAGCAGCACGATCCCCGCGAGCTGATTCGGCGCGAGCCGCTCGCCCAGCGCGAGCATTCCCAGCACCGCCGGCACTATCGGGTACATGCCCGTTCCGGTCGCGGCGAGCGACGCGTAGCCCGACTCGATGCCGAGAGCGAAGAAGACGTTCGCGAGCGTGTCGAGCACGCCCACGATCGTGCCGAGCAGGAGGGCGACCCTCGCGCGGAACACGCGGAGGTCGATGCGCCGCGCGGCGATGAACGAGCCGATGAAGACGAAGCTCGTCGCGCGCAGGAGCAGGATCATCGGGATCCAGTCGTACTGGCGGGTCGCGATGGCGAAGACCGCGCTCCACAGCCCGAATCCGAGGGTCGCGACCAGACCGATGCGCACGCCGGGGACGGGCCGTCCGAGCGTCACGCGCAGCTCGCGCGCGTCCGTCGACGTGAGCACGACTCCGACGAAGACCACGGACGCCGCGACGATCTGCGCGATCGACAACCGCTCGCCGAGGAAGATCACGACGAGGATCACGGTGATCACGACGTAGGAGGCGACGACCGGCGCGACGACGGCGACCGGGCCGAGCGCGAGCCCGCGATAGAGCGCCGCCACCGCGACGACGCCCAGGACGCCCAGCGCGAGCGCGAACGGCACCATGCCCGGCTCGAAGGCGGGCCATCGTCCGAGGAGCCAGGTGACGAGCGCGAACGAGGTCAGGCCGGTCGCCTGCATGGCGAACGCGGTGCGCACAGCGCCGACGCGGCGCGCGCAGAGCCCGGCCGCGTAGTCGGCGAATCCCCAGACCACGGCGGCGGCGACGCCGAGAAGGAGCGCTTCCAGCGGTGCTAGACGATGAGCTCGCGCGGGGCCCGCGTGAGGTCGCGGGCGCCGTCGCGCGTGATGACCAGGATGTCCTCGAGGCGCACGCCGCCGATCGCCGGGTCGTAGATCCCGGGCTCGACCGTCACGACGTCGCCCTCCTTGAGCGCTTTCCCCGCGCGGTTCACATCGGGTGGCTCGTGGATCTCGAGACCGACGCCGTGTCCGGTCCCGTGGATGAAGCCGCGTGGCGTGGCGTCGCCGGGGTCGCGCTTCTGGCCCGGCCGGAGCGTGTCGTAGCCCGCGGCGAAGATGACGTCCTCGACGAGCTCGTGCACCTCGCGGCCGGTCACGCCCGGGCGGAGCGCTGCGATGCCCGCGTCCTGCGCCTTCATGACGACGTCGTACATCTTCCGGATCGCGGGGGCGGGTTCGCCTTTCGAGACCGTGCGTGTCATGTCCGACCAGTACCGGTTCGTCTTGTGCTGCGGGAAGATGTCCATGACGATCGGCTCGTTCGCGTGCAGCGGGCCGGTCCCGATCTCGTGCGGATTCGCGCCCTGCGGACCGGGCGCGATGATCGCGCCATCGGACGCGTAACCGCGCTCGAGCAGCGCCGACTCGACGATCGCGCGGAGGCGCTCGGCCGTGAGTGTCGCGCCGTCCAGCGTGAGCGTCTTGTCTCGTTCGACACTCGCGCGCCGCAGCGCGTCGACGCCGCGCTGCCAGGCCTCCTCCGTCGCCCGTTGCGCGGCTTCGATGGCCTCGATCTCGTCCGGTCGCTTCGTGCGCCTGCGCTCGCTCATGTTCGTGGCGATGCGGAGCTCGATCCCGAGCGCGCGGAGCCGGTCTCCGAGCCCGAGCGGGAAGTACGAAGGGACGGCGACGTGGCGCACGCCGCGATCGTCGAGGAGCCGCTTGATGAGCGCGGCGGTGAGCTCGGTGCCGACGACGCCGCGCGCGGTCAGCTCCTGCGCTCCGAGCGCGTTGATGTTGATGATCTCGGTGGCCCGTGACTCTTTACGAGCGCGGCCCTCCTCGAGCGAGCTCACGGCCAGCACGAGCTCCTCGACCCCCTCGAGGGCGATGATCGGGTCCGGCGCGAGGAAACGCGTCGCGTGATAGACGTCGGGGAACTTGTATCCGTCCGCGTAGAAGAGGAGCGGCAGCGCGGCGCCGGGAAACTCTGCCATCTCCGAGCAAACTACGGCCTCCGCTCGCGAGCCGCGAATCCCGATCGGTCAGGGCGGCCAGGCCGAGGGCGTCGCCGACACCGATTGTGATATCGGCGGCGTCGCTGGGCCGCCGCCGGCCGGGACGCCACAGGCCCTTGCGAGAAGGAGCGCCGCGAGGGCCCCGGAGCGCACAGACCCAGGACGCGCGAAGGGCGCCATTTGGACGCAGAGCACAAAATCACCGCCGGTGGACGCCTCGCGGATCGCCGACTACCTCGTGGAGCACCCCCTCTTCGCCGCGCTCGGTGCGAATGACCGCCTCGCGCTCGCGGCGCGCATGCGCCCACGTCATTTCGGCCGGGACGAGGTCATCTTTCACCGCGACGACGAGGCCGGTCAGGTCTTTCTCATCATGGCCGGCACGGTGAAGGTCTCCGTGCCCGACGAGGCGGGCCGCGAGGTCGTCATCGCGCTCGAGCGAGGCGGCGACGTGTTCGGCGAGCTCGCGCTCTTCGACGACGCTCAGCGTTCGGCGACGGTCACGGCGGTGACCGAGACGTCGGCGCTGGCGCTCGGGCGTGCGGACTTCATGGCGGTGCTCGAGCGAAACCCCGATGCGATGAAACGCATGCTCGGCCTCCTTGCGAAGACCGTCCGCCGCAGCACCGGACACGTCGAGGACCTCGTGTTCCTCGACCTCCCCGGCCGTGTCGCGAAGTGCCTCCTCGACATCGCGGACGCGTCAGGCTCGGACAGCGTCGAGCTCACCCAGGAGGACATCGCCGGGTTCGTCGGCGCCGCCCGCGTGTCGGTGAACAGGGTCCTCGCGGACCTCGAGCACCGGAAGGCGATCCGTCTGGGGCGCCGCCACATCGAGCTCGTCGATCGAGAGCTGCTGCGCGGCGACATCCGCTATTAGAAACGAAAGAAGCGGCCCCTCGCGGAGCCGCTCCTTCGCCCCTCGTGTGTGCCCTGTTAGCTCGTGAGCTCCGAGTCGTGGTTGGCGGTCGAGTCGGTCCCGCCGTCCACGGCCGCGTCGCTGACGTCCGGGTTGAACGCGTGGCTCGTGTCCTCCGCCGCGTCCGAGCTCCAGTTCGGGTCGGTCGCTGCGTACTGGCTGACCTCGCCCTCCGTGAGGAACGCGTCCGAGGTCGCCGCGGAGCTCGCCGCGACGTCCGAGCCCATCGTGTCGGCGGGCGCGATGTCGCGAACGCGTGAGATGGTCATGTCGTCCGAGGCGGCGAGATAGCCGGGGCCTGCCGCGTCGTCACCGCTGATCGTCGCCGAAGAGCCAACGTCCGCGGGAGCGTTGTCGCGGATCCGCGAGATGACCTGGCCCTCATCGCTCGCCACTTCGCTGTTGCTGAGCTGCGCGGCGGGCTCGAAGTCCCGAACGTTGCTGCGGACCGCGGTCTCACCAGCCAGCCGGCCGGCGATCGCGTGACTCTGGTCCTCGATCGCGTCGGATGTCGGCGCGGATCCGGCAGCGGGCTCGAAGTCGCGAACGTTGCTGCGGACCGCGGTCTCGCCCTGGTCGCGGAATGCGAACGCCTCGGGGCTGCCCTCGACCGGAGCGACGTTGCCGGCGCTCAGGTTCGTGCCGCTTGGGCCTGCCAGGCCGCCATGGGCGGGGTACGCCGAGCTGTAGTCGCTCGTGCCGATCTGCGCGGCCGGCTCGAAGTCGCGGACGGAGCTCCGGACGGTGCCGGTGGCGTCGCCCATCTGACGGCCCGCGATCGCGTGGCTCTGGTCCTCGAGCGCGTCGGACGCCGCCGTCGCCGTGCTCAGCGGGTCGCCGAAAGCGCGCGGGGTGCCGTCGACGTTGCCGGGGTCGATCGAGGCGGTGCTTCCGCTCGTCGCGCCGATGGTGTCCGCGGCCGCGAGACGGCCGGTGTCCTGGTCGATGAGCGACCCGCTCGTCGTGGTCAGGTCGCCACCGATGGCCGCGCGGCTGGCCATGCTTGAGAAGGACTCGCCGCCGACCTGGAATGTCTTGCTCATGCGCTGGTCGATGCCGAGGGACATCAGCTTCCCGGCGTCTCCGCTGCGGAGTGCGGCAACCTCGTCACCCGTGAGGTTGAAGCCGCGTAGCGCCGCTTCGGGGTTCGACTGGAGCTGACGGCGGAATGCCGCGTCACTGATCGCCCGCTGGATCACTTTCTCGAGGTTCTTGCTCATTACCTGCTCCTTTTTCACCGCTATCGGTAGGCGGTGACTCTGCGCCGCTCGGGTGCTGCGGCTCGTCGCCCCGTGTCACTCGGTCCGTGTGATCTACCTAACCTTCGCCCTCCCTCCGCAGCTCGTGCCTACTCGAGCTCCGGCATCTGCACCGGTTCACCACGCGGGCGGCAGACCCCGCAGTGGATCGCGTCTTCGACCACTAGCGCCCTGATGACGTCGTGACGGTTGCCACGGAAGAGCTCGAGAACGAACGGGTGATTCCGGGAGTGCTCGCGACAGGTCCCGCGCCCGCAGAAGCGGCACGCGGCAAGCGCGGTCCTTTCGCAGACCCAGCAATCCAATCCCTAGCTCCCCGCAATGGCCTCCCCCAGACCAGCGCCGACATAATGGCCCGTTCTCGCGCGGAACGCACCCTCTTTTTCTCCGGAAGCCTTCACCAAAGCTAGGAAGTCGACCCGCTCCAAAGCCGCCACGACGAGCGTGCCGACCGCTGTAACGGTCGCCGTGCGCGGCTTCCGGAACAGGAGGGCGAGCTCGCCGAAGGCGTCGCCCGGCCCGAGCGTCCTGATCGGGCGCCCGTCGGGGAGCGTCACCAGCGCCTTGCCTTCGCGGATGACGTAGTAGCGGTCCCCGGGATCCCCCGCGAGGAACACCGGCTGGCGGTCGCCATACCGAATGGTCCGCATGCGCGCCGCGATCCGGTCGAGCTCCTGGCCACTCAGCCCCTTGAAGAACGGAAGCGAGGAGAGGGCGTTCCGCTCGCCTCGCGAGGCACGGATGCGGGCCGCGACCTCGTACCGCTCGCGAACCCAGCGATTGAAGTGGCCGCGCCGCAGCGACCAGACCTCCACCGGCTCGATCGCCTGGACCGTCGCGGAACGCACGGTGTGATCGAGCAGCGCGAGCTCGCCGAAGCCTTCACCCGGCACGATCGTCCCGAAGACCGTGCCGTCGGCGCCGGTCGCGCGAAGGCGACCGGACCGGACCAGATAGAACCGGTCCCCGGCATCGCCGGCGGTGAAGACGATGTCTCCGGCTTGGAAGCGCTCGATCTCCTGATGCGACGCCATCACCAGGAGCGACTGGCGCGGAAGGCCCGCGAGGAAGCGCACCCGCGAGAGGACGTTGACCCGCTCCTCGAGCTCGAGCTGGGCGACCCGCGCGCTCCGCGCGGCGGCCAGCCTCGCCGCGAGGCGAGCCGTCCCGAGGGCCCGTGCGGCGAGCGCCACCGCGAGCGGACCGATGAACACGAGCGCGATCAGCGCGAGGATCAGGAGCCCCGGCCAGCCCAGACGGATCAGCTCCCGCGCCGCGACCTCGATGCGCGACCGCCAGATCACGAGCGAGAGGAACAGCGTCGCGAGCGAGATGACGATCGCGAATCCACCGAACAGCGCGAGGCCGATCTCTTCACGCGTCCACTTCGCGCGCTGCCGGATCTTCCGGACGACCTGGCCACGCGCGAACGCGAGCGCACGCTGTCGGAGCAGTGGCGCGTCGAGCGCGTCGACCAGCACGTGATAACCGTCGAGCTCGAGGATGGGTAAGAGGTTCAGCACGAACTGGAACACGAGGAGGCTCGCGCCCTTGAACGCGAACTCGCCGAGCAGCGTGTGCGGCGAGAACCACGCCACGACCGCGCAGGCCGCCGCGACGACGAGACCCGCGAACGGCCCGGCGAGCGAAACGATGACGCGCTTCCATCGCGACGAAAGGCTCATGTCCGTCGAGTCCACGTAGCAGCAGGGAAAGAGGTAATACATCGCCAGACCGAAGCGCCGGACGCGTCGGCCGAAATGCCGTATCGCCAGAGCATGCCCGGCCTCGTGTATCGAGATCGAGAGGACCTGCAGGAGAGTCAGCGCGAGCAGGCCCAGGGTGTACGAGCCGTTCAGCGTGACGAGCTGCAGCGTGGGGATCTTCGTCTCCTCGAACCAGAGCACCAGACCCGCGAGCCCGAAGACGACGAGGAGCGCGGCGCCGATGCGCGTGAACGCCAGCCACCCCACTGTCCGGTACGCCCGGTCGACGAAGCGGTCCGCGTTCGACCAGCGGGCGATGTCCCAAAGGACGAGGCGGCGCAACAGGATCGACGCCTGCGCCATCGGGTCGCGGCGCGCCGCCATGGCGCGAAGCTTCTCGTAGAGCGGCGGCGGCTCCTCGCCGAAGAACCCATTCGTGCGCATCGCGGCGGTCAAGCGAGCGAGCCTCTCGAGCGCGAAGCCGCCGCCGTTCTCGAGGTTCGCGACGAGGATCTCCTGCACGGTCCGCCGCCCGTCCATCAGCTGCATGAGCGCGACGTCGGCGGGCTCCAGGCGAAGGTAACGGCCGGCGCCGTTGTCGCCGTGCGGATTCTTGATAACGGTGTAGGGAGTGCCATCGCGCCGCCGCAGGTCGGCGCGCTCGATGTCCGGCAGGGGCGTCGGGACGAACGAGGCGTAGTCGAGCTTGTCGCGCAGCAACCCCCAGATGTCGGCGGTCTCGACGGTCATGGCGCCGAAGGTTACGAGGAGCCGGCTTCGCCCGCAGACGCAAACCCATCGTTCGGTTCGTTACACCCGAGACTTGCCGCGACTCGTAGGCTGGCCGCATGCCGCCAGCCGTAAAACGCCGTTGCGCGAACTGCGGCGCGGCCGCCCGCGCACGCGACCGTTTCTGCTCGTCGTGCGGCGCGGCGCTGGACGTATCGGTCACGCGCGCGCAGTCGCTCGCGACGACGAGCACCTCGCTGCAGGTCGACTCGGTCGCGGCCGCGGCATTCGGCGAGCAGCGCAAGGTCGTGACGATCCTCTTCGCGGACCTTTCCGGTTCGACGGCGCTCGGCGAGCGCCTTGACCCCGAGGAGCTCCGCGGGATCCTCGGTTCCTACTTCAACGAGCTGGCCCGTCAGATACGCCGCTACGAGGGGACGATCGACAAGTACATCGGCGACGCGGTCATGGCGGTGTTCGGCGCGCCGATCTCACACGAGGACGACGCCGAGCGCGCCATCAACGCCGCCCTCGCCATGCAGCAGTCGATCGGGCACCTGAACGACGATCTGTCGCGACGTCACGGCGTGCGGCTCTCGCTGCGCATCGGCATCAACACCGGCGAGGTGGTCGCCGGATTGCTGGCCGGCGACGTCCAGACCGCGTTCACGGTGGTCGGCGACGCGGTGAACACGGCGCAGCGATTCGAGTCCGCCGCGCCGCCCGGCGAGGTCCTCGTGAGCGCCGACACGAGACGGCTCGCCATCCATTCATTCGAGTTCGAGGAGACCGCGCCGCTCACCCTGAAGGGCAAGGCGGAGCGCGTGGTCGGCTACCGCGTCATCCGTCGCCGCTACGACGAGATCGCCCCGGAATCGACGCACTTCATCGGTCGCGACGCCGAGCTCGAGTTCCTCCGCGCCGCGGTCGCGGACGCGGTGCAGGGCCGCGGGCGGGTCGTGAACGTCGTTGGCGAGGCCGGCATTGGAAAGTCACGCCTCGTCGGCGAGCTCCGCGCGAACCTCGTCTCGGGCATCGACCGGCTCACGGTCCGGTGCGCCTCGTTCGAGACGAACACTCCGTACGCGCTGATCGCGGATTTCATCCGCGGAGCCTTTTCCATTCACGCGGCCGACGACGAGACGGTGGCGCGAACGGCGATCACGACTGGATTCGCGGCTCTCGGCGCCGAGCTCGAGTCGACGCACGCGGATCTGCTCCTCGACATCCTCGGCTACGGGGTGCGCTCGCCGCTCGACCCCGAGGTCAAGCCACGCATCCTCGTCACCTTGCTGCGGACGCTGCTCACGCTAGCGGCTCGCCGCGCGCCGCTGGTGCTCACCGCGGAGGACCTGCACTGGGTCGACGGCGCGAGCCTGCGCGTCCTTGGCGATCTCGTGACGGTCATTCCGTCGCTGCCGCTTCTCTTCACGACGACGGCGCGCCCAGGATGGACGCCGCCGTGGCAGACCGAAACGCTCGCGATCCGCGCGCTCGAGGGAGCCGCGGCGAGAGACCTGATCGAGACCGTGTTCGAGGTTCCCGTCGAGGACCAGCTCGCCGAGACGATCATCGGGCGCACCGCGGGAAATCCTTTCTTCATTGAGGAGGTGGTACGTGCGTTGAAGGCATCGACGCTCCTCATCGAACGGAAGGGTCGGGTCGCGCTCGTACCGGGCGCGACCGCGCCGGTGCCCGCGACGATTCAGGAACTCATCGAGGCGCGCATCGATCGGCTTTCGCTCGATACGCGACGGACGCTGAACGCCGGGGCCGTGTGCGGGCGGACCTTCTGGGTCCGCGTTCTCGAAAGACTCCTTCCCGACGTCGCCCTTGCCGAGCATCTCGTGACGCTCGAACACGGGAGCTTCGTCGATCTCCAGACCGTGTCGCCGGAGGTCACCTACGGATTCCGGCAGATCCTGATCCAAGAGGTCGCGTACGAGACGCAGCTGCAGGCGGACCGGCGGCGGCTGCACGGATCGATCGCGGCCGCGATGGAAGCGCTCTATACGGAGCGGCTCGACGAGTTCGTGGACTTTCTCGCGTATCACTACGAGCGAAGCGACGACCGCGCCAGCGCGTGCCGGTATCTGCTCATAGCCGGCGCGCGCGCGCAGCGCCTGTACGCCAACGATCAGGCCGTCCGCGCGTACGAATCGGCACTGGCGCTCGCGCCCGACGATACGCAAAGGGCAGCGGCACTCGAAGGCATCGGCGACGTGCGGACGACGATCGGCCAGCTGCCCCGGGCCCGCGACTCGTACCGGGAAGCGTATGACCTTGCGGCTGCGGCGATCGTGAAATCTCGCTTGGAACGCAAGGTGGCCGTCACCTATCAGCGCGAGGGCGACTACCAGCTCGCCCTCCGCTGGCTCGAGCGTGCCGGCGCGAGCGCGGGCGACCTCGTACATGCGGACACCGCCGCGGTGTGGATCGAGCTGGCTCACGTGGCCTGGCGCCAGGGCCGCTATGACGACGCGCTCGTCGCCGGTGAGCGCGGCGTTGGCATGGCGGACGCCGCAGGGTCACGCCAGCTCGTTGCGGAGGGGTACAAACACCTCGGTACGGCTAGCGTGCTCAAGGGCGATCACGCGCGAGGCGTGGATCTGTATCGCCGCGCGCTCTCGATCTACGAGTCGCTCGACGATCCGCAGGGACTGATGAACGTTCGCAACAACCTCGGCATCGTCTTCCGCCGACAATCGCGCTGGGACGAAGCGCTGGAGGAGCAGCGGCAGGCGCTGACGCTCGCACGGCGCATCGGAGACCTGTGGGGCGTCGGCATGACGCAAGCAAATCTGGCCGAGACCCTTCGAAATCGCCGCGACTACCCAGGTGCGATCGCGGCGTCGGAAGAAGCGCTGCAGAGCTGGTCGCAGGTCGGGAACGCCGTCGGCGTGGCGACGGTCCATATGAACCTCGGCATCCTCCACTACGAAGACGGTCACCTCGACGAAGCGCGCACTTCGCTGGGGAGCGCGCTCGCCGAGTGGGAGAAGCTCGACTCGCGGCTGTTCCTGCCCGAGCTATATCGAACGCTCGCGAAGGTCGAACTCGCGAAGGAGCCGGCCGTCGCGCTCGGCTGGGCGCTGCGATCGCTCGACGTGGCGCGGGAGATCAAAGCGCGCGACGAGGAGGGCGTGGCGCTCCAAGTACTGGGTACCGTGCACCACGCGCTGGGGATGCGGACCCAGGCGGCCGCCGAGCTTACAGAGAGCGTGAGCATTCTCAGGCTCGCTCAGAACCGTTTGGAGCTCGCCCGGAGCCTCGCCGCGCTCGCTCAAGTGCACGCCACGGCGGGCCGGCTCGAAGGCGACGACCTCGCGCTCGTTCGCGAAGCCGTAACGATCTTCGCGGAACTGGGCGCGACGACCGACCGTCGCGGCGTCGAGCGCCTGCTCGCGCCACCCTCGCCGATCTCGGCCCGCTAAGGCCTCTACCAGCTGGGGAGCGTGTCGAGGGCGGAGTTCGTGGTGAGCCTGGTCTGCCCCGTGCCGTTGGCGTTCATCACGTAGATCTCGGAGTTGCCGTCCCGGGTCGTCGCGAACACGATCTTGGTCCCGTCCGGTGACCAATCGGGCGTCGCGTCGATGGCCGAGCTCGTCGTGAGACGCGTGAGGCCGGTGCCATCGGAGTTCATCGTGTAGATGTCGCCGTTCCCCGTCCGGCCGCTCGTGAATGCGATCTTCGTTCCGTCCGGCGACCAGCTGCCGAGCGTGTCGACGCCGGGATCGTTCGTGAGCCGCTTCACGTTGCTGCCGTTCGCGTTCATCACATAGATCTCTGAGTTCCCGTCGCGGGTGCTCGTGAACGCGATCTTCGTCCCGTCAGGCGACCAGTACGGATCGGCGTCGATCCGCGGGTTGTTCGTGAGGCGTGTCTGGCCGCTGCCGTCTGCGTTCATCACGTAGATCTCGGCGTTGCCGTCGCGCGTGCTGGTGAAGGCGATCTTCGTACCGTCCGGCGACCAGCTGCCGAACGTGTCGATGCCGCTGCTGGTCGTAAGCCGCGTGGCGCCCGTTCCATCCGAGCCCATCACGTAAACGTCGCCGTTCCCGGTGCGGCTGCTCGTGAACGCGATCCGCGTCCGGTCCGGGGACCAATCCGGATCGGCGTCGATCGCGTTGGCCGTCGTGAGGCGCTGCGGGTTGGAGCCGTCGACGTTCATGGCGTAGATGTCGCCGAAGCCGGTGCGGCTGCTCGTGAACAGGATCCGCTGGTTGGCGACGGTCAGCGCTCCGAGATTTGCGCGTGCCGGCGTGTAGCGCGCGTTCTGCAGATCGACCGTGATCGCGGGCGGCAGCTGGACCACGCTCGCGAAGACCGCATGGATGTTGTACGAGCCGATGCCGAGCGCGAGCGTGAAGCTCGCGCGCGCGTCGCCCCGGAAGTCCGTTTCCGAGGCTTGCGCCTGCAGCACGGCACACCCGGGACCGGCGACGTACGCCGTGCACGCCGGTGCGGTGACCAGGAAGAGCACGCCTTGTTCCCGGAGGCGGCGGCCGAGCCCGTCTTGCAGCCGTGCGGTCACCTGCACGACCCCGCCGACCTGCTGGCTCGACGGCGTGATTCCCGTCGCGGTGAAGCTGGCGGTCTCGCGCGCCACCGCGATCTCGGCCGACCGCGCGCTGCTCCCGGCCAGATCGTCGTCGCCGTCGAATTCGACTTGGGCGAACAGGGTCCCCGGAAGCGCGGCGACCTTCAGCTGTGTCGTCGCGACGCCATCCGAACCGGTGTACGCGAACGCCTTCGCTCCACTCACACCGGTCAGCCGGAAGACGAGTCGCTTGCCGGCGACCGACGCGTCGGTGTCGTTCCGCGTCAACTTGGCCGCGACCGTGATGGTCCGGCCGGAGAAGGTGCTGGTCGGCGTCGGCGGTGCGACGAACGAGAGCGCAGTGTCCGCGAGTGGCGTTTGCAGCGTCGGCGGTGTCTCTGCCGCGAAGCCCAGCCCGAAGTTGTCGACCACCTGTACGCGGCCGGCCCCGTTCACGGCTTGCAGCATGTAGCGAACGTTCGACGGATCGCGGCCGGCGAGCGGCAGAGAGCCGGCCCAGTGCTGCCCCAGCGTGCTCGAGTCCTGGCGGGTCAGCTCGAACGTGTTGAGCGCGC